>JAFGBW010000019.1 GCA_016932965.1 Candidatus Auribacterota bacterium
ATCATGGAGCATGAAATCAGAAACCCGCTCGGCAACATATCCATGACATCGGAAGTCATAAAACTGTCTATCCAGAAATCCGAAGATACGCAGATGAAGGAAAAAGTGAGGGATTACCTGGATAAAATCATCACCCAGTCCCAGTATATCGTCCATATACTGAAGACCACCCGCGGCATCACACGCCTGGAACAGCAGGATTTGACCAAGGTCTATCTCAAGAACATCATGAATGACGCCATTCTGGCCACGACTCAGTATTTAAGCAGGACAAAATACGAATGCGATCATTTGAATGATGCCAATAAAGACATATTGATCCTGGCGGACACAACGAACCTGGTGCAAGTCATGACAAACCTGATCCGGAATGCCTATGAGGCCTGCGAGCACAGGGATAATCCCCAGATCCGGATTTCCATAGAAAAAAAGAGTAAAACCATGGTGCATATTTCCATAACGGACAACGGGGTCGGCATAACGGAGGAGACTTTGAAAAACCTGTTTCAGTTCAAATTCACAACCAAAGGGACCAAGGGCAGCGGAATCGGTCTGTATTTTTCAAAGCTCATCATGAAACTGCACGGAGGCGACATCACGGTTTTTTCCCAATACGGCAGGGGGTCAACCTTCACCGTGACCGTGCCTTTGTACCTGCCTGAATATGACGCCGATTGAGAGGTAATCGATGAAAATTTTTGGACAAGTGGAACTGTCTGCATTGGAACAGGCTTTGGACACCTTGAAGGAAGGGCTTCGTCACCCTGTTGAAAATTCATTGGAGCGCGACGGTGTGCTTCAACGGTTTGAGTATACGTATGAGCTTTCCTGGAAAATAGTGAGAAGATGTCTATTGGCCATGGGGCGGACAGACGTCAGCGCCAGTCCGAAACCCATCTGGAGGGAAGCGCTCACCGAGCATTTTATTTCTGATCTGGAAGCCTGGTTTGGCTATGTGGAAGCGAGAAATCTTCTTTCCCATGTTTATAATGAGATGGAGGCGGAAAGAATATATAACAAAGTGAAACAATTCCCTGCCCTCGTGGATGATTTGATTGACAATTTGAAGAAACGGGGACTCCGGAATGAATGAAGTTGCAGGAGTAAAAAAGGAGGATTTGGATTTCATTTTTTCCGTCATCCGGAAAAATCTTCATGGATCGAAATTTCATGTTTTCGTATTCGGGTCCCGGGTGACGGGAAACGCCCGGCCTGATTCGGATTTGGATATTTTAATCGAAGGCGAAACAAGAATAAGTGACACTAAACGCGCATTCATCATGGAGGAATTGGAAAACAGCAACCTCACATGCAAGGTGGATATAGTGGACAGCCACGATATCCATCCTGAATACAAGAACGGGATCTATTCAACAAGACAAGCGGTATTTTAATTTTTCAAATATGTTAAAGTAAAATCATGATAGTTAAAAAAATTAAAAATCAAAGATCTCCATTCTGGTTCTTCTATCAGAGAGGATTTGTTATATTGGTTAGATCGTACTCCTGAAGAAAGAATTTCAACGGTAGAATATTTAAGAAGGCAAATGTATGGAAGTTCAACCGGACTTCAGAGATCTATTAGAGTTATTCAGCGGAAGAAGAAAAGATTCAGCCGATCTTGAGGCCTTGGGCGAAGGATAATCATCCCATCCTATCTATGCGAGTAACGGCGTTTTTTGCTGGATAATTCAATCCGCTGCTTTGCGTATTCCTTGGGCGTCCTGTCCCTCTTGAAAATCCCCCAGTAGGGTTCGATGGGTTCACCGGTTTTCCACGGCTGGTCAAAGGCTTCAAAACAGCAGTAAAGAACGTTTCTGTTTTCCATGGAATCCAGAAAACGGTCCTGGTTTTTTTCACTGGCCCAGTCTTCCCCTCCTGACGGGTATCCGACTTCCTTGAGCATCAGCGGTTTATTGGAAGAGACCCTGGCTTTGACATCCCTTGTTACACTAAGCAGCCATTGGACCCCCTGCTGGGGATTTTTGCTTTTCAAATCCGGATCAAAAAAGAAATGGGCGATGAGAAATAAAAAATCGCATTCCTTCATGACCTGCGGAAATTCCGTGTTCAGGACAATATCCAGAGGTTCGGAAGTCGTGACGGCCCTGCCTGAAGCGTTTTTCAACTCCCGTAATTTTTCGATGAGTTTATCGTATGAATACCTGGCGAAATGCAGGCCTTCGTTGCCCAGACAATAGGCGTCGGCGTAATCTTTGGCCTGGATGGCATTATTCATTTCCTCCTGGTTTTTCGGGTCCCATATTCCCATGATGACGGCTTTAAACCCGTTCTGTTTTGCAATGAGGGGGATAGTGGCCATTTTTTTCTCTGAAGAATACGTGACCAGTCCGTTGAATCCGCAGGAGATTAAAAGTTCCATGTCAGAGCTGATGTCTTCATCGCTGATGGTGTTTTCAGAGCCTGGTGAATAAACGGATGGCGTGTAGGCAATCCAGGTGTGACCGGACAGGCATTTATTTATCGTCTTTGGCGTGACAGTGGAAGCGGGAGGGAGGGGGAGATTGACCACAGGGGTTTCGGGCTGCAGTTCCGGAATTTTTTCTTCTGTCTTAACGGATGTTTCATGGGATGGCTGTTCCTGTTTTTTTGGAGGTGTTACAGTCACCGGCTCCAATTCTTCAGGCAGGTCAAAAATGATCTCGGATTTATTCACGGTCATGGAACCGTAAGCGACCTGAATGATCACCTTATCCTTTGTGATTTTGATGATTTTACCATCGAGTTCTTCGCCGGACTGCATCCTGATTTTGTTATGGAGCATACAGTTGAGGCATGGAGGCGGCACGGATGATTTTACGTCGCATTGAGAACATGTTAACGGAGTGGTGGAATCGATGACTGTTTTCGTTTTGGATCCGGCTTCCTCGGGTTCAGGCTCCAGATAGAAATAAGCAGACAATCCCGCTGCAATGAAAAATAAGATGGGCAGTATTTTTTTCATGATTCATGCTGATACTTGTCAATTTTGTTCATTTTTTAAAGAAATAAATTCACCACGGATGAGACGGAAGGGGGTGGAATTGAGAATGGGAAAATGAGTTTCTGCGCTTATGCTGCGAAAATAAACTAATTTTATTCTTGTGATTGGACTGCGGGCATCCTGTCCTTGCCCTGTGGGCGACTTAAGTCGTCCCGCTTCGCCTTATAAGGCTTCGGGTCAACACTCATAACTCTTTCTTTTATAAAGGCAAAAGGCTCTCTTTGATTCCCAGCTGTGCCGCGACATGGCGCGCGATGTTCTGATTGAGCCAGTTCGGCTGATGAGCGTCCGATGAAATCACGAAGCGGAAACGTTTTGAGAAAGGGCCCAGCTTGCTCCTCCAGTCGTTCTGCCAGACATAACGGTTGTTGATTTCGATGTAAGACTCAGACGGGATTTTGCTCAAATCCGTTCCCATGACCATGGGATGGGCGATGATGACCGGTTTGCCTGATGAGAGAAGTTTTTGAGCGCCATTGTATTCCGATGCGTTGTCCTGGCAGTGATAAATAAAATATTCAACATCCAGCTTCAGAGCTTCGGTAATCCATCCCGATCCGCTGACTTCCACCCCGGCATGAAACCCGAATTTTTTCACTTTTTCCCTGTAAGCTGAAAACCTCTCTCCGTGAATCCCTTCAATGTGGTCGCTGATGCCGATGATGTCCGCATGAGCAATCTGTGAAACCAGCTCCACGGTCTGCTGAGGAACCACCATGGAATCATTTTCGGAGAAAACCGTGTGGATATGCAGGTCCTGGGTCAGCTTTTTTTTCATGTTAATTTAATCCGGTAAACCTCCACTACAGGTTTTGGACTCCTGTAGCTTGACAGATACAGGAGCATATATAAAATTGATTTTACCACGGAGGACACGGAGAGCACGGGGAAAAATCATTAAATTATTTGGTTATGAGTATATAACCATGAATGAATAGATATGATCAATCTCATTTATTTCATCATTACCATATACCACTCGGAAAGTCCCATCTTTCTCGCTCTCCTTGTCCTCCGTGGTAAATATATTTTAATATAGGATCAAATATGTTTAAATAGCCGCATTCGTTGATGAGTCCTTTACGTTCCGGATATTCCGGAACCATATAATTTGAAAGGAGATGTTTCATGAAAAGAATTATTTCGTCAGCTTTGGCAGTGATTGCCTTATTTTGTTTTGACTGCATGGCTGTGGACTGGCAGACCGATTTTGCCAAGGCATCCGCTGATGCCAAGCAGTCCGGCCGTTTCATGCTTTTGGATTTCAGCGGATCTGATTGGTGCGGCTGGTGCATGAAGCTTGAAGCCGAAGTCTTCAGTCAGCTCGCCTTTAATTCATACGCGGCAGAAAATCTTGTGTGCGTGGCGGTGGATTTTCCCCGCCGGAAAGCCCAGCCGGCTGAACTCAAAAAACAGAATGAGGAATTGGCGGGAAGATATCATATCGAGGGCTTACCCACGGTCGTCATTTTATCCCCGCAGGGAGAATTGGCCGGCGTCACAGGTTATCAGGACGGCGGGGCAGCCAATTACGTCGAGCATATAAAAGAAATCATAGCTGATTATAAAAAAAAAACCTGAAGAATTGAACATCTTTGTTTGATCCCATGATCCTGAACCCATGCAGAATCCGTATAGAAAAAAGAGGAAAGACAGCGTATCTTTTGGATGCCTTTTCCCATCTGGCGTGGGAGTTAAATGACAGCTCCTATCTTATCTGTCAGGACCTGTTGAATGGGAAACAGCCTGAAGAAACAGCCGACCATCTTCATAACACATTTCATGGATTGAGTTCCGATCAGGCGCTGGAAGAAGTCCAGTCTTTTATTTCGGAATTAAATCGCCGGTCCTTTATCTTGGAAGAGGATCATATTATCTCCTGGGTCCCGCGATTAAGAAAAGTGACTTTTGGTGTGACGGACCGCTGTAATTTACGTTGTAAACACTGCCTGGCCTCCTCAACACTCGATCAAGCAAATGACCTGCCGCTGGAAAAGATAGCCCAGCTTTCAGTAGAGCTCCATGAACTTGGATGCAAGTCGGTTTCTTTATTCGGAGGAGAGCCTCTTTTAAGAGAGGATTTGTGGGATATCGTGCATTTGTTTAAAAAAAATGGCGTGGAAGTCAGGATCAATACGAATGCCACTTTGGCGGATGGGACCTTTGCAAAGCGCGCCAGAGAGGAAAAGATATCGCTTTTTACCGCCAGTTTGGACGGTTCAGCCCCTTCCGTCCATGACCCTCTGCGCGGAAAAGGGTCTTTCAAGAAAGCCCTTGCCGGAATCAGAACGCTTCTTGAGGAAGAAAACAGAATCATTCTTTCCGTAACGGTCAACCGTTTGAATTATTCAGACATGGCTGACATGACACGCCTTGCACGGGAATTGGGGGTCTTGAAAATCCGTTTTAATGAAGTCCATTTCAACGGCAATGCCGCTTGCTTTCAGGAAGAAATCCGGCTCAAGGGAAAAGAAAAATTACAAGCCATCAAAGCCATACTTGAGATCGAGAAACAAGACGGCGATTTCGTGACCGGATCGCTTCTGGATCAGGCGCGGATTGTTAATTCTGTTTCCGCCGAAACCCCTTTGAATTTCCCCCTGGTTGTAGCCCCATGCGGAGCCGGTATGGGTTCTGTCTGTATCAGACCGGACGGAAATGTCACACCTTGTGAGATTTTATGGGACAGCATTTGCGGAAATGTCTTTCATGAACCGCTTGAACGGATATATTACCACAATTCCGTCATGAACCGTTTCAGACAGCCTCTGATCATAACTGAAGAGGATGTTCCCGGCTGTGCAGGATGTCAATACGTGAGGCCCTGTTTCATTGGACACCGCTGCGCCCCGTTTTATTTCACCGGGGGAACACTCAATCAAAAAAAATGCTATACCTGCTGGATGAAATAGATTTCGTGCCGGACCTTCAAGGCAATTTTATAAAGAAGGATGAATAGAGTTTTTTTACCGTGAAGGACATGAAGTTCATGAAGGTAAGAAGGAGCATTAAAAAAATTATTTCTGATCTGTGTTTCAAATTTTTTAAGATTTATTAACTGTCGTACATTTTATTATACCGTTGATGTAATATTTTTGAATCTAACTTCATGTACTTTATGCGCTTCATGGTAAATTATATTCTTTTGTCTCCGATATCAAAGCATTCACATGAAAGCGAAATAGGTCTCAACCATAATACGGTTTTTATAATAGCGGACTTTTTATCCCGTCCGGATGGAATATTTTTTTGCTTTATTCATCCATCCAAATAAGATAGCTTAACCAGAACCAATCGATACGGGAATCTTATCCCAGATATAAAGAGAATGAGTTAGAAATCCCCTGATCCCCGGTAATGAGGGAAAAAATAGCGGGAATAGCGGGATATGAAAATTATTTTATAAATGATTTTAAAACAAGGAGGACGGGGCGTGAAAAAAATCATTTTATTTTCAGCGTGCTTTTTTTGTTCATTGTTTGTGTTTGCTGAAGAAACAAAAGAAAATGCCGCTTCCGGTTCAGCCATTGGTTTTTTTATCACGGAAAGCGGCTATGCAGTCACCCGGTATCAGCTCATCGGCGATGCTTCTGAAATTTCAGCCACTCTCGGAGGAAATCCGGTTCAATTTGAATTCGTAAGCGGGGATGTGATCAATGATCTGGCGGTCATCAAATCCAAATCCGAGATCAAAGCGAAACCGGTTTCCCTTTTAATGGGCGAAGGGGCACAGGGACAAAAAGCCGTTTGTCTTACCTGTGAAAAAAATCAGGAAGGAGAGCCGGTATCTTCCCTCGTGAATGGTGTGATCCAGTCTGCAACCGGAATCAACGGCGATATCCATCATTTTAAAGTCGGATTTGATTCAGGTCTTCAGCCCAAAGAAGGCATTGTATTCAATCTCTCAGGTGTCGGATTGGGCATGATTTCAAACAAAATGACGGATGTGTATTCCCTGGTTCATGATGAGAAAGAGGCGGATAGGCTTTGCCTGGCTGCAAAAATGGATTCGCTTTTTCCTTTGGTGAAAGATCTCCCAGGAGTATCATGGGTGAAACCTGAAGAAAAAAACCTCAGCGATGAAGACTGGAAAACCATCCAGGATGAGTCTGTTATTGTTCTTCAAATAAAAGGGAAAATGCCTTTGAAAAGCGGGCTTGCTGAGAGTTTTTCACAAGTATTGACTCAAATTCCTTCGAACGCGCTTTTTATCATGGTTACAGCCACTTCCGGTTACAGCAATGTCAACTTTGCTGAAAAACTCATGGCCCAGCTTAAAAAACAGAAAATCGGCAGCACTCTTTCTCCCACACTCAAACAGCAGTATTATAATGAGGTTTACAAACGGTTCGGGCATCCCAATCTCAATGCGGACCAGCTGGTGAAAATAGCCGCGGGCCTTGCTGAAGGATATTATCTAGAAGCCGGATGCAGTATTGTTTCAGGAGAAGTGGAAGATCATGTTAACCTGGCTCTTTATAAGCCGAATACCGCTGAACCGTTGATCACCGTCCGTCAGGCCAAAGTGATCAAAACGGAGCCGGAAAAAACCCTTGATGAACTCACTGAACTGGCTGTGAAACAACTGGGTAAGGAAATTAAAGCTAAGAAGATCAAGCTTTAATGAATCCGGATTAGAGTTTATCAATTCCGGATTATTTTATTTTTTTAACCACGAAAAACACGAAACGCACGAAAGTTTTTCTCAGCTTCGCTTTGAAAAATGATAAGATTGAAATCATTCTTAATTTTTTAGTGCTTTTTGTATATGATCTTAAAATATCTTTTCAATTTTTCGTGGATTTCGTGCTTCCATACTTCCTGCATCAAAAAGGCGTTCCATGTCAATTATTCAGGAGCGGCTTCGTTCTTAATTGATGAAGATTCTGCTGAAGCTTCTTTTGCCGTATCAGCCGGTCCTGTTTGAGGGGGATGAATGAATGTCAGAGAAGGCAGATTTTTACTGAAGTTGACGAGTTCTGTTTTTCCGGGAAGATTGAAATAAGAAAGCAGCATCACGTAGACAGCGCAAACCGAACTTAAAAAAACAAGGAACAGGAAAAAAGAATAGAAGAAACCTGTTTTTTGCGGCTGGCCTTCATTTTCTTCCTGTTGCGGTTCTAAACGATGTTGAAGAGGCGCAACGCGCGGCTGGGGGACAATAGTTTTTGAGGGTTCTGAGAGTTTGATTGCCGGCTTAGCGGGAGAAACGGGCGGCGGCTGTGCGAGCTGAGATGGCTGCGTTGCAGTGGTTAAGGGAGGGGAAGAAGGAGCGGACGGTTGAATTGCCTCATTTGACACTTCCGCCGGCTTTTCAGGCCGGCTCTGTTGACCGGGAATGGAATCCACCTCGGTTTTCTGTTCATCAGAGATGTCAGACGATGAATATAAGGGAGAGACCCCTTTTTTTAAAGCCAGGGCTTCCCTGGCAATTTGATATTTTTTTGGAAATTTGTCCTTGTTGAGGGAAACAAGGACCTCCTCCAATTCATCAACGGAATAATCATTGATTTTGGCTTTGAATTGATCCAGATCACCTTCCATGAAATGGCTCCTGTTTTATTACCTTATGTTTGCAGGGGAAGTGCTTTCTTCAATCAACATGACGGGAATACCATCGCGGATAGGATAGCTTCTTCCGCATTTTAAACAAACAATTCTTTCATTTTCTTCCGTTACAGCACCCTTGCAATCAGGACAAGCCAGGATTTCCAGCAGGGATTTTGGTATCATGAGATCGCTCCATATTGTTGTTGATAGTATTGTTTGAATTCTCCGTGTTTGATGGGTTCCCACCAAGCCGTATTTTCTTTATACCATTGAAGGGTTTCTTTCAAGCCTTTTTCGAAGGGGATTTGTGAAGTCCATCCCAATTTCCGCAACCTGGAATCATCAATGGCGTAACGCCGGTCATGTCCGGGACGGTCCTTCACCGGCTGGATCATCGAAGGATCCAGATTGAATTCATCCAGAATCATCCGGGTAAGAACCAGGTTCGTCAGCTCATTTCTGCCCGCGATGTTGTACGTTTCCCCATTTTCCCCTTTCTCGGTCAAAAACCACACGGCTTCACAATGATCCAGTACATGAATCCAGTCGCGGCGGTTCAGGCCGTCACCGTAAAGAGGCAGCTTTTTATTTTCCAGGGCGTTCGTGACAAAAAGAGGGATCAGCTTTTCCGGATATTGATAGGGCCCGTAATTATTTGAACAACGGGTGACCACCACGGGAAGTTGATAGGTCTTCCAGTAAGAATAAGCCAGGCGGTCGCCTCCGGCTTTGCTTGCGGAATAGGGATTGGAAGGCATTAACGGTGCTGTTTCGGTAAAGGAACCTTCCGCAATGCTCCCGTATACTTCATCCGTGGAAATTTGAATGAATTTTTTTATCCCGTAACGTCTGCATGCCTCAAGGAGGACCCAGACACCCTGAATATCCGTTTTGATAAAATCACCGGCTTCCTGAATGGAACGGTCCACATGCGTTTCCGCGGCGAAATTGACAACCATGTCAATTCCGTTTTTGAATACCGTGTCAATCAGGGAAGCATCTGCTATGTCCCCTTTGATGAATTGATATTTTGGATCCTCTTCAACCGGTTTTAACGTGGCTGGATTTCCGGCATAGGTGAGTTTATCGAGATTGATCACTTGCCGGACTTCGCTTTTTTTTAAAGCGAGTTTGACAAAATGCGAGCCGATAAAACCAGCCCCTCCGGTCACTAATATTTTTAAGTTGTTCATTTGGACTCAGAATAATAATTTAAATGAGGATATGACGTAAAGATAAATATATTTATGGCAGAACAACCAATTGCAAAGCATCCTGTTACATGATCATTTATGAACAGGATGTCAGGAACCGGATGGTAATTTTTTTTACCGAACGGTAAAAATAGATCAACGAATTGATAGTTTATAAATAAAAATTAATCATAGATATTTGACTAATTTAAATTAGTAAGGATGTATTAATAATTATTGATTTAAAAAATGATTTGTAAGATCTTTTATTCAAACGTATTAAGAAATAATGAAAGATGTAAATTATATAGAAATATCTACTTAATTTTACACTGAACTAATAAGTGGTATATTATTTAAAAAAACAGATAAACTGGGAATAAATATTGCTCATTTAGGAATAGGAAAACAAAGAAAATGATCCATTAACTTTTAAAGAGGAATAAATACAATGAATCCAACTAAACTGACAAAAGAAAAAGGGATTGCGTTGATCCTGGTCCTGGGCGTGATTTTCGTTCTGGGCGTGATTGTCGGTTCTTTCGCTTTTTTCAGCAGTAATGCGAATAAGACCACCAAGCAGTACGCGAATTATCTCAGCGCTCAGAATTATGCTGATGCCGGTTATCAATATATGACCGGAGCCATTCAGGATTATTTCAACATCATCATTCCCATGATCACGGCTGACCGTTTTGAGAACAACGCCGGCAGCATAGAATTCCCCATCACGGTGAATGGCCAGGAAGTCGATTCGATTGCCACGCTCCTCAGCATCTATCCCAATAAAACTCTTGAAGAGATCATGAAAGATTTAAATATTGAAATTCCGAATGAAACAAAAATCACCAGCAATGATTTTAACAATATCCAGGCAGCCCTC
>JAFGBW010000157.1 GCA_016932965.1 Candidatus Auribacterota bacterium
ACCAATGAACGCTTTCCATCTCTGGATGCCTGCCTGGATTTTCCCTTGTATTTTATCCTGGAAGAAGTGATCAAAGGTTTCGGAAATCCCGAATGGCTGCGGAACCGTTATGATGAATTTAAAAATCTTTACGCGGATCACGGTGAAGCAGGCAGTTATTTTGTGACTTTTGTAGATAA
The DNA here is from genome assembly GCA_016932965.1 of Candidatus Auribacterota bacterium. Lineage (GTDB taxonomy): Bacteria > Auribacterota > JAFGBW01 > JAFGBW01 > JAFGBW01 > JAFGBW01. The sequence goes on from JAFGBW010000157.1 coordinate 180, forward strand.
CCATGACCAGATGAGCAGGCCGTATAACAGGTTCATGCATAACAATCCCTGTTGGGAACAGGCGGTTCTCGCTATGGGGTATCTGTTAACCAGCCAGGGAATTCCCTGTCTTTATTATGGAACGGAACAGGGATTTGACGGCGGAGGCGATAATGACCGTTATGTCAGGGAATGCATGTTCGGAGGAAACTGGGGCGCGTTTGAAACAACAGGTGCCCATTTTTTTAATCCGAATCATGCGATATACAAGGCCATCAAGACCATAGCCCAGATCCGGAAGGAGATTCCGTCGCTGCGTTACGGCAGGCAGTATTTCAGGGAGATATCAGGGAACGGGACTGATTTCGGGCATCCGTTCAACGGCCGGTGCACGCTGGCTTTTTCAAGGATCCTGGACACAGAGGAGATTCTTGTGGCCATGAATCTGGACAACGCAATAAGACAGGATTTCATCACCGTGGACCGCAACCTGACTTTTCCGGGAAGCCGGATGAGGGATCTTCTGGGCGGCGGGCTATATGATGTGATTGAAGCTGGCGGCCGGGCCTGTGTAAAAGTTCCGTTGCAGCCTCATCAGATGGCCCTGTTAATCAGATGAGGGGGTGTGAGAGATCATTTCCTGAAAAAAACCGGTCTGAATGGAATGGAGTTCCTTGATTTTTTTGGATGAAACCGTTTCAGCTGGGATCAGCGGTCCGAAATGCACATGGATAACGCCGGGACGGATGAGGCCGTAATCCTTGAAATAGGTTCCGCATGACCAGACTTCGGAATTGATGAAGATCAGCTGGACCGAGCAGAGAAGTTTTTTGGCAAGCAAAAGTCCGCTCGGGCTCATTTCCACGGACTTGGATGCCGGCTCCCTGGTTCCTTCAGGGAAAATAAGGACCTGCAGGCTGGAGGCAAAACGTTTTCTGGATTCATCGGTCATGATTTTGAAGTCGCCTGCGTTGTGATCCCTTGAAACGGGAATGGGTCTTAATGCCCGGAGTCCCATAGAGAAAAAAAGATATTTCCAGCTGATCAGCTGTTTTTTGACAACATACACATAATCGGTCTTGATCAACGATGAGAAACCCACGGTTTCCCAGGGCCCGGTGTGATTGGCAATCAAAACGGCCGGAAGAAAATGGTCCGGAGGCTGTCCTGTCCTTTGAATGCGCACCCGGCATATCTTCCATAACATGTAGTTCAGGAATCTGCTCCAGAGCCGGAAGTAGTGGCCTGTGGAAGAGGGACGCATGATCTGTGCTGTCCAGAGGATGAAGGAAATGGGGATCAGCGAGGTTAAAAAGATCACATAAAATACAAAACTGCGGAAGCAGACAGAGAAAGATCCTGGATTCATGGCAAACAGTATTCCTTGTTAACGGATGGGAGCATTTTATCTGTTCTATGCATAAGAGTTTTTATTAACGAAATTCACTAAAAGCACGAAAGATTTTCACTTCGTGAAAATGATGATGCAATCCTTTCCTATTTCCGTTTGGGAAGATGCCCAAAGTTAATTAACAATCCAAGTTTTTTCAGTTGCTTTAAGATAATTTGTTGATTGGGATCAAGGCTCATTGGCAATGGATTTTAGTGCTTATAGTTCTATGATTATTTTGTCGTAACACAAAAAATCAACTTCATCCGTTTGAGTTAATTTTGTTTTTATATTTTGATTCAAGTTTAAACTTCTCAACAATATGATTCTTTACTTATACAATATCACTTTCGTGTCTTTCGTGGTTTCTAATAAATTTATCTTCATATTCTTTAAGATAACAAACTATAATGGGATTTCCATTTTTTACAATTTTAATCAGGAATTGAAAAGCAATATGAATGAACCGGTGTCAAAACGAATGGTTGTGCTGGCTGTGATGGCCGCGGCGCTGGGTTTCTTTGTGGATGCCCATGATTTCCTTCTTTAATTGTCCGCAAGCAAAGTTTGTTGAGCCTGGGATTCAAGGAAAATGATCTTTTAACAATCGGGAATGATCTGTTAAACGCTCGGCTACCGGGCCGTTTTTATCACGGTTTCTGCTGAGCAGTTTGGGACCAATCTGCGTGCGACAGCGGCTGTCACGGCTCCCGATTTTGTCCGCGGACTGACTTCAGTATTAACGATTGTGTTGATAGAATGGATTCCTTATTTTGGTGCGGTTCAGAGTGCAGCCTGGATTGGAAGTAGGAATCGCTGCTGTCGGCTTATTTGCCTTATCCAGGCTTCCTGAAACTTTCGGAAAAGATCTGGATTATATGGAAAGATAGGTTGAAAAATCGGGAATGCAGAATTCGGAGAAGAAACAGAGCCAGGGGTCGTGACAGAAAAAAAATATGTTCATTTTTTCTTTATTGTGTGTTTCATTTTTCTGCTGAATTTTTGATCTGCGGTTCTCAAATAGATGTTACGAAAGAACCGGTAACAATCTTTACGGGCCCTTGGTTTAAATCAGTGATCTGAATTTCCTGATCAAGGGTGGGTCTACTTTCATTAAATTTTTACAAAATACGCAAAAAACCACAATATATTGTGTTTATTTATAAAAAAACCACAAAATATAGTTGACGCTAAAGATTAAATTTTTATAATGTGCCTCAAAAATAATCGTATTTAACTATAAGTTAACCTTTAATCGTTCTTAAGGGGAGAAATATGAAAATTGAACGCCGGTTTACCCAGGCAGGCCAGGATCCTTTATTCTCCATTCCCTTTGTAAAAAGGTCCTCGGAAATAAAAAATCCTGATGGATCTGTTGTATTTCGTATGAATAACATAGAAGCTCCTGAGTTCTGGTCACAAGTGGCTGTGGACATTCTGGCGCAAAAATATTTTCGCAAGGCCGGCATCCCTGTTAAAACACGCCCAATCCATGAAAGAGGCATGCCCCAATGGCTGCAGGCTTCTGAGATAGATACCGAGAGTATGGGGCTTTTGCAGGAAAAAGAACGATATAAAGGAGAAAAGAACGGCCGGGATGTTTTTCATCGACTTGCCGGGACATGGGCTTACTGGGGATGGAAGCATAAATATTTTGACTCCGAAGAGGACGTCAGGAATTATTATGATGAAATGATGTACATGCTGGCCAAACAGATGGCGGCGCCCAATTCTCCCCAATGGTTTAATACGGGATTGAACTGGGCCTACGGCATCACCGGTCCGGCTCAAGGCCATTATTATGTGGATCCTGTCACCCAGAAAATGACCCGTTCAACTGATTCTTATACTCATCCTCAGCCCCACGCCTGCTTTATTCAATCCATTGAAGATGATCTGGTGAATGAAAACGGCATCATGGATTTATGGGTCCGGGAAGCCAGGCTGTTCAAATACGGTTCCGGTACTGGGACTAATTTTTCGAGATTAAGGGGGTCCGGCGAACCTTTAAGCGGTGGAGGAAAATCATCAGGTTTGATGTCTTTTCTGAAAATCGGTGACAGGGCTGCTGGCGCCATCAAATCAGGAGGCACAACCCGCAGGGCTGCCAAAATGGTGACGTTGGATATTGATCATCCGGATATTGAAGATTATATCCAATGGAAAGTCATGGAGGAACAGAAAGTCGCCAGCATGGTGACCGGGTCCAAGTTAAACGCTTATCATCTCAATCAGATCATGAAAGCCTGTTCCTGGGAGGAATGCGGGAATCCGGAAGACAAAATCAATCCCATAAAAAATCCCCGTCTGAATGAGGCCATCCGCGAGGCTAAAAAAAGTTTTATTGCTGATAATTATATCCAGCGTACACTGGAGCTCGTTAAGCAGGGGATATCGTCTGTCGCCTTTCAGGAATATTCGACCGACTGGAACGGGGAAGCCTACGCCACGGTGTCAGGACAGAATTCCAATAATTCTCTCCGGGTGACGGATGAATTCATGAAGGCAATCGAAGAAGGGAAAGACTGGAAACTTTTCTGGAGAACGGAAAAAGAAAGAGCGGCGAAGGAAAAACGCTCTCCGAAATTCTGTCGCGTCATCAAGGCAAAAGATCTGTGGGAAAAAATAGCTCACGCGGTTTGGGCCTGTGCAGATCCCGGAATTCAATTCGACGACACGATCAATAGCTGGCACACCTGTCCTGAAGCCGGACGGATTCAGGCCTCTAATCCCTGCTCCGAGTATATGTTTTTAGACGACACGGCCTGCAATCTGGCCTCTTTGAATATCACCCGGTTTATGAAGGATTCCGGTGAAATAGATATCGGTGCGTTCTGTCATGCGGTTCGTCTCTGGACGATCACTCTTGAAATCAGCGTTCTCATGGCCCAGTATCCGGGAAAGAAAATCGCGCATCTTTCTTATCTTTACAGAACGCTGGGCCTGGGCTATGCCAATCTCGGCACTTATCTGATGGTCAACGGCATCCCTTATGATTCGGATAAGGCCTTTGCCATTTGCGGGGCCATTACCGCGCTCATGCACACGACTGCCTATGCCGCTTCTGCTGAAATGGCAAAGGAGATGGGCCCTTTCAAGGAATATTCTAAAAACAAACAGGCCATGCTCCGTGTCATGCAGAATCACCGATTGGCCGCCTACCATAGTGCGCCGGAGGAATACATTAAGCTGGGAAATGCCCCTCAAGGCATTGATCCTGCCCATTGTCCTGCCTATCTCTTAAAGGCGGCTCAGGAGAGTGCTGATCTGGCGCTGGAAATGGGTAAAAAGTACGGTTTCAGAAATGCCCAGGTGACCGCCATTGCTCCCACGGGTACGATCGGGCTTTTAATGGATTGTGACACAACAGGAATTGAACCGGACTTTGCGCTGGTCAAATTCAAAAAATTGGCCGGAGGAGGCTATTTTAAAATCATCAATCAGTCTGTTCCCCCGGCTCTTGA
>JAFGBW010000158.1 GCA_016932965.1 Candidatus Auribacterota bacterium
CCGTTGAATGCCAAAACCATTGAAAAAATCATTGAAAAGGAACGGCCTGACGCGCTGTTACCCAATCTGGGAGGACAAAGCGGACTCAACTTATCGTCTGAACTTCACAAACTGGGCATCCTGAAAAAATTCGGAGTCCAGGTAATCGGCGTAAATGTTGATGCAATTGAAAGGGGAGAAGACCGTCAAGTTTTCAAAGATACCATGAACCAGCTTGGCATTGAAGTCCCCTTGAGTAAGATCGCAAACAGTCTTGAGGAAGCGGAAAAACATCTGGAAACGATCGGACTGCCCTGCGTCATTCGGCCGGCGTACACCATGGGTGGCACTGGAGGAGGACTGGTTTACAATATGGAGGAATTCCGAACCATTATCAGCCGCGGCCTTGCTGCGAGTCTTGTCGGCCAGGTTTTGATTGAAGAATCCGTCCTCGGATGGGAGGAATTGGAGCTCGAAGTCGTTCGTGATGCAAAAAATAACATCATCACCGTTTGTTTCATCGAGAATGTGGATGCCATGGGTATTCACACGGGGGATTCCTACTGCACTGCTCCCATGCTGACCATCAAACCAGAACTGCAAAAAAAGCTCCAGAAATATTCCTACTCTATCGTGGAAGCGATAGGCGTGATCGGGGGAACCAACATCCAATTTGCCCACGATCCTAAAACAGACAGGGTTGTGGCCATAGAAATCAATCCCCGTACGTCCCGTTCGTCTGCCCTTGCTTCCAAGGCTACCGGATTCCCCATAGCCATGGTTTCATCCTTGCTGGCAGGAGGACTGACTTTAAATGACATCCCTTATTGGAGGGACGGCACATTAGACCGTTATACGCCTTCCGGTGATTACGTTGTCGTCAAATTTGCGAGATGGGCATTTGAAAAATTCAAAGGCGTAGAGGATAAATTAGGCACTCAGATGCGCGCAGTGGGGGAAGTCATGAGCATCGGTAAAAATTACAAGGAAGCCTTTCAGAAATCCATCCGCTCGCTTGAAACAGGCAGATACGGCCTCGGATTTGCCAAGAATTTCAATCTACTATCTCTGGAAGAACTTTTATCCATGCTAAAAGAACCAACCAGCGAACGGCAGTTCATCATGTATGAAGCCTTGAGAAAAGGAGCGTCCGTAGATGAATTATTTAAGAGAACTTCTATCAAGCACTATTTTATCGAACAGATGAAAGAACTGGTTGAGCTGGAAGAAGAAATCCTCAAATACAAGGGGAAAAAGCTTCCAGATCCCCTTTTAATCCGGGCAAAAAAAGACGGTTTTGCCGATCGATACCTGGCTAAATTAGTCGGGATCAATGAAGAAAACCTCCGGAATCAAAGAATCAATCTTGGAGTGACCGAAGGCTGGGAAGCTGTTCCGGTCAGCGGAGTGAAAGACGCCGCTTATTATTTTTCCACTTATAATGCGCCGAACAAGGTTTCCGTCAGCCATAAAAAGAAAATGATGATATTAGGCGGGGGGCCCAACCGTATCGGACAGGGTATAGAATTCGATTACTGCTGCGTGCATGCGGCCTTTTCGTTGCGTGACGCAGGGTACGAAACCATCATGGTCAACTGCAATCCTGAAACCGTATCAACCGATTATGACACCTCTGATAAACTCTATTTTGAGCCGCTGACGCTTGAAGATGTATTGAGTATTTATCACCATGAAAAACCCGAAGGAGTCATCATCCAGTTTGGCGGACAAACTCCTTTGAATCTGGCCCGGGAACTGGAAGCTGCGGGAGTCAGAATTATCGGCACCTCTCCCAAATCCATTGATCTGGCTGAAGACAGAGACCGCTTCAGAAAGGTGATTGAAAAGCTGGGGATTCCTCAGCCTCGTTCAGCAATGGCCGGGGACCTCAGGGAAGCCTATGAAATCGCCCATGATATCGGTTATCCACTCATGGTCAGGCCTTCTTATGTTTTAGGAGGAAGGGGAATGGAAGTCGTGCATGATGATGCCATGCTGGAAACGTACGTTTCCAAAGCCGTGGATATTTCCCCGGAAAGACCCATTCTGATTGATAAATTTCTTGAGGATACGATAGAAACCGAAGCTGACGCCCTTTCCGATGGTAGGGATGCCTTTATTCCTGCTGTGATGGAGCATATCGAGCTTGCCGGCATCCATTCAGGAGATTCAGCCTGTGTGATACCGCCGGTAAGCATTCCGGAGAAACATTTAAGAACCATTCATGAATATACACGAAAAATCGCCATAGAATTGAACGTCGTCGGACTCATCAATATCCAATATGCCATATCCCGTGATAAAGTGTATATCCTGGAAGCCAATCCCAGGGCATCCAGGACCGTTCCTCTTGTTTCCAAAGTATGCAATATTCCCATGATCAGGATTGCCACAGACCTGATGCTGGGCAAAAAATTATCTCAAATCGCCATCCCTTCGAATAAGGTTCCGCATCATGGTGTTAAAGAGGCGGTTTTCCCTTTCAACATGTTTCCTGAAGTGGATCCCCTGCTTGGACCGGAAATGCGCTCAACGGGTGAAGTACTGGGGATGGCGGATTCATTCGGACTCGCTTACTATAAGGCGCAGGAAGCCACGCAAATGCCCCTTCCGCTTGAAGGGACTGTCCTATTGACTGTTTCAAAAAAGGACCGGGAAGCCTCTGTTCCGATTGCCAGACAACTGAAGGAACTGGGATTTAAAGTATTCACTACTGTCGGGAACAATGCCTTCCTGAAAGAACATGAAATAGAAACGGAACCGATAAAAAAGCTTCATGAAGGCAGGCCCAACATTGATGATGCCATAAAAAACCGTGAAATCCATCTGGTGATCAACACCCCGAGCGGAAAAGAAAGTCAGCATGACGATTCCTATATCCGGAAAGCCGCTATCAAATACAAAATACCTTATATCACTACCGTGGCTGCAGCCAATGCCGCAGTGAAGGGAATAGAAGCATGCAAAAAAAACAGGCAACAAGTAAAATCCCTTCAGCAATATCATAAGGACATAGCACAGGGTTGAATAACATGACTCCTAAACAAAAATGAACCAAGTGCGGCATAACCATAGCCGTACTCAGAGTCATATATGAATAGTTATGGTTTTGACTCCATTACGAAAAATCTAATAACACCTTCAGAATTAAAGGAGCATAAAAATGGGCGGTTTTTTCGGAATAGTCTCACAAGAAGATTGTGTCAATGATTTGTTTTTCGGGACGGATTATCATTCCCATTTAGGAACCAGAAGGGGTGGTCTTGCTGTAAAAAATGCAGATGGTTTCGCACGTTATATTCATGACATCTCCAATTCACAATTCCGGTCCAAATTCGAAGATGACGTACCCAAAATGAAAGGGAATATGGGGATCGGCATCATCAGTGATTTTGAAGATCAGCCTCTCATCATCAGTTCCCACCTGGGGACCTATTCCATTGTTACTGTGGGAGTCATTAAAAACATGTCCAAGCTTCTCCAGCGCGCTTTTAGCGGAAAACATGTTCACTTTTCCGAGATGAGCGGCGGAGAAGTCAACCCGACTGAACTCATTGCCACGCTCATCAATAATGAATCCAACTTCATTGACGGCATACAAAGCGCCCAGGATGCGATTGAAGGCTCCTGTTCTCTGCTCTTATTGACAACGGAGGGAATCTATGCGGCCCGTGATCAATACGGCCGCACTCCTATCGTCATCGGAGAAAAAAAGGGATCCTACGCCGCCACCATGGAAACCTGCGCATTTCCGAACCTGGATTACAAGGTGAACCGTTATCTGGGACCCGGGGAAATTGTTCTGATTACAAAAAAAGGCGTGGAACAAAAAAAATCGCCTGGAAAAACCCTGCGCATCTGTGCATTCTTATGGGTTTACTACGGTTATCC
>JAFGBW010000159.1 GCA_016932965.1 Candidatus Auribacterota bacterium
CACGTCCTGTCTTTGACGCTGCCTTATCAGCCTGGTCAACAACCCGGAATTCACAGGATAATCATGCCACTTCTTTTATTGCCTATGATGAAAACGGCGCCGCACATACCGTGACACTCAAATACAATATCCGTCCACCTGTAGGAACGCTGGCACATTGGGTTGTTACCGTGGAATCCACAGATACAGCCACAGGAAACGCGGATACTTCTGCCACTTGGAGCAGCCTGCTTAATACAGCTGATCTTTATTTCAATGGTGACGGTTCTTTGAACTCTGCAAGTGACTCGACGATCATAATTGATCCCTACAATACCACGGTAGGCAACATTAATTTTCCCATCAACTGGGGCACGTTAAACGCTTATGACGGCATCGTGCAGTTTGAAGGTGATTCATCAGCAAGATCTATTGATGTTACTGGATATGCCGCAGGAGAGCTCCAGAATATCACTGTCAATGACACAGGACTTGTGACAGGTAATTTCACCAATGGAAGAAACCTGGTGCTCGCTCAGATCGCATTATACACATTCGATAACCCGGGAGGACTGGAGAAATCCGGAGGGAATAACTATCTGCCCACATTGAACTCCGGCGGGGCCACAGACAACGCACCCGGCACAGGAGGCTCAGGAACATTAGTCCCCTCCGCCCTGGAAGGGTCCAACGTGGACCTGGCGGAGCAATTCGTGAATCTCATCACGGCTCAGCGCGGGTTCCAGTCAAACGCCAGGGTCATCACCACGGCCAATGACATGCTGGGCGAACTGGTCAGCATAGCGAGATAATCTATTTTTAAAATTGAAAATCGAGAGCCGAATATTTCTTAAAAAATTAATCCTGTGCAAACCGAAAATTGAATATTAAAAAATATAACAGGATTGACATTGCTTCTGAACTTCCGAAAAAATGGACAGGATAGTTTTATCAAGTCGCCCAAAGATGAAATACCATTCCTGTTAATCCTGTCTCAATTCCATTATCTTTTTAAAAGCAGATAGCTTTCCGGCAAAACGAATCTTGACATCGTCTTATCTGCTGCATCATAATCATTTTTTACTTCTAACCATTCTTGCACGGAGAAATCATTTTCATCATGATTCCAACTGAAACGATAGAAAGACCGGACTTCCATCTCAAGCTGGTACAGGAAATCAGCGATCTGGTCAACCAGGCCAGAGGACTGGACACGATCCTCGACGGGGTCACTTCCAAAATAGCCCACTCCCTTCATTATGACGTTGTGTCCATCTATCTGTGGGAAGAAAAACAGCAGGAGCTGGTTCTTCATTCCAACCGGGGCCTGAAGCTGAATGACAAGAACTCCATTCGTTTGAAGCCTTCTGAAGGATTGACCGGCCTTGTATTCCAGAACCGGAGACCTTTGATCACCTCTCCGGCATCCACCCATCCCAGATATAAGTATTTTCCTGAAATCGGAGAAGAGGAATTCGAAAGTTATATCGGCGTTCCCATCATCCTCCAGAACCGGTGTTTTGGCGTTTTGATCGGTCAGACAAAAATAATCCGCCCCATCACACCTGCAGACGAAACCCTTTTTCAAATCATCGCTTCCCGTTTAGCGGGCCTTTTGGAAATAAAAGATTACCTGTCCAGGGTAAAACCTGAAAATTTCCGTGAAGGAGGAACACAGGCTTTTCAGGGCAAGGGGATCTCCGCTGGTTTCGTGGTAGGGCCGATAGCCATTTTTAAAAATATTTTCGGCGAATCCCTGGTAAAAAAACACAAAGCGGGAACCCCTGACGAAGAAGAATCCCGCATCCAGAGAGCCTTTGAAAAAGTTGAGAAAGACCTGCAGGGATTGATTCAAACTCTGGAAAAAGAGTCTTTGTTATCACCTGAAAAGATCGATATTTTCAAAGCACACCTCCTGATTTTGAAAGATCCGACTTTCCTGAATCCGATCATCAAAACCATTCACGCCAAAAAGACGACAGCAGAGTTTTCCCTGAAAGAGCATATTCAGGCCATTCAGCTGCACTTTAAAACCCACAAAGGGCATTTTCAGGATCAGGGGCTGGATTTCCTTGACCTGGGCGAAAGAATCATTGAAGCCCTTTTGGAACTGCGCGGAGAGTTGGTTGTCCCAACCCTTCAGGAAGGCGCCATCGTGGTTGCCCATGACATAGGGCCTTCATTTCTTCCTCATTTTCACAAACATAAAATCGGCGGCCTGGTCACGGAAACCGGCGGAGAAACATCTCACACCGCGATACTTGCCCAGTCTCTCGGAATCCCTGCCGTTTCAGGAATTGATCACATCAGTACCCTCCTGCAATCCGGAACCCAACTCTTAGTGGATGGAAAAACAGGATTTGTTTTTTCTAACCCGGACCCTAGCCTCATCCGTGAATATCAAAACGCATACAAGAAAAAAATAGAGCTGAGAAAAAGGATTGAAAAAGAGGGAATGGAGTCCCACTCCTACTGCATCTCCACCAAACTCACGGCCAACATAGGTTTTCCAGGGGACGTGGAAATCGCGAAGCGTTATGAACTCAACGAGGCCGGCCTCTTTAGAACAGAATTCGCTTTCATGCAGTTCGACAAATGGCCATCGTCAGTAGCGCAGGAAAATATCTATGAAGGCATTGCAAAAAGTCTCAAGGGAAGAATCACGGTAAGGACCCTCGATATCGGCGCCGATAAACTGCTCCCTTATCTTCATTTTCCAAAAGAAGAAAATCCCCTGCTGGGACTTCGTTCCATCCGGTTTTCGATGGAATACCTGGACCTTTTCCGGGATCAAATCAGAGCCATTTTAATGACAGTCAGAAAGGGGTACTCTTTACGGATCATCCTGCCCATGGTTACTTATACCTGGGAAATCGAAACCGCCAGGGAAATCCTGGAACAAATAGCCAGGGAATTGAATATCTCTTCTCCTTATATCCCGCAACTGGGGATCATGGTGGAAGTCCCCATCATCTTGTATCAACCTGATGATTATGCCAACCTGGTTGATTTCTTTTCCATCGGTACCAATGACCTGATCCAATATCTTCTGGCAGTTGACAGAAATTCCAACACGATCGGCCATCTGTATTCGGGATTTCATCCTGCGGTCCTGCGTGCCCTGCATGACTTCCATGTAAAAACACGCTCCCTGGGAAAAGAGGTTTCCATATGCGGAGAACTCGCCGGCACACCCAAAGGCGCTCTTGCCCTGACGGCCATTGGCTACAGACAATTCAGCATCCTGCCTTCCAGAACACCTTTCTTCCGTTACCTGTGCAGAAAAGTGACCCATGAGATACTGGATTCAGCACGCCAGGTGATCCTGACTGAAAAAAAAGAATCGGAAATACAACGGTATCTGACTGAAACTCTCGTAAAACTGGATCCCGTTTTACTGGAAATGGAGTAAATAATCAATTTAGAATTGAGAATTAAAAATTGAAATAAGCTCGTGCTTTTTGTATAAGGCAATGGTAAAAGGAATGTTATGAAAGACGAAATAAAGGACGGTTTTTCAGCCGAGGAAATGTTCGCTCCCGGAAACAGCCTGACTTATCAAGATTTGATCTTCCTTCCGGGTTACATAGATTTTGCTTACTCTGATGTGGATTTAAAAACCCATTTGACCAAGGAAATCACGCTCCATTGTCCCATCGCATCTTCCCCCATGGACACAGTGACAGAATCTGAAATGGCCATCAAAATGGCGCTATTAGGAGGGATTGGAATCATCCATTATAATAACACCATAGAAGAACAATCTGAAATGGTGAGGAAGGTAAAAAGGTTCAA
>JAFGBW010000160.1 GCA_016932965.1 Candidatus Auribacterota bacterium
AAACAAAACGTCTGCGGAAGGTTTTTGATTCTTCACAGCCGGCCTGTCATCCAGCATCATTCTCTCCGGCAGCACAATCAGATGTTTTGCAATGGGTGAAATATAAACCGTTCCAGGCTGAATGAGCCTGTGATGAGACGCCTCTTCCACCATCAGCGCCAGAGAGGAGCGAAACCATTCCACAAGTCCGGTGATGAAAAACCCTTCCGACATGTGCTGAATAATAAAAAAGGGAACCGGAAAATCCCTGGGAAACATCTTTAAAAACCTGAGAAGCGTATTCGGTCCGCCGGTTGAACTGGCAATGCAGACAATCCGTCGGCTGTTTTTCGGAATGACGACCTCGCCGGAAACGGCGGGTTTGCTGTCGGATTTTTTACCCCTTAAATGCGTGATCACCTTGACTTTCGAAAGCAGCTTGACTTTCTCGATGATCTCAATGCCGACCTTGGGAAGCTGGTCCCAGCCGGAGGGAGGAGGCTTTTCAATGATATCAAGCGCTCCGAGATTCAAGGCCCTCATGAAATTGGCCTCTTTGTTCAAAATGGTGACGATCAGAATCGGGACAGGATAATAAGCCATGACATGCTCTATCAGTTCAAATCCGTTCATGACCGGCATATTGATGTCCGTTGTGATGATATCAGGCTTGATGGCCTGATTATTCATGAAATTGATCGCTTCGCGTCCGTTGGATACTTTGCCTATAACCTGGACATCCGGATCAGTCACTAAAATCGTGGCTATCATTTCCCGTGCAATATGCGAGTCATCCACTATCAAAACCTTGACCATGTTCAGCTCTTTCCGGTATGAATTGATATTTTAATGTTTCAGATATCCTTTTTAAAGAAAATGTCATAACCTGTCAAATAGATTGAAGTTATAAAATTACTCTTCTTTAAATAATCGGCTGGTATAATCAGTTAGAATTGAGAATCGAGTTACAAACGATATTGAATGTAAAAATAATGACCTTTCATCCACACAACGATAATAGAGCCAAAAAACCAGATATAGGAAAATATTCATGAAAAACGTTTCCCAAAAAGACATCATGCTTCCGTTGATCCGGAAAACAAGCAGCATTTCCATTGAAGAAGCCATCCTGGCACGGCGTTCCGTAAGGGAATTCATCAACATTCCTCTTGAGCTTGAAGCCGTCTCACAGCTTTTATGGGCCGCACAGGGACTGACAGGCCCGAAAGGTTTAAGAACCGCTCCGTCCGCAGGAGGAATTTATCCGGTGCGGATTTATGTTGTCTCAGGAAATGTAACAGGTCTGGAGAAAGGTCTCTACCAGTACCATGCGGAGGAAAACCGGCTGTCTCTTCAGCATGGGGAAGACAAACGGGACCAGATGATTACCGCCACATTCAATCATGACTGGATCAAAAACAGCCCGGCAATACTTGTTCTCGCCGCTCATCCTGAAATGATGGAAAAAAAATACGGGGAACCGGCAAAACGCTATATCGACATGGAAATAGGGCATATCGCCCAAAATATCCATCTCCAGGCCGTCTCCCTTGATCTGGGAACCGTGGTCGTGGTCGCCTTTGATGAAAAAAAGCTGAAACACATCCTCTGCATTCCTGAATCCGAAAAAGTGATTTACCTCATGCCTGTGGGAAAACCGGAAATACCGGCAAAAAAGGAATGATTCCGGTTAAGCGGAAACGGCCGTACTGGCCAGCCTCATTTCTAAAGGCTGCCGGGAATAAAACGCCGCTTCAGGATCAGGGAAATATCCGCTTTCTGTTCCGTTGTCTCTGAACTGATCAGGTTCAATGACAATCTGATCAATACGGCCCTGTTCAATAATAACATTGATCCGGTAACTCCTGTCCTTTTCCCTCAAATGGAAACTGTGCACAAAATACAACCAGTCACGATAAGTCAGGCGGGATGTTCTTTGGATTGAAAACAAGCCGGATATTTCTCTGCCCACCCTGGTCCAGGCCTTTTCCGACATATTCGATATCCCGCTGTCTGTGCTGAAAGAAACCCGCACCCCCTCATTGATAAATTCCTGCTTGGACCTGTAGGCCTGGAAACGCTGTCTGGACTGGAATCCTTTTTCCGGTTGTTCCTTTGGAGAAGCGGATTTCTCCCGGACGCCGGCTGAAGCTGTCCGCTTTGCAGAACCAGAGGTCTCCTGTTCAGCCGGAGTGATGAGTTTTCTAAGATCAAACGCCACCCCCACAAAACCGCTGTTGCTGACAGCAGAGGGCCTGTATTGGTTGCTGATAAGAGAAAAGGGCCTGTTGCCGGTTCCTCCGTATAATGTTACAGGACCGATTGAAAGAACGCCTTTAACGGCAAAAACCAGTGAATGAACATCGATTTCACGATCATGGATGGAGACCCGGAAACCGGTATCCACACTTGCATTCATGGTTATCGGCAGCCTGTCTGCAAATACCCCGAGGGATCTGGACATTTCAAAACTCGTCCATGCCCCGGTCCTTGCGGAGGAGGCTCCGGACCTATTGAAAGGCAATAAAGTCCTGTCAGCGCCGAACCCGGATGAATACCGGGTTCCTTCCGGTGTGGTCAGGTTCAGGGAAAAGGCAGGCGGAGCCAGACTCCCGGCTAACATATTTTGAGAAGTGATTGTTCTGAACAAATCCTCATTCCTATCCAGTGAACCGGACAACTCATCGCTGTCAGGAGTGGATAACTCCTCGATTTCTGAAACCAGTTCAAATCTTTTTGTCCCATCCAGTGTGAGACGGGAAGGGCTCAATAAACCGCCCGCTCCGGCCGGAGCCTCCCCCCTGTCTGCACTCCCGGAAGCGTCCACCTGCCTGAGATTCTCCAATGTTTCCATGATATGGCGGTGTATCTCTTCAGGAAACTCATGACTCACCATATCCTCAATCTCATCCAGACTCAATCCTTCATCAACCAGGTCCGATAAAGCGGAATGAAGAATCGCATAATCGCTGATTCCGGGATCTCCCAATATTTCCCTTGCCCGTTCGATGACACTTTCCCTGTCCCCGCCTGTGGAATAGTGTAATGGTGCTGTAACTAGATCGTTCTGAAGTCCCTTAGTCAGCCCCTGTGTTGAAATGAACAGAACCCCAACTGCCAGAAGAGAGGAAAGCCCGGCGACAAAAGGCCGTACGCCATAGGAAGACAGCCGTAACCGCCAGTCCTTTTCATTAACCACTCTGAAAATATTCCGGCTGATGAAATCAATTTTTCTTCTTGCATCAAGACTTCTTAATTGTTCCAGACAGGCTCGATTTTGCAATAGCTGCCGGATCGCATTAAAAACAGTGTAGATATATTGTTCGTCGACCCCCTCAAAATGATACCATTTATTTCTGCCAGTCTTAGTTACTTTATCGTATACAACCGCCAAAATACCCCTGCCGCTATGTATATGGACTGTCATGATGCTGATCTCAAATCTCGAATCTATTTCCACACGATGATACTCATCCGTTGAGGGGGCATTTTTTTGAAGGACCGCACGTTCTGCAAGGAGTTCCGCAAGGACTCGATAGATATCCGTGCTGGTACGGGCTTTTATCCGGGTACTGGAGAGTGGGGCCAGGAGTGACCCGGAAACATACGCCGTTCCTGTAATCAGCTGCATGATAAGAAGGATAACGATCCCTTTTTTCATATCGCCATGATTCCTCCTGGTTCTACAGATATTTTTCCTGCTTCAATATTACCATTAAAAATACAGGCTGTCAACCCATGTAGCGTAATGAGGCCCCATCTTCGTCTCAATGATGTAAAAAGGAACTCCCGAATAGGGAGGATTGGAGTTGTGAGTGTTGAGTTGGAAATTAATATGTCTCCGGAAAGGTGCTGAGAGGAATGGGAAGATAATTTTTTTATCTCTCCATTCTTTATTCTCAGTCAATTACCTCCACAAGAGGTGGACGCTTGAAATGGTTATCTGCTCAAGCCTCCTAATATCAAGGCCACTGAATATGGCAGAACATTCATATTAATTTATAGTTAAATATTTATATTTCACTACGAAGGACACGAAGAGCACGAAGGAATTCATCATGACTATAAGGCATGATGAATCTCAAATGACAAATTTCAAATCTCAAATTGCAGACGTCCGCCTTTGTTCCCTTGCCATTCGCTATGCACCATTTCTCATTCTAAATTCTTAATTCTCAATTTCCACCCCCTTCGTGCTCTTCGCGTCCTTCGTGGTGATAATAATTTTTAAGATACTTCCGGAATTGTCAAAGCAGATGAACCCACTACAAGAAGAGAGATGAGCCACTGATCGATCAAACTCAGCAGGCTGTCCAGTAACCTTCAACCCAGCGCTGAACGTTCTGGACTTCATAATGACCGGCTATATACTGATACATATAGTAGCCGTCTCTCACGAGCACCTGCGTCCAGATTCCGTTCATGAACCGTCTTTCATAGACAGGCTCAACCCATACTTTCCGGTTGCCTCCTGGAACCCAGACCTGTTGCTGGACCGTTTCATAATGTCCGGCTATCCATCGTGAAGGAGTATACACGACTGCAGGGGGAACCGTATAGACAGGAGCAGGATCACTGAATGCTTCAGCCAACAAACCCACGGTCACGATACCGGCAATAATCGCCCCGGCTGTATTCAAATCAGAATGGCTGTGATGGTAATAGCCATGTCTTGCAGAGCGATGACTGCGTCCATGATCCCGGGCTTCAGCAGAAGCAACAGTCCCGAACACCAGTCCGCTGATCATTAATGCAATCAATATTTTTTTCATCTTTCCTGCCCTTTCCTTACATGTTGGTCAGATGTATTCCTGTGCTTTCTGATAATATAGACGGTCAGGATGTCAGAATATTCATTCCCGGCTTTCGGATTTTTGAATTTCCGCATAACAATCTGATTGTCAAGGAGTAACGAAATATTCTTCTGTCTATATGACTCTGGATAGTATCCTGACTTATTTGAACTGAAGAAGCCTTGAACAGGGAATGACCCTGTTTTCTTTTTATATTTTTGAACCACGAAATGCACGAATGACACGAAAATGAAAAAAAATTTTTAAATCCTATGCAGTAATTTTGATTATTAATTTCGTGCTTTTAGAAATATTTTAAGAAATTAAATTTTTTTACAAAATAGACTTGATCTTGTGGTAATTTAATTAATTTTATTATAATAAATAAGACAAAAAGCACAAAAAATTAATACTTTCAGTCTCATCATTTTTCGAATCGAAGCTGGGAAAAACTTTCGTGCTTTTAATGTTTTTCGTGGTTAAAAAATAAAAGGATAACCAACGCTTCCCCCCGACAGGGGACACGTGGCGGGGTTTAATGCAACGTTCTTTCCCCCTCTTGTGAAGCTAATGATGATAACTGTGTAGTTATCGACGTCAGACTTGTTCCACCGATTAGGGACAAACCAATTTGCTTTTTTTTATATAGGGTGGTATTAACTTTAGCATGAAATTGACCAAACAATTATCCGCATTTGTTCTATATCTCTTTTGTCTGCAATATGGATTCACCTTTTCAGCGAATCATCATCTTGCACCAAAAACAAAAGCTTTCACATCAGATGAGGAATCAGAGGAAATAGAATTCGTTGAAATCAATGCAGAAAGCCTCCTGGAGATGGACGATGCCATCAGAAGACTGTGGGACCTGCTGATCCTCGGGGACCGGGATTTTACAAACTATTTTCTAAGCCGGCTCAAACCTGAATTCCTGAGATGGATACACGGATCGATGCTGGATAACAATGAGTCCAGGGAAGGACGCACGGTTTATCTGTTCTGCGGGTTTGAAAAGAAGCCTTTCAGATTGCTTCGCTTAAAAGGAGTTCGTGCTGTCATCAACAGGAAGGATAATACCGTTGAAATCTATCGGGGGAACCGGGGTTTTCCCCTTTACAAATGGGGATTTTCTGAAGATGGAAAGCAGTTTGTCCGTATCAGAAATAAAGAGGGTATTTTCGGGGGAATGCGATTTTCAGAGGCTGAAAGAGAATATGAAACGGCCATGCATCACATCCGTCATCATTTGCCGGTTGATATTCCTTTTGCCCTGGTCAGATACCCTTTCAGAAAATATGACGGCGAACCTCTCGGCAGTGTCGCCTACGGCATGATGGATACGGATTTCCGTGTCTCAAGATATGCAAATAAAACCGGCGCACATTCCATGACAATTGGATTTCTCAATTTGCTTACCGGGAACGATGATGACATTGCCTACCGGTTTCCGGAAGAACAAAAGATGCATGCCCGGTTCCTGTTCCACAAAAAACTCGGGCTGTTATTCAGAAAAATGCACGATTCCGGCGTATTCCACCAATTCCCCCATATCGGCAACATCGGGATCGCCACGAATCCCGGCGGAAAACTGGACATCATTTTAAGAGACCTGGATAATTCCATCTTTGCCAAAGAGGTCCCCAAAGCCCATCATCCCGGACACTGCTTTCCTGCCGGCTGAGGGATCGAAAAAGCCTGTTTGTCTCTTGAGTTTCCTCCGGCAGGGAAAACAAATAGCAATAGGGCCTGTGAACTATATCCCTGTCGATAATATTAAAAGTTCACGCCCCGGTTTCAACGGCCTGAACTGCGGGTTTACCAACCAGGTTCTCCGTTTCATCCCGGGAAACATAGCGCCTGTATGTTTCCTCTTCAATAACTGTCCTGCCCTCTGTATTGAATGCCAGAAGTCCGCTTGAAAACTTTCTTCTGTAATACTGAATCACGTCGTACGGGACTAACTTTGCTATTTTAGGACATCTCACTTCCCAGCCGTCACCCACTTTCAAAGCTTCTGAAATGGGTTTCAAGTTCCACGCCTGTTTCATCGCCCTCAGGCCATCTTCAGGATGCTGTTCATAAGACTTATTCTCTCTGAACTGTGAATCCTCAACAGAAGATTTGATCACATCCTCGCCGGTTGATTTAAGTACGTTCATGAACAAACGGATACAGAAAGCCTTCTGTTTCCTGGAGAGAGTGCCCCTGCGGATGGAATTGATGACATCCATGAACTCCTGTATCGGATAGTCAGAGGAAACGGATGCTTCAATCATTCCAAGATAAAAAGAGCTCATTTCTTTTCTTGAGACATAAAGCCTGTTTATAAAACAGTCCATCCCGAAAACCACTGCCGTAAAATCATCCGGATAAAAGAATTCATGGGCCCGTTCCGCCAGCATCTCTTCCGCAGAAGGCGTCATTTCTCCGCTCTGCAGATCTCTGTATTTCACGAACGGAAAACCAATCCTGCTTGCCATCCGCCTGGTGACGGGAGGGCTCCCGTATTTTATTCCAATCTCCCTGTAACTCAATGTATCCGCCTTCATATCAGCGGATAAAATCTCAACCGGGCCCAGTTTGGCACTGACCACCTGGACGGGAAATCTCACTCCTGACATCTCCTCCATGGAACGGATGACCGGACTGACGTCTTCCCCTGCAACAAGTTCCAGCTGCGTCAAATGCCGCATGATCCGCTGTCTGACACTCCTGTTATCTAAAATGCGCCCGTTGTGAATGAGGGGTGAAATGAGCGCAAAAAAATCCCTGACCGTTCTGATCTTTCCCCTGTTCATTTCAGCCGCCCTGTCCATGTTTCTTATAAAGTCATTGGCAAGCGGATCCTGTTCTCTCGGAATCCTGATAATGAATCTGGCCCCGCCGTATTGAGCCGAATTCCCTGCTTCAATGGTCCCTCCCATCATTTGGATCACATGCCTGGCCAGGGCCAGCCCCGTACCGCTTCCCCGAGTCTCCGAAACTCCCAGACTGAATAATTTCTGCTGACCGGTGGTTGCGTCAATATCCAGCAGATAGGCAGAGTCATCTCTGAATCCATCCCCATTGTCTTCAACAACAAACTCGATATGGGTGTCTGTTTCCCGGACATCAATCCACATTTCATCAATTTTCAGCTTGATGATATTGGAGATCAGTCTCTCGATGGCGACCCGCATGAAAAACTGGTCAAAAGCATACCGGAAACCCTGCTGGTCCACGTTCGACAATCTCAATTGATCCTTTGGATAATGAATTCGCGGAAAATGCAGTGAATCGTGGGTATCTCTTGAAATCCGATCGATCCGGTCAAACATGGCCTGAAGATCAATCTCCTCATTTCTGACTATTTTCCCCTGGGTGAACCGGACGAATAAAAAAGGCAAAAGGCTCCTCATTTCAGTCAAAGCTTTATCCAGAGTAGCCTTCCACTGTGCATATCTTTCAGGAAAATTTTCTCTGAAGCTTGTCTCATTGTCAAGATACCAGGTATACAGCTCCTCAAATGTTTCCACCAGGTTTTCAAGTGCTTTTACCGCTTCCCGGTCATCGATTGTACCTTCTGTCACGGTTTTCTTTAAAACCCGGTAACCCGGAGACCCCGCTCCCGCGTTGTCAATGAATCTACTGTTCAGGGCCGTGAATTCATTTTTGAGCTGTGCTTGCGTCACCGGGTTCGGCCACTCCCTGGTCATCATGGAGGAGATGATGCCGATAATCGTCTGGGTCATCCTGCTGATGTTCCAGTATTCCACCCCGCCGTGGCCGAACATGTTGACGGTGATCTGCAGTCTTTCATGAAGATTCTCTGAGAAGTTATAGTCACTGGCAGAAGAAACCAGGATGGACGCCGCGGTTTCTCCGGGCTGAATTTCATCCAGCATGCTTTCAGCCAGTTTTCTCTCCATGGGGGAAGAGGGACTCTCAGCGATGGTTCTTAGAATGACCGATAAACCTGATCTTATGGAAAAAACAGAAGACGGAGCCAGGCAGGAAACGCAGGCATATCCCACAGCACAAACAAAAATAAGACTTATCAAGAACAGGGAAACAAATTGAAAACAATGAGGACATCGATACATTATACTGGAATCACGCTTCATGCCACATTAATACATTTAAAAATATATTTTGTCAAATTAAACGCAGCAAAATAATCATCCAATTGGCCCCTTTTCACCTGAAAACAATATTTTCTTCTCCGAGTCATATTGCTATAACACATCCAGTCACAAAGGAAATCCATACATGGAAATCACGATCAATCCCAGACTGGTTGCTTTCTGCGGGCTTTACTGCGGTGCCTGCGGCCGATACCTGAAAAACAAATGCCCGGGCTGTGTCGGCAACGAAAAGGCAGCCTGGTGCAGCGTCCGTACCTGCTGTCTGGAAAATCACTTTTCAAGCTGCGCGGAGTGCAGGGACTTCACG
>JAFGBW010000161.1 GCA_016932965.1 Candidatus Auribacterota bacterium
AGCAACTTCCTTGGCGAATGCCTTGAAGTCCTCATTTTTAGCAACAAAATCGGTTTCACAGGCGATTTCCACAAGTACGCCGATTTTCCCGTTCGAGTGAATATAGGACCCGATGAATCCTTCCCGTGTCTGCCTGTCAGCCTTTTTAACGGCCTTGACTATGCCTTTTTTTCTCAACACCTCAACCGCTTTTTCCATGTCCCCATTAGCCTCGGAAAGAGCAGTCTTGCATTCCATCATTCCGCATCCGGTTTTTTCACGAAGCTCTTTAATCAAATCTGTTGTAATCATTTGGTGCAACCTTTATTATTTATTTCAAATTCTGTCTACTTTCAAGATCAGCAATGATCTCTTCGGTCCTTGCCTTTTCAGCCTGTTCCGCTGCTTCCTTGACTTTTCTTATTTCTTCAGACTTTCTTTTCTTTTCTTCTTTTTTGGCGGATTCCTCAGCGCGTTCCTTTTCTTCCCTGGCTTTCTTTTCCGCCTCGTTCTTGTTCCACATGTCCAATCCGGCCATGCCCGCCTCTTTAATGGCTCCAAGAATATAAGAAACAGCACGCAATGAATCATCATTGGCTGGAATGCCGTAATCAATGATATCCGGATCGCAATTGGTATCCAGGATAGCCACAATAGGAATATGCAGTCTTCTGGCTTCCGCTACCGCATTATGCTCGTGGTCAGGATCCACGACAAACAACGCGTCAGGAAGCGCCTTCATTCTTTTGACTCCGCTCAAATTCTTGACTAATTTCGCCTTTTCCTTCATGAGAACCGATTGTTCCTTTTTGGACAAGGCTGCCAGAGTGCCGTCTGCCTCCATTTTTTCAAAATTTTCCAGTTTGGCGATACTTTGACGAATCGTGACGATGTTCGTCAGCATTCCGCCCAGCCATCTTTCCGAGACATAAGGCATACTCAAAGCCGTCGCGGTTTCAATGATCATTTCCTTTGCCTGTTCCTTGGTCCCGACAAAAAGAATGATATCCCCTTTGACGATGAGTTCACTGATAAATGAGCAGGCTTTCATGAGAAGAGGAACCGTCTTCTGCAGGTTGATGATATGGATGCCGTTCCTTTTATCAAAAATGTATCGTTGCATCTTGGGATTCCATTTTTGGGTCTGATGCCCGAAATGAACCCCTGCTTCCATTAATTCCTTGATTGTGACTGCAGTCATGATACTCCTTAATGTCTTCTTTTAACAGGTATCCAGCCTGCAAGAAGATCATGGTTGAATGGTGAAGTGAAACATCAATTAAAAAGAAAAATTCCAATGATTATGCCATAAAGCTTGAAATATAGGCAAGAAGTATTTCCTTTTTCATATTTAACGACCTGGATCGAAAAAAAATAACCTGTTGTTTTTATCCCGCGGAATGATCATAATATTTTTTCAAACCTGTTTTTATCCTTATAAGTCAACCCCCACCGGCAGAGCCGGTGGCTTTAAATGTGAACCGTTCAAAGCGATTAATTTTAATGAAATATGCTTGTATAAAATATTTACATTTTTATTTTTCACCACGAAAGACACGGAAAAGAATGATGAATAATCCTGAATTTTTCGAAGCGAAGCCGAGAAAAAACTTTTGTGTTTTTCGTGATTAAATAAATAATAAAAAAGGAGCCCATGCAGGTTGAAACGATAGCGGGAACAAACGTGCTGCACGAACGAAACCACTCCCAGATCATCAACATCCAGATATGGACCGACATCGGCAGCTCCAATGAACAAAAGGAAGAATACGGGGTCGCGCATTTTCTGGAGCACATGTTATTTAAAGGCACGGAAAAACGTTCATCCAAAAGGATCAATCTGGATTCAGACCTGATGGGGGCAAAACTCAACGCCTGGACCTGGCATGATCATACCAATTATCACATCAACGTGATGAAAGAAAACGCGGAAAAAGGATTCGAACTGCTATCGGACATCTATCTGAATTCCATTTTCCCTGAAGATGAAATGGAAAAAGAACGGAGCGTGATCCTCTCCGAGATGAGAAGGAACGATGACGATCCATCGAGTTTTCTGGCTGACCGAGCGCTCGATCATTTTTGTCAAAACGGACTGGCACACAGGGTCATCGGCACGGAAGACTCCATCAAAGCGCTCACACGGTCGAGGCTCATGGAGTTTAAAAAGAGCCATTACGGCACAGACCATATCCTGATTTCCTTCACAGGAGACATCTCCTTTGCAAAGGCAGCCAGACTGGTGGAAAAATATTTTCATCATGTTTCCTGCCCCAAATCCCCTCACCCATTCCAGCCCTCCCTCTACCGGTCCGGAAATTTGACCCTTAAAAAAGGGGACATCCAGGAATCACAATACCTTCTTCTTTATCCCGCTTTGCCCCATCTTCACCCTCAAGCCGCGATTCAGGGAATCATGTCTATGGTTCTGGGGGGAAATGCCTCTTCGCTTCTTTTCGAAAGGGTCCGGGAGGAACTGGGACTCTGTTACGGCATCGCATCTAGAATTTATCGCTTCAAGGGATTCAATTATCTGGATGTGGAAACCAGCTGCGCAAAAGACGACCTGGAACATATCCATCAGGAAATCACTTCCATTATTGAAAAAATAAAAACACAAAAGATCACCGAGGAAAGAGTACAGATGATCAAGGCTTCCATGCTCTCCAACCTGTATATGGGCATTGAGAGCTCGTCAGGATTGAATCATTTTCTGGCCATGGCTTATATGAAAGGAGAAAGAGACAACATCCTGCAGAAGAGAATAACCGAGATCAAGTCCGCCACAGCGGAACGCATCAGAAAAATAGCAGAAGAAACCTTCAACACGGAGCCATTGAGGGCGCAGTTGATCCCCCTCGCTTCCGAATGATTATGCCCCCGGCGGGCCGGCATGATTACGAATCATGTTCTATGACTCATGAAATATCAAATGAAGAATCAAAAATGGAGGATTGTTCCGGCCTTTGGTCTCCATCCCTAACAGGACTCCCTATCGGTCGCGTTCTTCACTGCGCTACGAAACAGTAACGGTGCAAGGCAGCCAATGATTTTATTTCCCAATGCGAAACGCCGAAGGCGTCCCTTCTGAATTCTCAATTCTGCATTCTATGTTTCCGGCTTCCTTTAATTTTTTTAAACAATCCCACTATTTTATTGTGTTTTACGTTATTTCTTTATTTTTAAGCCGGACATGCATGCGGACATGTCTTTTTTAAAACAAAAATTTTTCTTTGCTTTAAGACTGCTGAATTTGATATGCTTATTCTCTCTTTTTTTAACCCAGAATGAATGAAAGATGTTGCGATAAAAAAAGGTTCTGTCCGGATTTTACGCAGTTCTCTTTGCGGAAGTTAAAACCATTCCGCGGTAATCACAGCATGTCATTTATATATAATAAAACTTAAAACTATAATTATTAAAACAGATAAAAGATTCCGGAAAAACGAAGGAATTGATTATCTGAAAGCAACAAAAGGAGTGTCAAAAGATGAGCGTTAAAAAATCAGTTTATTCCTTTGGCGGAGGAAAAGCGGACGGTAATGAAAGCATGAAAAATTTACTGGGAGGGAAAGGCGCCAACTTAGCCGAAATGGCCGGCCACAAGAATTTACGCCTGCCGGTACCTCCCGGATTCACCATCACCACTGAAATCTGCACTTACTACTATCAGAACAAGAAAACCTACCCCAAAACGCTGAAAGAGGAAGTCGCCAGAGCCTTGAAAAAAATCGAGACTCTCATGGAAAAAAAATTCGGTGACATGAATAACCCTTTACTTGTTTCAGTCCGCTCCGGAGCCAGAAAATCCATGCCCGGCATGATGGAAACCATCCTCAACGTCGGTTTGACTGAAAAAACCATCCCCGGTCTGATCAAGCAGACCGGCAATGAGCGGTTTGTCTATGACGCTTACCGCCGTCTTCTCATGATGTATTCAGATGTCGTCATGGAAAAAGCACAAGGGATCGAACCGGTTCATGACGAGGCCGGAATCCGAAAACAGCTGGAAAAAGTCATGAGTGACATGAAAAAAGAAAAAAATGTCTCCCAGGACACGGAACTTTCCGCGGAAGATCTGAAAAAATTATGCGTTCTGTTCAAGACAAAAATCAAGGAAGTCCTTGGCATGGAATTCCCGGATGATCCCATGAAACAGCTTTGGGGAGGAATCGGAGCTGTCTTCGCCTCCTGGAACGGAAAAAGGGCCATCTCATACCGGCGCATCGAAAATATCCCGGACGAGTGGGGAACTGCCGTGACTGTCCAATGCATGGTTTTCGGAAACATGGGCAATGATTCCGCCACAGGTGTGGCGTTCAGCCGCAATCCGGGAAACGGTGAAAACGATTTCTACGGGGAATATCTCATCAATGCCCAGGGGGAAGACGTGGTAGCCGGCATCCGGACTCCTGCCCCCATCAATTCCTATTCCACCAGCCAGCACAATAAGGATTTAGTCACACTGGAAAAGGCGATGCCTTCTGTATATAAACAACTGGATACCTTTCGCCTGAACCTGGAAAAACATTACCGCGACATGCAGGACATCGAATTCACCATTGAAAAAGGAAAACTGTTCATCCTTCAATGCAGAGTAGGAAAAAGAAACGGCCCTGCCGCTGTCAGAATGGCCATGGATATGGTTGGCGAGAAATTAGTAACCCGGGAAGAGGCGGTTTCCAGAGTATCACCGTCGCAGTTAGATGAGTTGCTTCATCCCATCATAGACCCAAAAGAGGAAAAAATCAACCAGCCCATAGCCAAGGGATTACCTGCGGGTCCTGGGGGAGCCAGAGGCATGATTGTTTTTTCCGCCATGGATGCCGTTAACTGGGCCAAAGAGGGAAAAAAAGTGATCCTGGTCCGTGAAGAAACCAATCCCGAAGACGTGGAAGGCATGCGGGCCGCCCAGGCTATTTTAACTGCCAGGGGGGGGATGACGTCCCATGCAGCGCTGGTTGCAAGAGGATGGGGAAAATGCTGCATCGTCGGATGCAGTGAACTGCATGTGAATTATTTGGAAAAAAATCTGACGGTCGGCGGCAGGATTTACCGGGAAGGCGCCTGGTTGACACTGAATGGGTCCAGAGGTCTTGTGTATGAAGGCCAGCTGAACATGATGGATGCTTCAGAAGAAAATGAACTCCTTTTCAGTTTTCTGAAACTCTGTGATTCCATCAGGAGATTGAAGATCAGGACCAATGCCGATACGCCTGAGGATGCGAAGAAAGCCAGGCTTTTCGGTGCTGAAGGCATCGGATTATTCCGTACGGAACACATGTTTTACGGCAAAGGGGCCGAACAGCCGCTGTTCCTTTTGAGAAAAATGATCATATCCAAGACTGAAGCTGAAAGAAGAAGAGCCCTGGATGAATTATATCCTTTTGTTAAATCTGATATCAAGGGGACCCTGGAAGCCATGCGTGATTTACCGGTCACCATTCGTATGATTGATCCTCCCCTCCATGAATTTGTCCCCCGGGACGAAAAACAGCAGGCTGAACTTGCAACGGCTCTGGGAATATCCCTTGAGGAATTCAAGAACCGCGCCGATTCGCTGCATGAAAGCAATCCCATGATGGGGCATCGCGGGGTCAGGTTGGGAATCACCTATCCTGAAATCACGGAAATGCAGATACGCGCCATCTTTGAATCCGCCGCGGAATTGTTAAAGGCCGGCATCAAAGTGGAGCCGGAAATCATGATCCCGGTCGTATGCCATGTCAAAGAATTGGAAGATCAGCTGCTTGTTGCCAAAGAAATCTACCGGGAAGTCCTGGAAAAACAGGGGCTCAAAAAAATACCCCATTTGTTCGGGACCATGATAGAAATACCCCGTGCCGCGCTTGTAGCAGATAAAATTGCTGAAGTGGCTGAATTCTTCTCCTATGGAACGAATGATCTGACACAGATGAGCTTTGGTTTTTCAAGGGACGATATCGGCGGATTCCTTCCGGAATATCTTAAAAAGGGGATCCTCCCGGATGATCCGTTTCAAACCATTGATCAAAACGGTGTGGGAGAACTGATCGAAATAGGAATCGAACGCGGCCGAAGAACCAGAAAAGACCTGAAAGTGGGTATCTGCGGGGAGCACGGCGGCGAACCGCGGTCCGTTGAATTCTGCCATAAAGCAGGCATGAATTATGTTTCCTGTTCGCCTTTCAGGGTGCCTATCGCCCGCCTGGCTGCTGCTCAG
>JAFGBW010000162.1 GCA_016932965.1 Candidatus Auribacterota bacterium
AAGAGAAGGTACTCAACAGAAAAATTCGGCATGTTATCAAGGCGGGACATTTCCTCTTCACGGGTCCTAAACAGGGCAATATGATCGACTGCCATGAAAAATTCCCATCTGCGTCTGGGATCTCTGAGAATATTGAAGACCTCCTCGTCACCTTTTTGAGCCGAAATAGCCTGCAGTAATTCCATACAGGATTGAGTCAAACGCTGTCCATCATACAACGGCGCATAATCGTGTTCCGGGAATTTACCCCTCCAGACTTCATCTTGTTTTCTTTTACTGTCCATGGCTGTAAACAGGGTCAAAACCCTGATAACAGGACTGGAGCTTTCGATGGAAAGAGGAGCCAGACAAGAACCGGCCGGGAATGCACTGCCGGAAACTTCAACTGCAGAATTAAAACAAGCTGCACTCAGAAAAAGAATGAAACTGAAAAGACCAGTTAAGAAGGATTTTGTTTTTGTTGTGTTTTGTAAATTCATGGCCATTTTTTATGTGTAGATCACTCGTTCCGGTTTCAATATAAAACCAGCCTGAAAATGATCACCTGTATCTGTCCGGAGATAATGATACACCATTTTCGCAGATATTTCAAGGGGTTCGCAGACATAAATGAATGGTTCATCGTTGTTGGTGAAAAAAGATGGGAAGGTAAAATAATATTTAGAGACATGAATGTCCGGCTTATAAATAAAGAAATATCGTAAAACACAATAAAATAGTGGGATTGATTAAAAATAAAAGGAAGCCGGACATGGAATTCAGAATTGAGAATTCAGTAGGGAAGTCTTTGGCGTTTCGCATTGGAGCATAAAATCATTAGTCCGCCTTGAAGCCCTCCTGTTTCGTAGCATAGAGGTGAACGCGACCAACGGGAGTCCCCCTTTAGGGATGAGGCCGAAGGCCGGAACAATACTGAATCCTCAATTCTGAATTCTTTAAAAATATCGCATAAAGTAAAAACCTAAAAATAACATGAAACAATAATTGAATAATAAACCGGACAGTAGTGAGTTAGACAGAATTTACAGGATTCCCTCAATTTCATTTTCAAGAAGGCTCCATTCATCTGAGAAGAATCTTTTATAAAGATTTCCCTGTCTGTCGATGAGAATAAAAACCGGTATGGCTTCAAAATTCCCATAATCTTCCATGACTTGTTGAGTCCCCCATAATACGGGATAGCCGTAATCTGTTTTTGACCGGTCCCTGATTTTATCATCGGAGAGTTTTTTCCAATCGCTGATTTTATCAACAGACACAGCCAGCACGATTAATCCTTTCTGATTATATTTTGAATACAGTTTTTTCAATTCCGCTCCTGCTTCAACACAAGCCGGACACCAGAGCGCCCAGAATTCCAAGAGAATTATTTTTCCAGAAAAATCAGACAAGGCCACAGGAGTACCTGAAAAACTCTCCAGTTGAAACGGCGGTGCCGGGAATTTTTTTTCCAGCTGGTCTTCAAATCTGGATACGGAATAAAAATGATTCGCGTATTCGATATTCTGCAGAAAGCCTTTTCTTTCGCCGAGAATTTTGACTGTGTTCCGAGTCGCTTCCATACCTTTACGAAAATAGTCGGAAGCCGGGCCGTATTTTTTTTCTTTCATGAGCCGTTCAGCGTATCTGATCATTCTATATCCCGGCTGGTCCAGGCAGTATTCATAATTGCCTTTCCAGGCCTTTTCATCCCTGATTTTCAACAGTTCAAGATACATAGATGCCGCTTGTTCAAATTCAGCCGATGCAGCATCAAAATCACTGCGGTCGGCTGCTTTTTCAGCCTCTTTCATTTTCAGATAAGCCCTCTGACCCTTGTTATAAAGATAATTGGTGTCAGCGTTTTTCAGCGTCCGTTTATAACCGGTATTCTCCGGATCAGAAGCAAGACCTGCCCTGCATATTTCTGAAATTTTCAAATATAATTCCGCAGCCTGTTCAAACTGGTTTTCCCGGGACAGTTTAGAAGCTTGCTGCTCCAGAGATTCCGCTTCATCAGAATGCACAACCGGGGTGATACTCAACAGAGCAGCCAGGACGAACAATCGCAAACCGGTTTTGACATGATTCTTCATTTTATCAATCCTTTCAGGCGGAAAAAATTTTTCATCAGGGACCGGACATATCTTTCGCCGGATTCTGAAAAACGGCTGTTCTTCATGACATATAAATGAAATGCCAAAGTCCGTCTGACTAAAAGCAGCGATGACAAACATCTCAGGAAAAGCCGCTTCTGTTTTGATACAGCAAATTGACTCAATAATAGACGAAGACCTGAGAAAAAGGGAGACAGGATACGCAGATGAACCGGAGCTGAAAAAATGATTTTTGTTTCAAAAATAAGGCAGACCAGAACAAGCAGATAAAATACCCAGGCGGATAAGGTGCCATGACAGTTGATGGTCAGAAAAAAATCCGTGAATTTGTCCGCGATAGTGTGGCTGTGACGATAATTGAAAGCCGCATGATCCGCCACCATCCACAGCCAGATGAATAGGGGAAACAGCCAGGACGCCCAATGGATCCTTTTTGAAAATTTTGATTTTATCAAAGGCCCGATCATCATTGAAAACCCCATAGCCATTCCGATAAATCCCGTGGCGGCAGGATGCCCGATAAAATATTTCGGGGTGTCACGCGTAAAAATGCCGGTGCCGGTAAGACTCGGAAACGGATAAAACCATCCCCAGTGCAAAGTGGACTCATGCATGGCGAAAAGGTCCGGGGGAATGACACATCTGGTGAGAAAAACCCGGAGGAAATCTTCCGTCCAGGTAAAGCCAGCCCCCAGGGCCGAGCCAAGGAGTAATAGATCCGAGCCTGAAAAACAGAGTCTTCCTTTCTTTTTCATCCAAACGATCAACAGGATCAACGGCAGGACTTTGAATGTTTCCTCCAGAAACGGAATGATAAAGGACGGAAGCAGATTGCCCGTGGTTCCGGTGAATAAAGCCGCGAATGAACTCATGAGAATCACTGTAACAGGAATGACCGTTGCTCCCAAAAGAAAGGCATTCGTCACCCAGCCAAACTGAATGGTCCTGGTTAAAGATATCGATAACGTGACAATACCCAAAAAATACAGGGGGAATATCAGGCTGGGCCAGGTTTTGGGGAAATAAATAAAAAAAGGAATGAGTGCTATGATCAAACAAATTAAACGAAGTCTGTTGATACCTGCCGGGGTTTTGAATGAGCTCATGTTTATTTATTTTTTATAAAAAAGTTCCAAGCTTCATTGGCCTGTTGTTCCGCCTGATTTTCAATGTAGCTCATTTCATCCTGCAGCGCATGTTCCGCCAGGTCCTGAGATCTCTCTTTCATCTGGCTTTGAGCGAGTTTGACATATACCGCTGCCAATGCCTCTCCGGCCAGCAAATCCGCCCCGAATGGCGTTATGTACGCGATTTCCTCCAGATTGCCGGCCAGACCTTCTCCGACACCCCTTCCAAAAGAGCCGCCGATTTTTTCTCCCGCGTTGCCGAGAAAAACCCTTGCATAGGCTTCCAGGATAGCCCAGCCGGATAAGAACAGGGCAAACGGCCAGCGGATAACATCCTGAATGTCCCTGAAAATCATGTATAAGGCCTGCATGCAAAAATCCATGACCGTCAAACTCCGTCTGATTTTGTGTTTATTGTATATTTATCCTATCATCGTGAAAATCAAAAAAATCAGAGCCAATTGCAGAACCCCCTATTGTTAAATAGTCCGCTATTTCGAAACGGAGTGAAAACACTTACTATATTGAAAAAGATCCTTCACTTCATTCAGGATGACACTTCGTGTCAGTTCAGATTCCTCGTTTCACCCGGAATGACATCCTGGACGGGTTTGAAATGACCTCATTATTTCGATATTCAGCCTTTTTGATGCCCCCATGAGTCCATATCAGAATCAGGCGGCATGAATGGCCGGCGGTTCCCTCATGGCAGAGAGCAGGGCTTTCTCACGAAGCCTTATCATTATTTCTGAAATAATCTCATCACATTCCGCGGGACAGCGGATCCGGCCATGGGCTCTCAGCAACAATTCAATGTGTCATTTCTCTCATCATCAATATCCGGCATGGCTGTTGATATCCGGCCGATGTTGTTAAGTGCATTTCGGGGGGCAAGACAACCCAGTCCCGTGGTTTGCAGACGGTTATCCGCAGACAGAAACAGATCATCTGAAGCCAGACTCAATAAGATCAAAACTGACAGAAACAATTTCACGAATACATTATACCCTATATCCGCGAAAAAACCTGGGATTCCGGAATGCGACTGCAATAAGCGAGAACGGCGCGTACCGGCCGATGCCGTCATAAAATTTCCGCAACGCATTGACATAAGAATTATATAGGGTATAATTATTGAGTAGGATTTTCTAAACGAAAAACACTTGTTTCATGAAATGAAAACCAGCTTATTAACAAAACTGTGTTCATCTGTTCTTGTATTTGTTTTCATAACGGAGCAGATTGCTTTCTCCTCTTCCAAAAATTTCCGGAATGAATACCATACACTGGCTCCGCAATCAACGATGCCGTCCGACTGGAAAACTTCTAAAAGAATCCGGCCGTGGCTCCTAAGTCGATTCAAGTCTCTCACAAGTGACCATAAAACATGGAAAGCCCTTTTAAAGGATCCCACTTTTTTGGGCATTCTTAATTCTGAATTATTGAGAACATTCAAACCTCATCAGACACCCCCCAGAGATTTTAACTTTGAAGTCAGGTCTTACAGACATATGCATACCCCGGAGAAGAGCATCCTGCACTGGATTGTTTACTATTTGAATTATTCATTTAATAATCCTATCGCTCCGGCTTTTTTATTTCAGCTGTTTCTGTTCATCCCTTTGGAGATCATTTCCTTTTTCGTCTCCGTTCCCAATCCATGGTATTATGTCCCGGGACTGGTTGTATTTCTAATGTATTTGACTGCCCGGCTATTCAAATCATCATTTTTTGCCTGGGTTCATTACTCAGAAGAAATCATGAATAGAATCATTACATGGAGTTGGTTTGGCGACAACCGTGATCCGGCATTCTTTGCTCTTTCTCTGGTTCATGAATACCTGCATATCATAGACAAACAAATCTATTTTAATGATACCCAGGCCTTTTTGTTTCTGGCATTTATCGGATTTGATCTCTCGTCACTCCACAAGTCATTCCCCTATGCTGCCGAATTGGCACATCCCCGTTCCTCAATTCTTGCTCAACCTGACACTCCCTTAACAGAGAAGCTTTCCCGATTGGAAGATGAGATGAAAAAAGATGTCCAATCCATTTTGACCTATTATTTCCATCCGGACCGTATGACGCACCTTTCTCAAGAAAGAGGTCATAATAGAAAATTGAGAGAGCCTTATCTTCCTAACGAGGTTTTGGGTCTTTATCTATCTGAAATTTACCTTCAATTGAGGGAAGCTTTACAACAGGAACCTGAATTATCCGATGAGGCGGCTTTGTATGCCGAGCAGTTCATCACCCGTTTTTATGAGGACCTCAGGGAAGATTTGATCCGGGCAAATATTGATAACGTGAAAGAGCCCGAACGTAAAAGAGCCTACCAGCAGACACTGACCGGCCAGAAAAGGGGAACTGCTGCCTTCCCGTATCTGTTTCTCTGTTCAGCCTGATGCAGGGATAGTGAACGGAAGGATCTATTATCAAGTTTCATCTGATTCATGCTGATGCACCCTTCATATCTCTAACCGGCCTGATGAATGAAAGATCATTCTGTGAAAAAAGCTCTGTGAGAACCGCATCAATCAGGGCACTCAGATGGATCCCTTCTTCA
>JAFGBW010000163.1 GCA_016932965.1 Candidatus Auribacterota bacterium
ACCTTGGGTAAGGATACTTTCAAAGAAGCGAAACGCGTGAATGTCGTGCAGACCACAAAGAAAAGAAGGAGAATAAACATCACATCCACGAGTGATGTCACGTTGATGAACGGTTTTCTTTTTCTTCGAACAGGAGTTAATGAATCTTCTAGCATGGAATCTTCATCTGCCGGAATAATAAGTGGTCAGCAGCTGAACCACATATTTTTCAATGACCTGAATCAATACGTCAATACGTCTTTCAAAAAAACTGAATGTGATAGCGGAAGGGATGGCAATGATGAGTCCAAATACTGTCGTGTTCAAGGCAGTGGATATGCCGCCGGAAAGGATTGCGGCATCTCCTGTTCCTGCTTTGGAAATGACTGAAAAAACCTGCACAATCCCAACTACGGTTCCCAACAATCCCAACAGAGGAGAAACGCTGGCACATACTTCAAGAAGAGTCAATCCGCGCTGTAAATAGGCAATTTCCTCTTTGAGTTTAGTTCGTGTTAAAATCAGGTTATCCTCTTTGGATAATTGGACATGTGCATGGACCGTGGTCAGAACTTTTGCCATGGCGCAATGATTGGTTTCGATCATGGCATCTATTTCAGATTGGTTGGCAGCCGTGTCTTCTATTTTTTTAGCCAAACGCCGTGTTCGTTTGAATTCTATCCAAAAGACAAAAAATCTCTCAAAAATAACGCTCCAACTGGCAAGAGAAAGAATCAGAAGCGGCCACATGATAGTCCCGCCAGCCTTAAACCATTCCCACATGATGGATCTCCTTAGCTTTTCAGTTAACAATCAAAAAATAAATGTTATCGAACGTCCTGTAACTGTTCAATATTTTTTTATCATTTCCCCTTTGATTCACGCACATCATATCCGAATAAAATATCCATCTTCAAAACCCCTTCTTCCATATAGGGTTTCAATTTCTCATATAGAGGGACAAACGGCGCTGCATTCCTGACAACCGTTTCGCAATATTTTTCAAATAAAGGATCTCCTGAAATCAATTTTGTCTGAAGATTGTCAATCATCCCGTTGGATTT
The DNA here is from genome assembly GCA_016932965.1 of Candidatus Auribacterota bacterium. Lineage (GTDB taxonomy): Bacteria > Auribacterota > JAFGBW01 > JAFGBW01 > JAFGBW01 > JAFGBW01. Next base: position 1,044 of record JAFGBW010000163.1, read on the forward strand.
GATATCAAATTTTACGTTCACTCTGGATCCAAAAATATAATTGGTTCGATAATGAAAAAAAACCATCTGATGGAACTTAAGACCGATCTTATCCCGCATGACTTTAAAATATTTACCGACTTCGGATTCTTCCGCGTTAAATGAATCCAGGCCAAAATCAGAAAGCGTTCTCTCTCCCAGAGAAATCATGGGAAGAGGGAAGATATCCTCCTTGGCGGAAGGACCATTCGCTTTTGTCAGGGAGACGTTCGTGTTCTGAAGTTGAGCTATTTGTTCTTCAGGATCTTTTTGCATTGACTCTCCCGCGCTTTTTCCTTGGATATTCTCCTTTTCCAGAAGCGATGTCTTATCGGATAATATTTTAGCCTTTTCTTTTGCCTCTTCTTTTTCAATTTTTTTCTCGGCTTGCTGAAATTGACGGATCTGCTCCATGTCAGTCAATTCATGTCCCATCGGAGCGTACCGGGGAGCCTGCGGAAAAAGATCTTTATCCTTTGATAGCGGTTGCACTCCAGTCTCTTTCCCCTGTTGCGAGGAATCTGTCCGGCTGTTTTTATCCGAAATATTTTCGCTTTCAACCGGCTCTTGAACGGGTTGTTCCGGAGTGTCTATAAAATACTTTTTTTCAGGCTCGGGAAGTTCCGTCAAATCCAACAGCAATTCAGACTGATCAGGAACAGGAAAAGCCGGTTTCAATAAAAACTCTTTCAGGAACCACAGACTCTGGAAATGAACCAGCAGTGAAAGCATGATGGAAATGATAAATGGTTTTTTGGATTGTTTCATTTGGAGATGACTCTTGAAATCACGCTTCCGTCTTTGAAAAGCGTTTCCAGTTCCATTTCATTTTTAATCTCAGTGAAAGAATGGATCATTTTATTGGTTTTTGTATCTTTCGTAAGGGTAAAGCCCCGTTCTAATACCGAATACGGGGATAGCGAAGCAAGAAGCTCTGTTAATCCCTGAATCTTCTGTTTTCTAAGATGAATCCAATTGCTCAAGGTACGCCCAAAGGTCAGCGTAATTTCGTCAAGTCTTATGTAATACTGCCTGATCTGATTGAGCGGTTCCCTGAAACCATAGTGCTCTTTCATAGAGCGCAGCTTTTCTTTCCATTGAACAATTTTATCATGGACATTTTTTCTCAACCCATTTTTAGATTCCTCCAATTCATGAAAAAGATCAACCCGGACAGGTGTGGCAAGAACAGCGGCAGCAGTAGGCGTTTCCGCCCTTTTATCAGAAACAAAATCCGCAATGGTGAAATCAATCTCATGCCCGATCCCTGTGATAACAGGAATAGCAGATCGATAGATGGCCTCAGCCACAACGAATTCATTAAAAGCCCAAAGATCTTCTATAGAGCCGCCACCGCGTCCTACGATCATCACTGAAGCCGCTTTTAATTCATTGACCTTTTTAATGGCAGATGCAATCTCCTCAGCCGCTCCCTCTCCCTGGACCTTAACAGGAAAAAGAACAACACTCATATTGGGAAATCGATTAAAAATGATGTTGAGCATATCCCTCACCGCTGCCCCGGTTTTAGAGGTCACGATGGCTATCCTCTCCGGCAGAAAAGGGATCTTTTTTTTCCTTCCCGGCTCAAACCAGCCCTTTTTGAAAAGAGTTTCCTTTAATTGAAGGAATTTCAATTGAAGCTCTCCCAATCCGGCCTTCTCAAGCCGGACACAGATGAGTTGATAATTTCCCCCTTTCTCATAAACCGAGATGTCTCCAAAAATCCTGACCCGGACGCCGTTCATGATGTCCATTTTACAAAATAAAACAGCATACGACCGGAACATGACGACGGAAATCTGAGATACATCATCCTTTAAAGTAAAATAAACGTGTCCTGTGGAAGCTCTTTTAAAGTTTGAAATTTCACCCTCAATCCAAACGCCGGGAAACCCTTTTTCAAGGGTCTCTTTAATCAGACGGGTGATTTGGCTGACTGAATATACTGTTTCTTTTTTTTCCTGCATGTGGGCGTCGGACTAGGGCAGTCCAAAATAATTCAGGATCATGTAAGGCAATGTAGGTTTACAAAAACAGGGAAAATCCGCTTGTTTATTATTATGGGAATCAATGATCGCTAAAATGATCTGATCACTGGAAACTGAAGTGGATTTTTCCTTGATTATCTTGAAATGATCTTCAAACTCTTTGAATAAAAGCCCTTCTCCTTTTCCTGCAGGATCAAAAGAACCTGTGTGAAGGGCAAATTTGAACTTCTTATTCATGATATATTTGACGTAAAACTCCACTCCATTGATAGCTCCGTTGACATTCAGATCGGAAATGATCAGGTCCGGTTGATGGTTCTCCAAAAAAGAAACCGGATCATGAAAATTCTTGAATGTAAACACATCCAGCCCTTTTTCTTTCAAGATGATCTCAAACGAAAGCAGGATATCAGGATCATCGTCGATTAAAATCACTAATTTTTTATTGTTATTCATGAATTATATTCTATCACATTTATTGTTCTTAATCCAAGAAAAAAGCAAAGACTCCAATTCCTGAATTTCTTCTTTTTTTAATACCCATTCAGCAGCAAGGGCGGTTTCCTGTATTTGAGCTCTTTTTCTTGCTCCCACTATGACGGAAGTGACATGATTCTGATGCAGAATCCAGCTGACCGCCAATTGAGAAACTGTATGGCCTCTTGTAGCTGCAAATTTTTTCAACACTTGGACCAATTCAAGATGGAACGAGAGTTGAGGCTCCTGTAAAAAAGGAGCTTTGGTTTTTCTCCAGTCATCATCAGGCAGATTCATGATCCACTCTCTGGAAAATTTTTCCGTAAGAATGCCGCATTGCAAAGGACTATAAGAAATCACTCCGACATTATTTTTTTTACACCAAGGCAGAACATCCTTTTCTATCCTGCGGTTGATCAGATTATAAGACGGTTGCAAAGATGCTATCGGCCCCAAACAGGCTATTTTTTCCATCTGTTTTATTGAAAAATTCGATACGCCGGCCCATCGAATCTTTCCCTGTCTGACTAATTCCAGCAGCGTTCCGAATCCTTCCTCTATTTCTGCTGATGGATCAGGCCAATGTATCTGATACAAATCAATGACATCCCTCTGAAGTCTTCTCAAAGAGGCCTCTGCTTCACGCATGATGCTTTCTCTTTTCAGACAGCCGTAGAGCGATCCATTTTTATCCCGCAGAAGTCCGCATTTGCTGGCAATGATAACAGGTTTATTCCATTGTTTCACTGCCTTGCCTACCAGTTCTTCCGAACGGCCCAAACCGTAGATTGAAGCCGTATCAATCCAGTTGATTCCGCGATCCAAAGCCTCATGGATAGTTCCAATGGAATCCTTTTCTTCCTGCACTCCCCATCCATATTCCCAGGCTGCTCCCCCCATGACCCAAGTTCCAATTCCGATCACCGATAAATACAAATCGGTTTGTCCTAATCGCCTTGTTCGCATCATCAACATCCTTGTGCAGAATCTTTTTCGATCAATTATTCCTGGGTCAATTCAAGAATTATAATATATAGAACTCATTTGGGTATCAGCCATTTCTTTGGAAATAAACCCTGATCATAGGCATGTTGACATAGTTCAAAAGGGGCAAGAAGATCATGTGTTTTATAATAAGCATCCGCCCTGCATTGGCCAAGACAATATGCCTTTAGCATACATTGACCGCATATTCCCCGAAGCTCATGCGGTATGGATTGCCTGATTTCCTGAAAAAGCGGGGCTTTTATCCAGAGATCCGCCAAAGAATCGCTTTTAATATTCCCGACAACCAATTCACTGACTGAAGTGCCAATACCGCAAATAGAAACGGATCCGTCCGATAAAATTCCCATGATACCAAAGATGCCGCATTTACCGCATCGCATGAAATCAGGAATCGGCTTGAAAACAGGAGGCAGATTCGTTATGATTTTCAAATCATAACGGGATGACAAAAGAGAAATTGCCTTATTTAATTCCAATATTTCTTTGAGGCTCAATAACTGACTATTCTTTTTCAAATGCTTTCCGCGTTCGATATCATTGATAAAATTGACTTTTATGCTGTGAACCAGGCGCTCTTTGCACAACTGCACGACAGATTTTAAATCCCCTGCATTTGCCTTTTGGACGGAAAAAATGATCTGCACAGGAATTTTCTCTCTTGATAAAAGGTCAATCCCATTCAACGTCTTCCGAAAGCATCCCTTGATTCCTCTTTGTTTATCATGATTTTTCTCTTCCCCGTCCAAACTGACTGAAATGAAAAACTGTCTGTCCCGTCGCTGAATTTCTTTTAAAATGAGTACATTTTCCTTCGTGATCAACGTGCCGTTTGTCTCAATTTGAATCGAAATGCCCAATGTGTGAATCAGCATCAGTATATCATTGATATCGGTTCTTAAAAAAGGCTCTCCCCCGGTTAATTTGGTTGAAACCAAACCCAATTTTTTCGCCTCCTCGTAAAAATACCGTATTTGGGAAAGGTTCAATTCACCCAAAGAAGGAGGAGCTCTTCTTCGTTTAAAAGGGGGTGATATCCAGCAATGGAGACAATTGAGATTGCAGGAGGATGAAGGATAATAATAAATGGAACGCAGGGGGGGGATCATATTTTTTCACGCAAATATTCGCAAAAATTCTCCGATTTTATTCAATTCGTGCCTGCAAGGATATTTTTCAGGCACTCAGATCATTTCAGACATGAATTCAGGATCCCAAAATCCGAAAAGTCAGAATAGCAAACAAAAAAGGCGCCCTTTTGAGGCGCCCTTTTAATTCGGTTTGTAACAGAAAATTTATTCGAGGGGTTCAGGTGCCTCGGGCGGTTCGGGCATTGAGACTTCATCATAAGCATCTTCTGTTTCTTCTCCAGCACCCTGAATCATTGCCAAGGCCTTCTCCGGATCCTCTTTCACCTTCTCAGCGCAAGCTTCGGAACAAGCGTAAATGGTTTGTCCATCAACTTCAACAGCCACTTTATCCTCAGATAAATCCTTACCGCAAATACATTTAGTCTGCGCGTTCATTTCTGCAACATCCTCATCAACAGGCAGATCAGCAGGCATGTCCATATCCTGAGCCACCGTCCATACAGAAAATCCTGCACATAATAACGCAATTAGAAACTTTTTCATTGGAAATTCTCCTTTCTGTAGTTGGAAAATGTTTTAAAATTTGACAATCTTACTCTGTCCATTTTACTTGATGAAAAGGACAATTTAATAATGACGGTAAACAGTACCCTTGAATTCCGCTTTTGGCAAATAAATTATTGCCGCATTTCTTTTTTAAAGTAATAGATCGTTTTTTCCAATCCCTCTTCCAAGCTGGTCTTAGGTCTCCATCCTAACACCTTTTCAGCTCTTTGAATATCAGGTTTGCGGACCTTCGGATCATCTTCAGGAAGAGAAAAATATTTAATCTTGGATGAAGATTTGGTCATACGAATGATTGTTTCCGCGAACTCAAGAACCGTGAGTTCCGTCGGATTTCCAAGATTGACAGGATCATGGAAATCCTTCTGAAAAAGGGCGTATATTCCTTCAATCAAATCATCCACGAAACAAAAACTGCGGGTTTGCAGACCATTGCCATAAACCGTCAAATCTTCTCCTCGTAAAGCCTGACTCAAAAAATTAGGAACAATCCGGCCATCTTTGAGTCTCATTCTGGGCCCGTACGTATTAAAAATCCTTGCAATCCGTGTTGGAATCTTATGACAGCGATGATAGGCCATGGTGATCGACTCTGCGTAACGTTTGGCTTCATCATACACACCCCGAGGGCCAATAGGATTGACATTGCCCCAATAGGTTTCCTTCTGGGGATGTTCCAGCGGGTCACCATAGACCTCGGATGTGCTGGCCAATAAAAATCCTGCCTTCTTCACCTTAGCCGCTCCCAAGGCATTATGAGTTCCCATGGCGCCTACTTTCAAAGTTGGTATAGGGAATTCCAAATAATCAATAGGAGAAGCGGGAGAAGCAAAATGAAAAATAAAATCAACCTGACCATCCACCAGAACCGCTTCCGATACATTTTCTTTTTTAAAGAGAAACAGCGGATTTCCCCCCAGATGTTCAATATTACGCAAAGACCCGGTAATCAGATTATCCAAGACAACTACTTCATGTTTTTCTCGTAGCAACTTTTCCGTAAGATGGGAGCCTAAAAATCCGGCCCCGCCTGTGACAACGCATCTACCCATCGTGATTCTCCATAACAATTATTTTTGTTCTTTTTTCTGCTCCAGCAAACCGGATTCTTTTATCTCAACCCTGGCCTCTTTGAGCATGTTATTCAGACATTCCTGACGATGTTTTTGCAATGCCTGACTTTTCAAACCCTGATATATTTTGTCTTTCACCACATCAAACTCCAATAACGTATCGGGAATATCATCCGTGACCTTGGCGATATAAAATCCCTGGGAATAAACCGTAACCGGACTTAACTCATTTAATTTCAGGTTAACAAGGGAAGCATAATCCTTTTTAATATCTTTGACATAAACAGGGCCAACACTTCCTCCGTTTTTTCTGGAATTGATTTCATCGGAGAAATTCTTAGCGACTTCTTCAAAAGTCCTTTTTCCTTCTAGGATTTCAGCACGCAACTCTTCCAGACGCTTTTTATTCTTCTCGATCGTTTCATTGTCGGCATTATCAGGATTATTGATGCAAATAATGGAAAATTTAATCTTTCGGGGAATCATGAACTTCTGTTTATTATCATTGTACCAGACTTCAGCTGCTTTTTCTTCAGGAACAACGGCTGTTTTGTCATACTCCAACATGAGTTTTGCAGCCCCCATACGAAAACGGACCTCATTTTTATAATCGGATTCTTTGATTTTAAAAGCATCCAGAAACTGGGAAAAATAGACTCCATATTGAATCTTGACTTTCTGAAATTGTTCAGTCAGTTCAGCTTCTTCAGGATTCAATTTTCTTTTATCGATCTCATCCATTAATGCCTTCTTTTTTGTATGCCTGGACAGAGCTTCGCTGCATAAGTCCCTTGCCTTTTCCGCAGTCAAAGGCTTGTCAGGATAAACCTGAATGAAATTTTCAAGCATGCGTTTATACATCAGTTTAATATCTGAAAATACAACAGGCTTATCATTAACCATAGCAAACACCTGATCATCCGTATATTGAGACAAATAAGGGGTGATGATTTTTTGAATCTCCTCGTTCTCCGATGGAGGAACAGTAGGAGGTTTTGACGATTGTGCGGCATCAACAGTTAAGGAAAAAAATATCACCGCACTTAAACGAAGAAAAGTGATTTTCCACATAATGGATCCTTTCATTGGCTTAATATCATCAATTTAAAAAATCATGATTTTTTAACATTTCCGATTTTAAAACGCACTTCTTTTATAAAAGAATATTTTTTACTGAGCGCGTCCAGCAAAGGTTGTTTTCCATATTGATTCAATTCCTGAAACCATACAGAAGAATCCACCAGCACCGTCAAACGGTTTTTACGCAGGGAAAACAATTGCGTATGCAGACAAGCAGGCTCTCCTATCAAATGGTCCCATTCCTTTTGAAGTTGAAACAATTTTTCCCTTTCCGGCTCGGATTCTTCATCTAAACCCATTTTCCTGAAAAGGCGCTCCAGAATAAAGCGGATACTTTCCGATTCATGGGCTCTTTTTTTCTCAAACGCCAAGGAATTCATGCCACCCTGCCCAAAATAACTTTAGAAGTCTTCACCGGCTGATCGGGATCCATATCACGAATCAATTCCTCATGATGGGTCGTACCGATGATAACTTGATGCCCCGGCTCAAGCAATCTAATGAATTGTCGCCGTCTCACCCGGTCCAAATCCGAGAAAATATCGTCTATCAAAAAAATCGGGGACACCCCTTTTCTATTTTTTAGATTCTCCTTTTCAGCCAATTTCAAACTGACCGAGGCGGATTTGATTTGTCCTCTGGATGCGTATTTCTTCATCTCTTTTTCATTCAACAAAAACAACAGATCGTCACGATGGGGTCCGATCATGGTGTATCCCATTTCTTTTTCTTTCTGTTCTGTTTTTTCCAATGCTATACGAAAATGTCTTTCGATTTCCACTAGCGAAACCGCTTGAGTCAAACTCAGATAACGAATACGGAGATTTTCTTTTTCTGTCGAAAGAATCCGTAAAAAGCCTGCAGCATATCTTTCAATGTCCCTGACTGACTTGGCTCTGTCTAAAATGACAGCCGAACCTGTCCGGATTAAAGCGGAACTCCATGTCTCCATTTCCGTCTTACTGTATCTTTTTTTTTTCAGGAGCGCATTCCTGTTTTTTAAAATCCTATGATAATTTTTTAATGAATGAAGATATCCCGGATCGGCCTGTGAAAGCTGGATATCCAGATATCTTCTTTTAGCCTCGGGACCCCCGCAGACCAGATCATAATCAGATGCAATGAATAATACCGTATCCATCACTCCCAAAAGATCGGAAAGTACTTTCAAATGATGTCCGTTGCAGGACACCTTTTTACTCTTTTCACTCCATCCGAATTTGATCTCATGAGGAAATGATTTCTTTATAAATCGGGACCGCAAAAAAAAATAATCAGAATCGAAGGAAACCATCTCCTTTGATGAATCCGTTAAAAAAGAACGAGTTGTTGACAGAAAACGCACGGCTTCCAAAATAGTTGTCTTTCCCTGTCCATTTTCTCCAAAAAAAACATTGATGCCAGGAACAAACGTGATCTCTGTATCTTTGAAAAGACGAAAATTTTGAAGTTTTAAATCCGTTATGTGCAAACGGACTACTCGGTTAAACGCATCGGCATAATCACAGAAAGAAATTCCACCCCATGCCGGATGAGACCTGGTGTCAGGGAATTATTCAATTCAAACGTCACATCTTCTTCCTCGAGACACCGCAGAATATCCAGCAGAAACAAGGGATTAAAAGCTATCTGCAATTCCTGTCCTTTATATTGGACATCAATTTCCTCCCTGGCTTCCCCGATATTAGGAGAATTTGCCGTGATGATGCATTTATTGTCTCTGAATACAAATTTGATGGAATTAGTTTTATCAGAAGTTAAAATAGATACACGCTGAATGGCTGCTGTAAAATCCTTGTTATTGAAAACAACCTTTTCTTTACAATCGGCAGGAATGACTGCCTGATATTCAGGAAAATTTCCTTCTATCAGTTTAGTAACCAAGGTCGTCTTCCCCATTATGAATGAAACCTGATTCCCCTTATGATGAATCTTGATGGAACCCTCATCAGTCAAAAGTTTGATCAATTCATTGACTGTTTTGGCAGGAATGATGAAATCGAGTTTGGTGTCTTTAAAATTCATACCGGAACGTTTAGAAAGAGAAAGTCTTCTTCCATCGGTCGCAACTCCGATGATCTCAGAAGAATTAAAAACGAGATAAATTCCGTTTAACACATAACGAGATTCATCTCTGGAAATCGCAAAATTCGTATTTCGGATGATCGTTCTTAAAATGGATTGATCAAACTCCCAGCTTGGAGAATCTGCGAAATCAGGCAAAGCGGGATATTCATCAGCGGCCAAACCAAACACCCGATAAAAAGACTTGCCGCATTGGATTCGCAACACTTGGTCCTCATCCGTTTCAAACGAAATGATTTCTTCAGGAAGATTGCGGACAATGTCAAATAATTTTTTGGCAGGGATAGTGGTTCTTCCCTCTTCAGAGACTTCCACAATCGAAGAAGAAACAATACCTATTTCCAGATCCGTAGCCGTAAAAGTAAGCGTATGATCTGATTTTGCTTCGATCAAAAGATTGGAAAGAATCTGTAATGTTGTCCGTTGGCCTACGATATTTTGAACCTGCTGAATACTGGTAATGATGTCAGCTTTTTTGCATTGAAATTTCATAATGATCCTCTTGTTTTCATTTTATTAGGTCATAACGGCCTTCAGAACCGTTTGTCACTTAGCTACCCCTCATAATGATTCATAAAAAAACTTGAGAGAAAATCATCTTTATCTTCGCTTCATAATATTCATATTATTCATTGTCAAGAAAATATTTTCTCAATCATGTTTAAAAATTATATCTTAAAAAAAAGAGAATGCCAGATTTATTTTTTAACCTAACGTTTTAACCATCCTAAACATGGGTAAAAGTAAGGAAGCCATTAAAAAACCAACAAAAAGCCCCAAAACCAGAAGAAGCGCTGGTTCAATGATCATGGTCAACCTTTTTAATTTCAGGGAAATCATTACTTCATAATAGGAAGCTATTTTCTCCAGCAAATCTTCCAATTTTCCGGTTTGCTCACCCACCACGATAATCTGCTGGACAATAGAGGGGACTTCTTCATGTGTTTTTAACGCGTCAGATAATGCCCCCCCTTGACGCAGTTTAACCCAAACATCTGAAAGCAATCGTGTCATGACTGCATGCGTAAGCGTTTTGGCCAAGATTTCAACGGATCTGAGCAGTCGTACGTCATTTTTCAATAGCAATGCCATATTGAAAAACAACCGATTCAGGAAAAACATCTTCAATATTTCCCCTAAAATAGGGACCTTTAACAAGGCTGTCTCAAAAGTTTCGTGCCCTTCTGGGCTTTTCATATATTGTATCAATAGCAAACAAAAAATCGCTATTCCAATCAGAAAAAACAACCAATTATCATGTAAAAAATAACTCAATTTTGCCAAAAAAAGTGTTGAAAAAGGCAAGGCAATTTCATTTGATTTAAAAATTTCTAAAAATTGCGGGTAAACAAAGGTGATAATCAGCATTGAAACGATAAATGATATGAAAAAAAGCAGGGATGGATATGAAAAAGCGCTCAATAAATCCTGTTTATACTGGTAGCGCTGTTCGATCATACGGCTTATTTGAAGGAAAGTGGAATCAAGCTTCCCGCTTTCTTCTCCCGCTTCAATCATGCCTAAAACAAGCGTGCCAAAATAATATTCATGTTTTCTAAAAGCATTCGATAAGGATGAACCTTTTTTGATGTCGAGCTGGCTCTCCTTTAAAACAGCCTTGAATCCGGAATGAGTGATTTGATCCGTGACGATTTCCAACGCCCTCAATAAGGGCACATCGGCATTCAATAAAGTGGAAAATTGAATGTAAAAAAATAACTCCTGATCCAGGGACAAACGACTAAAAAAACGCCCCAAGGAGAGACCGGAAGCCTCCTTTTTCAATTGAACGATATTTTCTCCCTGATCTTTAAGCTTTTTTTCGGCTTCGCTATAGCTGCCTGCCGTTAATGCTCCAAACCGGATTTCCCCTCTCTCATTGAATACTTTATAAACGTATGACGGCATGCTATTTTGTCCCTTCAAAAAAGAATCTGTTATTATAGTCAAATACCATCGGCATAGCCGGTAGCTATAAAATGAGAACCGCTTCATCGCGGTTTATTTTAATATAAAAACATTATTTTCTTCCACGAAGAGCACGAAGGATAAAAAAAGTTATGAATTTTGAATTCTGAGTTATATGAAATTTCATTTGTTAACTCATAACTCAAAACTTTTCCCAATTCCCTTCGTGATGAAATTAAATTATAGATACTTCCGGAATTGTCAAACTTTGTTAGTCCAAATCCTGTGGCGGTGGTTTACCGGATTAATTAATCTCTACTTCACCGACACTCTCAATAATTCCTGCAAACTGGTTATGCCTTTGACCACTTTTTCCAATCCATTTTCAAAAAGAGTATTCATCCCTAAAGCAATTCCTTTTTGACGAATCTCTTCTGTAATCACCTTGGACACAATCATCTTTCTTACTTCCCCGCCAATGGGCAGCAACTCAAATACTCCAACCCTGCCCATATACCCCTTGTTCCTACATTGCTTGCAGCCAACAGGTTCCCCCATGATTAAATTTCTTTCTTCCTTATCGGCTATGCCCATGATAGCCATATCTTCCTCTCTCAATGGGCGCTTTCTACAGCATGCAGGGCATAAAACCCTGACAAGACGCTGAGCCAGCACCCCAATGACTGAAGAACTCACTAAAAAAGGTTCTATTCCCATTTCGATCAAACGTGTCAAGGCTCCTGCTGCATCATTGGTATGCAGGGTAGTCAACACCAAATGTCCGGTGAGCGCTGCCTGGATGGCAATTTCAGCCGTGTCCCTGTCCCTGATCTCCCCCACCATGATAACATCCGGATCTTGCCTCAATATAGAACGTAATCCCGAAGTGAAAGTGATGTCCATCTTGGCATTCACCTGCATTTGCCGAATCATGTCCAGTTGATATTCTATCGGGTCTTCCACTGTCATGATATTGACATCCGTGGAATTGATCCTGTTAATCGAAGAATAAAGTGTCGTTGTCTTGCCGCTGCCGCTGGGACCAGTCACCAATAAAATTCCGTATGGTCTCTTGATCAGTTCCTTCCACTGAGCTTCAATTTCAGAAGTGAATCCCAGTTCCTCCAGTGGCAAAATCAGTTGCCCCTTATCCAGTATTCTGATCACCATGTTTTCTCCAAAACTGGTGGGAATGGTCGATATCCTGAAATCCACCTCTTTTCCTTTTACACTGACCTTGCATCGTCCATCCTGTGGTTTTCTCTTCTCCGCGATATTCATTCCTGCCATGATTTTGATTCTTGAAATGATACCGGCCTCCACATCCTTGGGCGGAGTGGAAACTTCATTGAGTATCCCGTCCATCCTTAACCGGATCCTGACGAATTTTTCCTCCGGTTCAATATGAATATCGGAAGCATTGTTATCCACAGCCTGTTCAATCATATTATTCACAACATTGATGATTGGCGCGTCCTCCACCCATTCCACTTTTGACTGAGCAGCATGAGGGGAAGAGGATGGTTCCATTCCTTTCATTTGAGCCGCTGAATGAGTTGAATCAATGGAACCATAATATTGTTCGATGGCTTTTGCGATAGAAGATTCGGTGCTTAAAACGGTTTTCACATTCAACTGGGTATGCCGCTGCACATGATCCTGGCCGTAGAAATCCAAAGGATCACTCACGGCTAGAGTGAGTGTATTTCCGATTTTGAAGACAGGAAATAAGAGATACCGAGAGGCAATGGAATGGGGAATCAAATCCACAACCGACTTCTTGATGGTGCAGGATGATAAATCCAGTATCGGAATAGAATAAAAATCAGCCAGATATTTCAACAACTCTTTTTCGGTCATGATGCCCAGTTTAATCATGACTTTCTGAATGGTCTCACCCGTCGCCTCGGAGTGCTTCAAAACCAACTGCAATTGATCTTGGGAAAGGATTTCCTCCTGAACCAATTTTTCCCAAATAGTGATCTTCTTGGATGAAGTCATTTTTTCATTTCACTCAAGTCACTCAAGACTTTATCGGCAATCGTCTCCAGGGATTCATAAGTCAGATTGTCAGACATGGGAACGACCTGATTTTTCGGGTGATCCTGACAGATCTTTTTCAAGTTATTCCATGAAAGCCTGCTTTGCTGGACTTGCCCCATATCTTTATACAGATTAGCCAGATGAAAATAGGTCAAGGCGTGCTGCGGATGGATATAGATGACTTTTTGAAAAGTCTGAATGGCCTTGTTATTTTCATGGAGTTTCATGTGTAAAATACCCTTCAAATAATAGGCCTCCAGAAAAAGATTATCGGTTTCAATGAGATATTCCAATGACCCTATGGCTTCTTTATACTTTCCCTGGTTACTCAAAATGGTTGCCTTGGCATAGGAAGCAATCAGGTAGTTACGATCTTTCTGTATGATTTCATCGAAACATTTTAAAGCCGTATCATAATCTTTCTTCTCATAAGCAAGCACCCCTTCATGATAAAGAGTATCGATTTTTAAGTAGGCATCCAAGTCCACTGTTTCATAAAGAGATTCTTTTGATTTACTCTCTGGAACGGATTGGAGACCAAAAAGATTCTTTGCTGTGGAAGGATGAGTCTCTGAAGAAGAAACCGGTTCTAAACTCAAATCTGGAATAGAAACAGGCAGGTCCACTTCCTTCCCCCTGCCTTTCCAGGAAGTATCTTTTTGATAAATAAAGGCTTTTGGGAAATCAATGATCTTGAATTTATCCGAACATTGCCATAATGTTTCGGAATGTCCTAAAAACAAGAACCCGCCGTCTCTCAACGTATCATAAAAATTTTGCACGACTTTTTTAGTGGTCTCTCTGTCGAAATAAATCATCACATTTCTGCAAAAGATCACATCCACATCAATCATAGCTGGCAAACAATATTGATCCCTGATGAGATTATGATGCTGGAAGTCTACAAATTTTCGTATAAAATTTTTTACACGAAATTTTCCTGATTCAAACACATCAAAATATTTTTCCAAAATAATGGGCTCCAAATGACGTTGGGATCTCATGGGACTATAAATCCCCTCCAGTGCTTTCTGAACCACATTCCGGTTGACATCTGTACCCAGTATTTGAATGTTCCAGGTCAAGGGGACAGGCAACGTTTCCCATAAAATAAAGGCATTGGTATACACTTCTTCACCTGTGGAACTGCCAGCACTCCAGATTTTTATCGTGTTACTCTCATGTAATCTTTTATATTTGACCAGTTCCGGAATAACATATTCCTTGAAGACTTCCAACTGGGGGATATTTCTGAAAAAATGAGTCTCACCGATTGTCACCTCTTCCATCAACTGCTGAAAAAGCTTCTTACCTGGAATCGTATCCTTCAGGTAATGGTAAAAATCCTCATAAGTGTCATAAGGGGATTTTTTCAAAAATTTTAAAAGAATTTCCCTGAAATATTCGCTCCGGTTTTCGGAAAAATAAAAGCCGTATTGTTGAACAAGAAGTTCCTGAAACAACTTGTAATAACTCGCCTTAAAACGAATAAGATTGACTAACTCAGCTTTCACTTTTTCTTTTTTAACAATTCTTCCACTTTATTCAGAACGACTTCCGCATCCAAATCCTTGGTCATATAAAGATCAGCGCCTGTTTCAAGGCTCATGGTTTTGGAATCCTCACCTACTTTTGCGGTAAACATGATGATTTTAATATGAGAATAAGCGGCATCCATTTTCAACATATTGCAGACTTCATAACCATTCAATTTCGGGAGCATGATGTCCAGAAGAATGAGATCAGGAACGTGTTTTTTAGCCATCGACAATCCTGTTTCCCCGTCCTCAGCCGTTAAAATTTCATGTCCTTTACCTTTGAGAAAGACTTCCAGTGTCTTTGTGATCGTCAAACTATCGTCAATGATGAGAATTTTAGCCATGGGATTCATTTCCTTTCGAAATTGACTGTTGGTTCAGACTCTTGAGTTGATCCATGGAGAGAATTTTTTCTAAATTCAGCAAAGTGATGATTCTTTCATCCAATTTGGCAATGCCAACCAAACAATGATGCGGAATTTGTGCGTGAAGAATCGGAGGGATGGGATCGATCAGGGATCGATTAATTTTTAAAACCTCACGAACCCGGTCCACAATCAAGCCAATGATCATCTTCTGCATTCGAACAACCATGATGCGGGTTTCTTCCGTATTGGCAACGGAAAAATCGAATTGTTTTCTTAAATCAATCACACAAATGATATTGCCTCTTAAGTTAATAACACCTGCAATAAACGAAGGGGCATTGGGAATGGAAACCACTTCAGTAAGTTTGATCACCTCTTTCGTCGAGGTAACAGGAATCCCGTACTCCTTCCTGTTTAATTCAAACACCACCATTTCGATTCTCCTGTCTTTTTGTGTCTGGGACTGTTCCATAGTATCACTTTCTCATGGCGATATTTTTTAAACGTATGATTTCATCTGCAATTTCAAAACTGGATGAAACGGACGTGACTATGCCGGCATCGATACACGCTTTGGGCATCCCAAACACAACACAAGATTCTTCATCCTGCGCGATGATGGGAGCAAATTTTTTCCGCATTTCCATCAGCCCCTCCAGTCCATCATTCCCCATTCCAGATAAAATCACACCAAGGCATTTGTTCCCGGCGACTTCCGCAAAAGAAGAAAACAAGACATTGGCTGACGGCCGATGACCTTTATAAGGAGGGGTTCGGCTAATCACAATCCTTCCACCCTTAGAGATTGTCATATGACCATCTCCAGGCGCAACAAAAATTTGATTCTTTGCCAATAAGTCTCCACTTTTCGCTACTTTGACATCACGGTTACTTTCTGATGCAAGCCATTCAGCAAATCCTTCAGTAAAGGAAGGAACAATATGCTGAATGATCAGCATGCAAAAATCGAGTATTTCGGGCAGTTTCTTCAATAACATCATGATAGCAGGAGGTCCCCCGGTGGAAGCGGCGACTCCCACAACAAATACATCAAAAGTTCCGTTAGAATGAACCCCCCTAATCATGGGAAATCCGACCTTTTCGAGCCTGCCCATGGGGTGAGAAATCACCTTAACCTTGGATAAAAGACGCACTTTTTCCAGAAGCTGCGTTTCAAAATCAACGTCTCTTTCGAATTTTTCAATCTTTCCCTTTTCAATCATATCCAGGGCGCCATAATACATAGCATTAAAAGTGAGATTGGTTTCAGTTAAATAGGAAGCCGAACTCACGACCAAAATCGGGGTGGGAGTAAAAGCCATGATCTGCTTTGTTGCCTCATATCCGTTGATCTTTGGCAGATTGATATCCATGGTAATTAAATCCGGCTTCATTTGCTGCGTCATAGAAACCGCCTGCTCACCGTCTTTGGCAATCCCGATCACCTCAATATCATCTGTCTTGTTCAAAATCCCTGCAATGATTCTGGCAATGACAGACGAATCCTCCACAACCAATACACGAATGGTTTTTGCTGAATTCATGGCTGTCCTGTTACCCTATTAATCTCTTGATTGTTTCGATCAGAATTGTCTGGTCAAAGGCGCTTTTAACGATATATGCCTGGGCTCCCACTTCAATTCCACGTCTTTTTTCTTCCTCCCTGTCAAGGGAAGTCACAATGATGCATATCAATTCCTTCAATTTCGGATTATGCCGAATATTTTGACACAATTCAAAACCATCCATCTTGGGCATTTGTATATCACAAAGCAGAAGATCATATTGGTCGGATTGCACTTTATTCAGCGCATCCAATCCATCCACAGCAGTATCCACGTAATAACCATGAGACTCTAAAATGGAACGTTCCAATTCACGAGTGGTAAGAGAATCTTCTGCAATCAAAATGCGTTTTTTGATCCCTCTTTCCTCCTTCATCTGAACGGAAGGGTCTATTCTTCTCACATGGGTCATTTTAGAAGATTCAAATAGATCCAGGATATCCAGAATCACAATCACCTGGCCGTTTCCCATGACTGTGGCTCCACTGACATTTTTCAGTTTTCCGAAATTTTCATCCAGGCTTTTGATGAAAATCTCCTGTTCTCCGATGATTTCATCCACCTCCAAACCAAGATATTTTTCCATAGAATTGATGATCACGATAAAAACCGAACTCCCATTCTTTTTTCCATCCTGATCATGCACATTCCGGACAGACACATTCAACATGTCTTTCAACGAGACAACAGATATCGTTCGGTTTCTGAGACGGATGGCAGAACGGTTTTCAATGGAAAAAATCTCTTTTCTGTCTATGACAATCGATTCTTCAACGGAGAGAAGAGGAATGGCAAAAATTTCACTTTCACAACGCACTAAAAGTGATTGTATGATGGCTACCGTAAGCGGAAGCTGTAATATAAACTTGGTTCCCTTGTTGACGTCCGTGATAATGGAAACAGAACCTTTTAAATTTTCAATATCCGTTTTGACCACATCCAGCCCCACCCCCCTGCCGGAAATATCCGTAATAATGGGAGCCGTGCTGAATCCCGGATAAAACAGGAAATTCATTATTTCGCCATCAGATAAATTGGAGATCTCATTGATGGAAACCAGCCCTTTTCTGACAGCGACTTCCTTCACTTTTTCCAGTTGAATCCCTCTCCCGTCATCTTCGACTTCAATGATGACATTTCCACTCTTATGATACGCTTTTAAATGAATCACTCCTTTCGGATTCTTTCCCAGGAGCCTTCTTTCCTCGGGCAATTCAAGTCCATGATCTACGGAATTTCTGAGGAGATGGATCAAGGAACTCTTAATGGATTCCAGAACTTTTTTATCCAGTTCTGTTTCCTCTCCCGAGATGCTGACATCCACCTTCTTCCCCTGGGCAACCGCGATATCCCTGACCAATCTCGGCATGGTCTCAAAAAGAGTTCCTACCGGCAGCATCCGGATCTGTTTCATCCTCAACTGCAATTCATCAATGATAGGATCCAGTTGCGATACCTCACCTGATATTCCGTCAAATAATACACCTGCTTCATCTCTGAGTCTTAAAATATCATTAGACACATCCTGCAATGAAAGACGGTATTCATTCAATACTGACATATCCTGAAAGACCGGATGATTAGCAACATTCACGATAAGATCCGAAACTTTCTTATAGGCAAGCCGGGAGAGCTTGATCAGGCGTCTCAATGAGGAAATCTTCTGGTTGGAATTGATTTTATTGATGACCATTTCTCCGACCAGATTCAACAATTTATTGATCTTGGTGATAGGAACCTTGATATACTCTTCCAGTTCCGTGCTTTTGGTTTTAGTATAGCTGGCCTTTTCTTCCTGTGATCCTGAATTGAGGTTTACCGATTCATGGGAATCTTGCTGAGAAGAATAACTTTCCAAAGGCACGTTTAAAAGGCCCTTTTCCTCGAGTTCTTTCTTCACTTCATCAAAAGTCAACTCATGCTCGTCAGCATTGGCCATTTCTTTTGGAGAAATGAAATCCTCGGTAAGTTGCTGAACAGAAGAAAGTTCCTCTGAAAATAAATCCGATGCGGCTTTTTGCTCTTTTGAAGATTTTTTGCGTTTGAGAGTTTTATCAGAGGAAGGAGGAGGGGTACTCTTTTTTACTTTATCTTTTCCAGTTTTTTTTTTTTGTTTTGCCAGATAACTGGCTAAAATATTCTTTAATTTGTTAACCATTTCCTGCCAGGGGACCGTAACGGGTTTTGCTGCAATCACTTCTTCCAGAACATTTGTGATGACATCCAGACTTTCAAATAACAGGGTGGAAAGCTCTTCATCCAGCATCAGCTGTTTATTATGGATGGCCCCGAAAATATCTTCAATGCAATGGGATACCTCTTTGATCTCCTCAAATCCCATCATGCGTGCCGCCCCTTTGAGAGTATGTCCTTCCCTAAACATTTCCTCAATCAATGCTGCATCTTCCGGATTCTTTTCGAGAGCCAGGAGACCTTCATTCAACTTCTGCAAATGATCCTTGGCTTCGTCATGAAAGGTAGAAAGGAATTCAGACCGGTCAAAAGCCATGGATCATCTCTCTTCCAA
>JAFGBW010000164.1 GCA_016932965.1 Candidatus Auribacterota bacterium
GCGAATCAATAAAATTGATAACAAAATTGAAAAATCCCAGCCCGAATATGATAAAAATGGTAAAAAAGAAAATCCGTCAGAAAGTGAAACCTCTTCATACATAAGAACCGACCTGTTGGATAATACACAAGAATCATCAAAAAAACCAATCTATCGAAATTCCCGAAACATATTCTGGAGGATTCCGCCTCCTGGAGGATTTAAAAAAGTTCATCCTGCTCCGGAAAAGAAAGAGCCTCCACCGGAATCCGAAAAAGTGATTCCACCGATCAATCTGAAAGTGAAAGGATTCATCGAGAAAAGAATTAACAGCCGGGACGCCAAAAGGACCAGATTCGCGATTATCATTCTAGATGAAAAAATGCACGTCGTTAAGAAGGGGGATCTCCTCGAAAACCAATACGAGATAATGGAAGTGGGACAAGATCGAATCGAGGTGCATGACAAAAAATTTGACCGCATAAAAATATTTTATGAACAGAAAAAACCATGAAGAAAAATAAGATTGACACCATGGCAATGTTTCTTGTCTTGTTTGCCCTGTCGCTCCTGAATTTTTCATGCTCAGGCAGACTGGCATTCAAAAGGGGAGCAGAAGCATACAGGCTGAAGAATTGGGACATGGCGGTAGATTATTATCTTAAAGCCGTGCAGAAGGATCCTGAAAATCCAAGATACCGGTTATCCCTTGCCAATGCTCTGATAGAGGCATCCGATTATCACTGTGAAAAGGGTGAGAAATTCCTTCAAAAGGATGAATTGAAGTATGCATTGCTCGAATTCCAGAAAGCATTGGATTTGAATCCCGAAAATCTCAGAGCATGGAAAAATAAAAAAGAAATATTGCAAAAACTGGAGGAAGACAAGAAAAAACAGGAAGAAAAAACAGAGATAGAAAAAGCAAAAGAGCGTGCTAAGAATATTCCCGTAGATAAGCCTCCGCTTTATCCGGTCTCAGAGCAAAAGATTAACTTGGAATTCAACGATGCTGATCTTGAAAAAGAGATATTTCCAGTCATTCAGCAAATGTCGGGGATAAATATACTCTGTGATGTATCATTTAAGAGCAAAAAAATATCGATCGAATTTTTGAACGTAACTTTGAAAGAAGCTCTGGACAAATTGGAAATTGTAGGTGGTTTTTTTTACAAAACTCTTGACGATAACACAATTCTTATCGTTCCGGACACTCCTCAAAAAAGGAGTGAATATGAAGAACTGATGCTGAGAACGTTTTTCATATCTAACGCAAATCTTGGAAACATCCAGGCGATTTTGAGGAGTCTTACAGGTATTAAAGTCATGGCAATCAATGAAGAATTGAACGCAATAACGATCAGGGCAAACCCTCAAGAGATCGAGCTTGCAGAAAGAATCATTTCCGTTCAGGACAAAGCCATTGCTGAGATTCTTCTCGACGTCGAGATACTTGAAGTCAATAAAGGCAGGCTCCGGGAGTACGGGATAGAACTGAGCCATTACCAGATAACTCAGTCGCTCGCTCCCGATACGCTTGGAAGTGAGGAAGGTTCCTTCGTACGGGGACACATGTTTTATAACATTGACTCCTCTGATTTCCTTTTTGCCATACCTTCCGTAAGCTACAAACTGCTCGAAAGCGACAGCAAATCAAAAATAATCGCAAAACCACAGCTCAGGATCATCGATGGGCAAAAATTGACGGTTAAGCTCGGTGATAAAGTCCCTGTACCCGTTACGACCTTCGTTCCCATCGCGGCGGGAGGCCCCAGTCAACAGGCAATAACCTCATACCAAATGTACGACGTAGGGATCAACATGGAGTTCACACCGCGTGTGCATCATAACGGGGAAATAACCCTGGAGTTGAAATTCGAACTCACCTTCATCACAACCCCCGGCACAAGCGTTATGCCGCCCACCATCGGAAACCGTTCCGTCGAAACCGTCATTCGATTAAAAGATAACGAAACGAGTCTTCTTGCAGGATTGCTGAGAGATACGGAAAGGACTACATGGAAGGGAATTCCCGCACTTAAAAAAATCCCGATTCTGAACCGGATTTTTGGAAGTACGGGTGAGGAAGTAACGCAAACCGACATAATCCTGGCATTAACACCAAGGATAACCCGGATGCCTCACATCACTGAAGAAGACCTCATTCCCTTATGGATAGGAACTGAAAAAGACCTAGGAATTCGACCGCCGCCAACCAAAACTCCCTTTTTGGAAAAGAAAATTCCTGACCAAATAGAAGAAACAGGAGAACAACCAGAAGCTGAAAAGGAAAAGGCAGGAGAAGAAAAAACAACGATGGCTGAAGAACCTGCAGTGAAAAAGGAAGAAGAAAAGAAAAAAGAAACGGACGAAAAACCAGCAGTTGAAGAAAAAATTGCAGCGGAAGAAGCATCGATAACATTGTTCCCTGAAACAGCAGAAATCCAAGGTCAAAAAGATTTTAAGATAGCGATCAATCTCGAAAAAATAAGGAATGTTTCAAGCATGAATGCCGCTTTGAAATTCGATTCCTCCGTAATAAGAGTTAAAGAAATCATTGAAGGCAGTTTTATGAAGATGGACGGAATAAATACTTCCTTTCTCCACAGCTTCGATAACACCACAGGTCAAATACAAATTGCCATATCAAGGAAAGGGAACAAAGGCATTTCAGGTTCCGGACAAATCGCCCTTATTATCATGGAATCCATCAAGACAGGAACTTCGGATTTGACAATCACCACTGCAACCGTGAGAGATTTCAATCAATCAATAATTCCGATCGAATATTTCGGAGCAACGATTACAGTATTAGGGGGGCGCACCAAGCTATCATCCAGATATTAAAACATTTAACTCAAAAACAGGATCTATTTTAAGGCTTAATCGGCAATTTTTTGGCCCCAAAATGCACGAATAAGTCCATAGCTGGGACTGCTTTATAGACTCGAAAATATGGATAAGTATCCATTTTTGCGAAGAGCCTTATGATCCATTTTGGGGGGGCCAAATTGGCCGATAAAGGCCTAAAACAGCCCTTAAAATCATCTTAAGTTTAAATATATCAATAATATATCACGGTGCGACCCCATAAAATCCATAAAATATAAAATATAAAATCAGGATTTGACAACTGAAATAGATTCTTGGAGAGGATGCACTTGCAAGAAAAATATGGTACGCCCGGCAGGATTCGAACCTGCGACCTTCTGATTCGTAGTCAGA
>JAFGBW010000165.1 GCA_016932965.1 Candidatus Auribacterota bacterium
AAAAAAATTACGGAAGATATGGACGGCAGATTCCATTTCAATACCGCCATCGCTTCTCTCATGGAACTCACTAATTCTCTTTCGGATGTTGCTTCCAGGAAAGAATCAGCCAGCCCTCAAATCATCAAAATGACAGGAGTGGCACTTTATAAAATGCTCATCATTTTAGGGCCTTTTGTTCCTCATCTTTGTGAGGAGATATGGTCTAATCTTGGAGAAACCTCATCCATATTCAAGGCCGCCTGGCCGGATTACGATGAACGATTTTTGAGTCAATCCATGATAGAGATTGCCGTTCAGATCAACGGTAAAGTCCGCGGCAGACTCGTGATCGCTTCCGATGCTGATGAGAAAACCGTTCTGGAACAGGCAAAACAAAATGACAAGCTGCGTCCGTATCTTCAGGAAGGAAAGATCGTAAAAGAAATTTATATCCCTGGGAAACTGGTCAACATCGTGGTCAAGAACTAATATTCATGGGCCCGTTTTCATCTGAAATGCCTCCTCAAAGAAAGACAGACCGCAGTTTTATTAAATGGTTTGCCGACAGGTATCTGGTCATAACCAGGACGGAGCAACGAATTCTGGCTGTTCTATGCGCCCTTTTTTTCCTGGGGATCATCATGCTCATGATCAGTTATCAGGAAGAGGCCATTAAAAATAAATCAGCCAAGCTTCTTATTGAGAAATGAGTTTATCCCTATCAGCCAGGGGTTTCATATCATGAAAAGGGATTCCATGAAGAAATGGGTCTTAATTCTTTTTTCCTTGATTGTATCCTATGGGGGATTTTTTTGGGTGCTTCCTAAAAAGGCTTTCTGGATCCGGGATGAAGGGAATAAATTCATTCTTTCCCAAAGTCTTTTCAATGCTCCTGGAGGGGTGAGTGGGGCGTTAATCTATCCCGGCAAGATATGGGATAAGGATTGTGAATTTGTTCCTATCAGGCCTCCCTTCGCTTATATTAGAAATGATGCTTTGTATTCGCAGTATCCTCCTTATTTCTCCGTGCTGGGAAAATATTTTTTTCATTATTTTTCATATTCGGGACTTTTGTTGCTCTCTTTTTTCCCAGGTATCGGTATCGGCGTTTTGTTGCTCTATTTTTTTTCACGCCTGTTTAAAATGAAGATCACTCTAGTTATGATGCTTCTGGTTTTTTTTGGGACTCCGCTTCTGTTTTATTATTTTGTTTACTGGGAGCACGCTTTGAGTGTTTTTCTAATGCTCCTCGGGATGACCCTTTTTTTCCGTTTTGAACGAACCACCGGAGGGGTGTTTTCAGGCATGCTGTTAGGGGCATCTGTTTTTCTGAGAGAGGAAAGCATTTTATTTTTTTTAGCTTTTGTTCTTGCGTTGATCCTTCAATCTGAATTCCGCAGGAATCTTGCTTCCTTTGTCACAGGTTTTATCATTGGATTTTCAGTGGTTGTTTTTCTTGATTGTCAGTTCGGGGTTGATCCGTTTAGACACTTGTTTCAGCAATATTCGGAGGATTTTTCTTTCTCCCTAAAGACCTTTTTTCGGGAACGTTGGAATGTATTTTTAAATCTTTTTTTCAGTTGTCATGCTAAACCGTTTTACACTGCAATCAACTGGCTTGTGATGGTGGCTCTTTTTTTTAAATGCATAAAAAATTTCCGCTTGCTTAAAATATCAAACTGTCTGCTTCTGTCTTGCCTGGCAGTTTATCCTTTTATGCTGTCTTTTAAAGGCCCAGTTCAGCAACTGTTGTCTGCAAATGGATTGGTTTTTACTTTTCCGGCGATCCTTCTATTCTTATTTGGAGACACGTCCACGATACGAAAAAGTCCGCTTGTTTCATTCCTCTTGAACCAGTCGTTTCTTTTTGTATTGCTGGTATGCCTCTTTTGTCCGGTAGTCAGTTCCTTAGGAATTCACTGGGGCCCGCGGATGCTGCTCCCTGTTATTCCCGGCTTGACACTGCTGTGTTGTTATATTCTTGATGGAATGCACTCACGCTTTCATTCTTTTTTCATTAATAGACTGATGGTCCCGGCATTGATTGTTATCAATGGATTGTTACAAGGGATATCTTTATATTATTTATATGCAAAAACCGGATTGAACGAACAGATTTTCCGTCAGTTGGCACTGAGGCCTGAAAAGGTCATCATCACTTCTGTTCCATGGTTCGCGGAAGAAATGGCGCCTTTGTATTTCCAAAAATATATCTTTTATTGTCCGGACCAGGAACACTTGCTTCCTTTGATTAAACGGCTGCAACAAGAAAGAATTCATGAGGTTCTGTTCATCAATCCTGAGATCCCGGGGCAAAAAGATAATCTTCTTGCGTTGCCTTCTGAGTTTCCTTACTTTCATCTTCATGCTCAGTCAGTCAAAATTTAAGCCTATTTTATAATATAGAATTTATGCTCAACAAACGATTGAAAATACTCATAAGTGGTCTCACAGAACAGAAATCATTATTGATCATTTTTCTGCTGATAGGGCTTGTCTATCGTTTTTCTGCTGTTTATCCATCTTCTCCAACTCGTTTTGCCCCTGCTTCATGCGCCCTGCAATCTTGCTGGATTTATGAAGGGGATCGTCCCATTTTTTATTCAGGTCAGGCGTGGATGGGGCCGGCTGGCAATTATCTGATTGCAATCATGTACAAAATCTTCGGTATTTCGTCCCTCACTTTAAGTCTTTTTGCCTGGCTGATGAGTGCCCTTTATTATTTATTAACCGTGTTTTTGGCTTTTCGGCTATTCGGAAAAGGAACAGCATTATGTACCGCTTTGCTTTTCATGATCCCCAATGTACGCCTGATGTATTTGGCTGGTCAGCCACGGTCTCATTATGAACTCTGTTTTGTCCTGACCCCGCTTGTCTTTCTCATGACTCTCTCCCTGCTGGATCGTTTCAGGGACGGAAAAACCGTTCTCTTGTATTCTCTCTTGCTTGGCTTTTTGAGCGGCTTTGCTTTCTGGAATAATATGTCCATTGGCCCGGCCATAGCCGTATGCGTTCTCGTTTTATGGATACGGCTTAAAAGACAATTTTTTAAACCATGGCTTTTGTTATATATCTGCGGCGGATTGATCGGGTTCTCACCGGTGATTTATTATAATCTGACCACGGAAATGGTGCTGACAGGCCAGGCAAATGTAAACAATGCCATGAATTTTTTTTCCGTGTTGAAGGCTTTTATTACAAATGCATTGCCTTATTTCTGGGAAATCCAATTTCGGAAGATGTCCAATCCTGTTTTGGTTTATGTCTCCATTGCTTTTCTTGTATGGATAGGGATCCTTTATCTGATTGTTTTCATTGAAGGGGTGAAAAAAGCATGGAAAAAAGAGGATTGGCTGGGATACGGGGTCCTTTTCGGATATCTGATGGGCCATCTCCTGATCACCTCGGTTTCAAGTTATGGAAAGCGTTTTGCGGAAGGATCCAATCCTATTTCTTATATCATCAATCTTTACACTGTAGCTTTCACGATTCCTGCGGTGATCGCCAGTTATAAATGGAAGGTTTGGAAAAAGCTGATTTTGCTGTTTCCTTTCTGTTTTTATCTTGTCAATAACAGCGTTCATACATTCCATTATCCGAAATTATTTTATTCCACCCTGAAGGAAAAAGGATGGTCATCTGTCACCCGTTATCCGGATCCGGATAATCCATTGTTGGGTTTTTTTTCTAAACATGATTTAAAAGCAGGTTATATCGGGAGGTCGCTGCATGCTGGTTCCGGAAGCATCCGCGGAATGAATTTTCTTTTTAATTTGGAATGTTTTGGAAAAATCTCTTTTGCCGATTTTTCTTCTGAACGCTATCTTCCCTATGCTTT
>JAFGBW010000166.1 GCA_016932965.1 Candidatus Auribacterota bacterium
ACCATCACCCAATTTGGAAACCGTATCCTTGCTGCTGCTGGAAAAAGCACCAATATTGAATTGTTCACCCACAGGATCAAATTCGGAGGAAATGGTCCCATCATGGCGCATTCGCTTGCCAATCTGGGATTGGGAGTCAACTACATAGGCGCTCTCGGACATCCCGATATTCACGAAGCCTTTAAAGAGCTGAATCCTCTCTGCCGCCTGACGACCCTGGATGAACCCGGTCATACTCAGGCGGTTGAATTTTCAGACGGAAAAATCATGTTCGGCAGATTAGCCATGACTCATTTGACATGGGAAAGGCTCCTGGAAAAAACAGGACAGGAAAAACTGCGCTCTTTTTTTGGAAACACGCCACTTTTGGGCATGGTAAACTGGACTCAAACTCCGTTCATGGAGGAAATATGGAATCATCTTCTGACTGATTTTCTGAAGACAACACCCTTTCCGCAGGGAAAACCCTATTTATTCATCGATCTGGCTGATCCGCAAAAAAGAAACCGTAAAGACATTCTGGCAATGCTTGCGCAGCTCCGGGAATTTGAACAATATTACAGGGTCATTCTGGGACTGAACGAGAAGGAATCCTGTGAAATCATCAATGTTTTAAATGGTCCCGGTGAGGCGACAAACATGGAATCCATGCAGAAAAGGGCTGAATGGATCCGAAAAAGCTGGAATTTGACCTGCTGTGTGATCCATCCGGTTGAATACGCTGTGTGTTCCTTTGAAAATAATACTTACTCCCAAAAAGGACCTTATTTACAAAATCCCATCATCACAACAGGAGCCGGAGACCACTTCAACGCCGGTTTTTGTTTTGGTCTGATTACCGGTTGTTCCCCCCAGGAAAGTCTCATTCTCGGAACAGCTAACTCTGGCTATTATGTTCGTCAGGCCCAATCCGCAACCTCTCCACAACTGGCACAGTTCATCAATGAGTGGCATCACAACAAACACTAAAACACCCGGCATATTGGAAGAGCTGATGGAAAGCCGATATTTTCTCCATTACTATCATCTCGGGAAAGTCTGTCACGAGCTTCTGCATGAAATAAAAAACAAACTCATTGCTCCATCCACCTTTATCCAAACTTTTCACAAAAATGAAAAAAATGAAAAGTTCAGGACACACTTTGCGTCACTGGCAGCCAGCGAACTGGATATAATCCTCCACCGGATCAATCAGATGTTGAGTTATTCCAGGAGAGAAAACAAAACAGAAAAAACCCATGATTTCCGGCAGCCCTTTGAGCAGACCGTACGGGACAGCCTTGTCCTTCTGGACTGGGAATTGAAAAAAAATAAAATTTCAGTGGAAACCGATATTCCCGAAGGAATTCTCTTTCCTTTAAAGAATCAACTGCTCAAAGACGTCGTGATCAATCTCCTGATCAATGCCATTCATGCCCTGAAAAGTAAAAAATTCGGCACAAGACTGCTCAGAATCGTTATTTTTAGAAACGAAAAAGAAACGGGTTTCAGAATCATGGACACGGGGATCGGAATGTCTCGGAAAGAGCTCTCCAAAATTTTTCTTCCTTTTTACACCACAAAGGAATCGGGATCCGGTATCGGCTTATGCGTTGTTAAAAAATACCTTGAGGAAAATAACGGTTCCATCCGTGTTTCCAGCAAAAAAAACATGGGGAGCTGTTTTGAAGTCTATTTTAAAAAAAAAGATTTCTTCAATGAAGACACACAGAGCCAGGAGTAAAAAACTGACTGTTTCCGTTCTTCACGATAAAAAATGAGACCGGTATTTATCTATTCTCTTTTTGTTCTGATCGTATTCACGGTATATTATCCTTGTCTGAATTATGACTTTGTCTGGGATGACCATGACTACCTGGTGAACAATAAAAGCATTCTTGAAACTCCCAATCTGCTGTCTTATTTTACGGATGCCCAAACTTTCTCCCAATCACTGGACGCAAAAATATACCGCCCGATCAGAAATATCTGTTACTGGCTTGAATATCAATTCTGGGGAATGAATTCATCTGGATTTCATTTTGACAGCCTTTTGATTCATAGTGTAAATTGCATTCTTTTATATGTCTTATGCCGACAATTGTTCAGTCATCTGCTTTTATCTATTTTACTAGCTATTTTGTTCTGCGTACATCCTATAAACCCTGAAGTCGTATGCTGGATCAAATCACGGGATGACTTACTATGCTCCCTATTTGCATTAACGTCGTTACTTTCGTATTTTAAATATGTTAAAAATAAAAACCTATTGTTATACATGATGTCTATTTCCTGCTTCGCCTTATGTCTTTTCTCCAAGGAAGCAGGTGCTGGATTGCTTTTTGTTTTTATCTATTTAATCCTGAAATCAGATCAGCTGGAATCAAAACAAAAAATAGGACAATCTCTTTGTTTAATTGTTGTTTCACTCCTGTATCTTTTCATGCGAACAGGCGCTTTGAATTCACTGAATCAAGGCAGATACATCGGCGGTACTTTCTGGAATACTCAACTGGGAATGGCAAAAATCTATCTTCAATACCTATCACAACTGCTCATTGGCTTGCCCCAACGGGTCAATTATATGGGGTATGATCCTTTTACCTGCGGCATCCCATGTCTGGTTCTCATGTGGATAGGGCTTTCTTTATCTTTCATCGGGCTATGGAGCAGATTTAAAACATCCCGTGTTTATCTTATTTTCCTTGTTTTTTCTTTTCTCCCTGTTTCCAATATCATGCCCATGATGCAATGGCAGGCAGATAGATTTCTTTATTTTCCCATGCTGTTTTACTTTCTGCTGACCGCCAGCCTGCTGAAAAATATTTTTTCGCAAAAGAAATATTTCAGGTTTATTCTGATATTTTTCTCGTTTTATCTCGGTTTTTTAACATGGTCAGCAGTCCAGCGCCATTCCATCTGGAAAAACAACAAAACCCTCGGCCTTTCCATGCTTGAATCCAATCCATACAGCTATCATGGTCTGGCACTTGTCCTGGAATACAATCAGAAACACAAAGACTTTTCAGAAAACATCGCTCTGGGCAGTCAATTTCTCGAACGGTTTCCAAATGAAGAAATAATTTATCACTATCTGGCCTATGCCTATATCAATACCAAAGAGTATGAAAAGGCAAAACGGGTCACAGAAAAAGGATTAAAATGGTTTCCTGATTCAACATTGCTGAAAAGATTCCATGCTTTTCTGGTGAATCAGGAAAAGCGTTTCCTGGGATCGACTCCCTTGAATTCTTCCGATAGTTCTTTAAACAGCTTGAGTCCCTGAGGAGACAGGTTTTCAGGATTGACAATTTTGACCCTGGCAAACAGATCCGCATTCTGATCGCTGTTTTTCACAGGCAATCCCTTTCCCCTTAACCTGAAACGGGCGCCTTCCTGAGTACGGGCTGGAACACTCAAAGTTGCCTTGCCGTCAAGCGTGGGAATAGTGACCCTGGCACCCAGCGCCGCTTCCCAGGGAAACAGGGGCAATTCCATTTCCAGATCATACCCTGCAGGCTTGAAAACCGGATGAGGGGCCAGATGAACTCTCAAATACAAATCTCCTGATTTTCCCCAATGCCCCTTCACTCCCTGGCCTGCAAGACGGATCAACGAACCTTCCGCTGTTCCCCTGGGTATTTTTACCTCATAGGTTTTCTCCGTGATGCTTCCGGACCGTTGATTCTCAGTCCTTATCCTGATTTTTTTCACTGCTCCCTGATAGGCCTCTTCCAAGGTAATAGTGATGGATGCTTCCGTATTCTCAGGCCGGATAAAAGACAATTCGTCATCTGACTCATCCCCAGAAAAAGAGTATTTTGATCTTTTTCTGCTTCTGGAGCCTGTCATTCCCTGTCCGAAGAACATCTCAAAAAAATCGCTGAATCCTCCGCCGCCCATCTCTCCGAACTGAAAACCGCTGAAATCGCCGTCCCCTCTTTTAAAATCAAAATGGATATTTTCCCATCCGGGCGGGGGCTGAAAATCCTGGCCGTTCTGCCAATTACTCCCCAACTGGTCATATTTTTTCCTCTTTTCAGGGTCCCCGAGGACTTCATAGGCTTCGTTGATCTCCTTGAATTTAGCCTCTGACTGGGGGCTCTTGTTGACATCAGGGTGATATTTTCTTGCCAGTTTCCTGTATGTTTTTTTTACATCATCCAGACTGGAATCCCTTGAAACGCCCAGGATTTCATAATAATCCTTGAATTTGACACTCATATCAACCATCTCCTTATCAGCACCATCCCTTGAATGGAGCGGATCAATTTATTTACAAAAAATAAGAATTTTGTTTGCTTTAATATTAAAATATGAATAAATATTCTCAATATTTCTCAAAAAAATCAAAATGTTTTCAAACAATAAACCTCAAACAAAGGGAGATAGAAACAACATGAAAAAAAGAAAAATCCGAATGTTGGCGTTCACCCTGATTGAACTTCTGGTCGTGATGGCCATCGTTGCCATTCTGGCAGCCATGATCATTCCAAAAGTCGGTTCAGCCAAAGGCAAGGCTTTTCAGACAAACTGTTCCAGCAATGTTAAAAATATTGTCAAAGCCATGCTGCTTTATGTTCAGGATTATCCTGAAGCCACCTGCCCCGGAGCTTCAACAACAGGGGCGCTTCCTGCGACCGATACTATGTATTTAAGGGGGGTATTTGGAGCCATGTATTACACTCCTGACGGAGATAAAGCCGGAGGAATATCCGCTCTGGATATGTATGTATGTCCCGGACTCAAAAGTTCAACCCATGCAGGCCCTACACCAAACCAGGGTGCTGCTGCAACCGTATGGCATTTACCCTTACACACGAGTACTTCTGAATCACCGACTAAAAATATTGATTATGTGCTTTTTGGCGATCTTCCGAATTTAAGGACAAGCCCGGACAGTAATGCTCTCATAACGGAAAAAACCAAGAACCATGGAGATGGAAGAAATGTCGGTTTTGTCGGAGGCTATGTCAAACTATTAACAGATGATGATTTATCATCGAATTCAAGCATGTATAAAAATACTGATAGTGCCGGCAAATTATATACCTCTTCTCTTACAACTCAATTCTCAGGCCAATTTGTCACTGAGAGTAAAAAGAATGCAACCTGGACCAATGGTACTATCAATTAATCATAAATAATATTTTTTACCCTCACTTCTTTATTTGAAGTGAGGGTTTTTTTATGTCCAAGGAGATACCAGATTTCGAATTTCACATTTCAGATAAATCCTCATAACAGCATTTAAGCAGCAATGGTACAGCATCCAACTGAACTCATCGCCATCAGGCACGTTGAAACCGTATGGAACCAGGAAGCCCGGCTCCAGGGTCATTCGGACAGTCCTATTACCTCCACCGGCCGGAAGCAGATAGAAGCGATTGCCGAACGACTTTCAAAAGAACCCTTTTCAGCGCTTTATTCCAGCGATCTCAAGAGGTCTTTTGAGACAGCGACCGGCGTTTCAAAACGAACGGGTCATGAAGTCCATATTGATCCGCGACTCAGGGAACGGAATTTTGGAATATTTGAAGGATACACCAAAGCTGAAATCCTGCAAAAATTTCCCCAGGATCATGCTCAATTCGAAACCGGAAATCCTGAATACATGGTTCCTGAGGGAGAAAGCAGGAAACAACGGTACGACCGTATCATTCAATGTGCCAATGAAATCATCCAGAAGCACGCAGGAGAAAGAATTGTCATCATTTCCCACGGGGGAGTTCTGACTGATTTTCTGCGCTGTGCTCTGGACATTCCGTTTTCATCACACCCGAAATTCAAGCTGTTGAATGCCGCCATCAACCGTTTTTTCGTTCAAAACAGAATCTGGAAGCTCTCAGTCTGGGGAGATACCGAACACCTGAAAAATATCGGAACCATTGATCACTGGTGATAACAAAGAGTCAAACTTGAGCTTTACCTCTTTTAATTATTTTATTTTTATTTTAATTGTGCTATTTTTTATTATCACCATGTGTTATCTCACATGTTTTACATCAGGATATTTTCCGCTTTCATGGGAACAAACTGTTCCCATGAAAGCGCCAATAAAATTTTTTGAAAAGGGTGCGGGAAAATCTTTTTTTAAAAAGATTTTCCCGCGTATTCTCACCCTTCTCAAACAAAAAGGAAAACATGACTGAAACGACTGGACATCGGCTTGAAAAAATCGTCAAAAACCTGAGCAATCTGCCTTCCCTTCCCTTTATTGCTCACAAAATCAGCGCCATTACTGAAAACAACTATTCAGCCATCCAGGATATCGCGGAAGTTATTTCCATTGATCAGGCTCTTTCAGCAAAAATCCTGAAACTGGTAAATTCCTCCTTTTACGGCTTCTCCTCCAAGATCACAACCGTTTCCAGGGCTGTGGTCATATTGGGATTTCAGACCCTTAAAACCCTGGCCATGGGAGTCAGCGTTTTTAAAACCGCCAATGCCTTTCAGGGAGGCACACTTGTGTTTGACATGCAAAAATTCTGGGAACACTCTCTTGGTGTTGCGGCAGGCTCCAAATTGATCGCCAGGCTGACCGGTTACCGGGAAAGCGAAGAGGCCTTTCTTGCCGGGTTGCTCCATGATATAGGAAAAATCATTTTGAACGAATACATGCCCAATGAATTCGCCCAGGCGCTTCATCTGGCAAAAACCGAAAACATGCTGCTTCTGGACGCTGAAAATAAAGTCATCCAGGCTGACCATGAAATTGCCGGAGACTATCTGGCAG
>JAFGBW010000167.1 GCA_016932965.1 Candidatus Auribacterota bacterium
ATCCGTTGCTGCGCCTCTTCCACGTCTCTCAGCCGGACTGGCCCCATGAATTCGATTTCCTCCTGGATCAATTCTGCAGCGCGCTTTGATACATTCGAAAACACTTTGCTTTTGACTTCCTCACTGGCGGATTTCAAAGCCAACGCCAGTTCAGATGTGTCTATCTCCTTCAATACACGCTGGATGGAACGATTCTCCACTAGAACGATATCCTCGAATACAAACATCATTTTCTTCACTTCCTCGGCCAATTCCTGGTTCTGCTTTTCAATGGCAGAAAGAATGTTCCTTTCCGTTGTCCTGTCCACCAGGTTTAAAATCTCAGCGACATTTTTTGCTCCTCCTGCAGATTTCAAATGCTGCTGTCCAATGGAAGACGACAATTGCTTCTTAACAACAGAGCCCACTTGAGCCACTATCTCGGGATCAGTCTGGGACATGGTTGCCATCCGGATCATCACTTCTGATTGCTGGTCCACCGACAAGCCTGAAAGAACCTGCGCGGCCTGAGACGGATCTAAGTGCGATAATATCAACGCAATGGTCTGAGGTTGTTCCGAATGAAGAAAATTGGACAATTGCCCCATGTCCACGGATTTTAATATGTTAAAAATATCAGCATCCCCTCTTCTTCCGAGATTCATACGCTGTAAATAATCCGTGGCCTCTGCTTTGCCCAGTATGGTTTCTAAAAGTTCTTTTACAGAGGCATCCCCGCCCATTACTCCACCCTTCGCAGCGATCACTTCCTGGTAGAATTCTTTGAGCACATCTTCCTTGATTCTAGGTTCCACCAGGGTCATTTCCGAAATCGCCATGGTGATCCGGTCAATCTCACTGTCTTCCAGATTTTTGAACAATCTGGCCGCCCGCTCCTTTCCCAAAGCCAGCATCACAATGGCTGCTTTTTGAGTTCTAGTCAGTTCAGTGATATCCATGTTCCATTTATTCCTTCAGCCATCTTTTCAAAACCCGTTCTGATTCTACCTGATTCTGATCCACCATTTTAGTCACTTCCTGGTCAATGAATGCCCTTTTCTCCACTGCTTTCAATCCTCTTGACTGAAAATCAGTCATGTTTTCTTCCTCTTCTTCTTCAGGCTGAGTTCCAGATGGTTTCATCTTCTTTTTTTCGATAAAACTTCCTCCCTCGCCTCCCTTTTTCTTAAACATGATCCAGAATAAAATCAAAACTACAATTGAAAAACCAAGCTTCATCAGCGTGCCAATCAGGGTATTGACATCATGGGGACTTTTCAAATCCATGGTCTTGAAAATATCCCGGCTGGTTTTATCAAAGGGAACCTCCTTAATGACCACGTTATCCCCGCGCTTTTCATCAAAACCAATGGCATTTTTCACAATATCAATAAAAACTTTCATCTCCTCAGCAGTCCTTGGCTCATAAGTCTTATTGCCGTTTTCATCCAGAACCGTTTTTCCACTTTTATCGAGTTTGACTTTCTGTTCAAGAAAAACTGAAACAGTCAGTTTCTTTACATCCCCAACTGCTTTGATGATGTGTCTTACTTTTTTATCAATTTCATATTTATTGTTAATGACTTCCCGGTTTGATTGATTCTCCTGAGAAGACCCGCTGGAACTCTTTTTACCCGGAGCCATGTTGGATTCAACGCCCGGAGGCCCTTTTGCCACGTTTGATGCCCCTGAAGATTTTTCTGATGTGATGATTTCAGACCGTACCACCGCGGATTCCGGATCGAATTTTTCCTCTGTTTCTTCAATTTTATCAAAATCCAAAAGGGCATCCACGCGCACAACGGAGTTATTTCTTCCAAGAACCGAATCTAAAAGCGTCTGAAGCTTTTTAAGATAGTAAGCTTCCACGCTTTTTTGAATATTTATCCTGGATGAAAGAACCCCGTTATCTCCATCATCTTCTGAGGGGGGACTAAGAACATTGCCATAATGATCCACCACGGTTACATTTTTCGGTTTCAATCCTTCCACTGACGAAGCAGTCAACTGTTGGATTCCCTTGATTTGAGCTCCTTCCAGCACTCCTTCATAACTTAAATTCAGAAATACCGTGGCTGAAGATTCCTTTTTATCCTGTTCAAAAAGTGTTTCTTCAGGAAGCACTACATGGACCCTGACTCCCTCCACACCTTTTATTTTGGCAATCGTCCTCTCCAATTCACCGGCCAGAGCCCTATGATGCTGTATTCTTTGAACGAAATCCGTGACACCCAGATTTTTTCTGTCAAAAATCTCAAATCCCAGATTATCTCCTTCTTTCGGAAGGCCTTTATTTTTCAACATCAACCTGACATTATTGACCCTGTCTTTGAGAACATAAATATCCTTCCCGTTATTTTTTAATTCATATGGAATATTGTTATCTTCCAGATGTTTCACCATCTCTGAAGCAGTTGACTCACTGAGACTAGCGTATAAAAGGACATAGTGAGGCTTCATATTAAGAGAAACGGCAACGGACACAGCAATGATCAAAACCACCAGGAAAAGCATCACAATCAGTTTTGTACTGGGATCCACTTCCTTCCAGAAAGCAATAAACTGCCTTTTTATATTTTCAAAAAATCCCATCGTTTTCCCTTTCCTTAACTGGTCGTTGTCATGTCTAATTTTTCACCAACAAGGAATATAAATCAATTTTCATACCAATAGGCACGTCCTGACTTACTTAATTCGTGAAATCCCCGATCAGCAGATAAAATAATTTGACAATTATGGAAAAAAGTGATTAAAAACAGGACAAATCGAGAGTAGAAACTTCTAAAAGCAAGCTCATGAGAATCTCCGTTCGCCGCAAGAATGCTTCTCAGTTGTTTTTTTGGCTTGTTTCTGCTGTAAACAGTGTGAAAAACGACCAGCGAATTCAATAGGAAAAAAAAGTTATGTTGTTTTTTTCTATACACCAATAGGTATTTATTCTCAATTCTCGCTACTCGATTCCCGATTCTATCTCAATCACATCCCTCCGCCTAATTTCATGACTTCTTTATAGGCGTTCATGAGTTTATTGCGGATATCCATCATGATTCTGAAGGAAGTATCAGCCTCGGTAACTGCAGTCATGACCTCATGGATATCCTTGACTTCGCCTGTGGCGAGTTTTTCGATTTTATCTTCTGCTTTTAGCTGAAGATCATTGACTTCTGTCATAAACCCTTTCAATATTTCATTAAAACCGGGTCCATCAGTCTCATTCTTTTTTACGCCGGTTTTCAGTTTTTCACTGATTTTATCAAGGCCAATATGGGTCAGACGGCTGGCATTGATTTCATTCATTGTCCTATTCTCCTGAGTTATAAGTTAGACATCAAGTCAATCATTTTTCTTATCATAGCCCGGGTATTTTTCAGCACACTCAGATTCGCTTCATAAGAACGGGATGCGGCGATCATATCCACATTCTCTTCCACTATATCCACGTTCGGCATGGAAACATACCCTTCCCCATCAGCATCAGGATGCCCTGGTTTGTATATTTTTTTAAACGGCCTCTGATCCTCCACCAATTCTGTGACCTCCACCCCTTTTCCAATTGGTTCCGTATTGGCAAGGCTTTTATCCATCACAGTCTGAAACACCACATACTGCCTTCTGTAAGGTTCCTCATTTGCCCCGCGTGTTGTATTGATATTGGCAATGTTATTGGCAATGACATTCATACGCCTGCGTTCAGCAGTCAAGGCGGAAGCACTGATCTTCAACGTTTCATAGACCTTTTCCAGCACAGAATTTCTCCTTAATTTTTAACATTCTCAAAAACTTCACGCCAGTGAACCAGACGTTTTTTCAATAAGGTAGCTGCCAACTCATAATTGGTTCGATTCTCTTCCATGGCAACCAGTTCTTTTTCCATATCAACGTTATTCATATCCATCCTGAAAGGCGAATCATAATTGTCGGAAATAGAAGCAGTCACAGATTCAATACGCTGAAGATCCCCACTCTCCACAGCCTGTTTGAGGGCTTCATTAAAATTCAGTTTTTTTG
The DNA here is from genome assembly GCA_016932965.1 of Candidatus Auribacterota bacterium. GTDB lineage: Bacteria > Auribacterota > JAFGBW01 > JAFGBW01 > JAFGBW01 > JAFGBW01. The sequence goes on from JAFGBW010000167.1 coordinate 3,988, forward strand.
CTATGAAACCGGGAGTCTCCACATTGGCTATATTATTGGCTATGACTTTTTGATTCATCGCAGTCAAATCAAGGATCTTTTTCAGAATCACTGCCCGCTTATCTTCAAATATCTTATCCATTATCATAACACGCCTCTTCGAATCTTAAAATCAGCAAGAAATATTCCCTTTAATTTCGATTATATATTTTTGTTTATCCTATTGGAATAAAATGAGTTATGATTTTATAAAATTTAATCTTGTAATCCTAATAGGTATATTTTACCAGTTTTCATGCGCCAAAAAGGCTTTTCTTTTCCGAATTCTCAACTTTTCCATCCTATTATCCTCATAAAGAAACCCTTCCCTATTGATTGAACTTCCCTAAAGCAAAGTTGTTAAAAATTTCCGCTTAAACAAGGATGCTTCGCAACTGGTTGATCAGCCTAAACCCCGCCGCAATCAAAGGGGGATGAAGCCGATGAATTCAACCTGAATAAATAAAATTTTCCTATTCCTCCATTTCTTCCTCTATGATTTCTCCATTTCGTCTGTATTCATTCAACTTATTCCTCAATGTTCTGATACTAATATCAAGGGACTTTGCCGTCTGGGTTCTGTTATTATGATGCAGTTTCAATGTTTTTAAGATGACCTCTTTTTCAACCTCTTCCAAGGTCTTTCCTGCTTGAAAAGAAGTATCTTCCGCCTTCTGGACAAATTCAAAATGGAAACCTAAATCCTCTTTCTCTATTAGTCCCGTGCGATCCATCACCACTGCCCTTTCAATGACATTTTGAAGTTCCCGGATATTCCCAGGCCAGGCGTAAGTCTCCATGCTTTTCATAGCTTCTTCAGAAATACTTTTCTCCTGTTTCTTATTTTCCATAACGAACCGTTTTAAAAAATAATTCGCCAGAAGAGGGATATCCCCCTTTCTTTCTCGTAACGGCGGCAGCATGACGGGAATCACATTTAAACGGTAGTATAAATCTTCACGGAATTTCCCCTGCGTGATGACCTCTTTCAAATTTTTATTCGTACTGGAGAGCAATCTCACATCCACCTTGATACTCTTGGATGATCCGATCCGCTCGAATTCACGTTCCTGAATCACGCGCAACAGTTTAGCCTGCAAGGAAATATCGATTTCTGAAATCTCATCCAAAAAGAGGGTTCCGGAATCAGCGAGTTCGAATCGTCCCTGTCTTTGAATAAATGCTCCTGTGAATGATCCCTTTTCATGTCCGAACAATTCACTTTCAATGAGTGTCGGAGGCAACGCAGCGCAATTCAATTTAATAAACGGCTTCCCTTTTCTCTCACTGTGATAATGAATGGCTCTGGCCACGAGTTCCTTGCCTGTGCCGCTTTCACCGCAAATCAGAACACTGGCTCTGGAATCCGCTACTTTTTTTATCGTTTCATACAATTCCAGTAACAGTTTCGACTGCCCGATGATTTCACCAAATCCCAGCCTTTCGTCCATTTCCTTTTTAAGATAGGCATTCTGCGCCCTTAAATTCAACGTTTCTGAAATTTTTTTGATTAGAAGCTCCACCTGGTCAGGTGTAAATGGTTTCAACAGATAATCGCATGCGCCTGCCTTCATCGCCTCCACGGCTGTCTCAATGGTCCCGTAAGCAGTCATCACGACCACCTCTGTCTCCGGACTAGTTGATTTTGCCTTTTTCAGCACTTCCAAACCGGATAATTTCGGCAGTTTCATGTCCGTGAAAATCACGTCATAATTCTCGTTCTCCAGCATCCTCACAGCCGAAGTCCCGTCTTGCGCCTGCTTTACCTCACACCCCATTCTCATGAGCGTCTCCCCCACAAATTCTCTCATCAAGGGCTCGTCATCCACTACCAATACTTTTTGAATATTCATGCTTTTCCTTTTCTTCTTTTAAGGGAACTTTTTGAAAAAAGTTCCCTTAAACCCTCAAAAACTTTTAAATTGTTGAAACGATCCTGCCGTAGATATAAATTGCGGCAGGATCGCTTCAACTCAATTCAATTTTTCAAACGGGTTTCAAAGGGATCTTTTGTCCATAAAAGGTTCCCCTGAAAACTTTCCTGCAATCACTTTTCTCCTGCTAAATCAGGCAGATAGATTTTAAATTCAGCCCCGCCCAGGGGACAGCAGCTGAAGACCTCGATTTTCCCTTCCAGAGCCTCGGTGATTTTCTGAACCATAGAAAGGCCGATCCCGGTTCCGAAGGCCTTGGTAGTAAAAAAAGGTTTAAACATTTTTTCAGCGACTTCAATAGGAATGCCGGGTCCGGAATCCCTGACACTGATTAAAACATGACGTCTGTTTTCCTCAAAATCAAAACTTTTAATGATCCGGACTGGTAAAGGATCTGCTAATTCAGGCAGGGTTTCGATTTCAGAAAATTCGATCTCTACCCGGCCCTGGTTATCCAGGATCTGATAGGCATTGAGGAGAAGATTGAGGACGGCCTGCCTGATCAAATCGCTGTCTGAATGGATCATGACCGGGGACATACTTTTCTTGAGAACCTTGATACCGGAAAGGGAATCTTCTGTTTCAGTCTTACCGGAATAAAGGATCACCTTATCGACAATCTGATCCAAAGATGCCTGAGAAGGATTGACTTTTACGGGTTTGGAAAAGGTTAAAAGAGCTGTGATGAAAGCATTCAATTCACGGACTCCGCTGATGATTTTATCCAGAAGCTGCAAATGAGAAGAATTGGCTGAAAGATCTCTTTTTAAAAGAGCGGCAAAACCCTCGATGCCTCCCAAAGGATTTCTGATTTCGTGCGCCACAGTCACTGCCATCTGACCGAGCCCGGCCAATGATTCGCTTTGAATCAACTGTTTTCGCAAGTCTTTGACTTCGGTCAGATCTTTCACGACCAGAAGGAATTCAAGCCGATCCTTTCCAAAAAAGGTTCCGGACAATTCCAGCCATTTATCTCCTGCCTTCATGATCTTATTATGCTGATCATACGGCGATCTGCGGCAAGTCTCCACCCATTTCTGCAATGGGCTCAAAGAGGGAATATCGCTCAATTGTTTTTCTGAGACGTTTCCTTCTTCACACCCGAGAATGGACAAAAGAGCCTGATTGGTTTTAATGATCCGGTTTCCGGAATCCAGGACCATGATTCCTTCCATCATTCCCTGAAACACCTTGTTCAGAAACTCGCCGGCTTGTTCCAATTCCTGATTTTTATGTTCCAGTTCCATGTTGACTCTCGCGACCTCTTTTTTTAGTTCCTGATAAGCTTGCGTGAGAGTCTGGCTTTTGAGATTGAACTGCTCAAAAGCCTCCTGTATCATTTGTTTCATGATTTCGGCTTCTGACATGTGCAATGTCTTCTCTGAATGATCCTTGCTTTTTTCAGGAGTGGAAACGGAATCAAGCATGACTGGATTCTTTCGAAGACGAGTGAGGAGTATGAGAGTAAGCTTTCTTGGCTCGAAGCAGGTTGTCTTCCTGAATGGTTTTTGGTTTTGCAGCCAGGAGAGTATTTTGATAGCTAGCTTGCATGGAATGCTGGTTCTGTTCATCCAGAAGGATTGTTTCCTGAAGGATCTTCTCCACGTCTTTGAGTAAACGGACAAGATCTTCGGGAAGAGTCAGACCGTGTTGTTTATGATACGCCCATGCGTCTTTTAAATTCTCCAGGGAGACGTCCAACAATCTTATTTTTTCCAAAAGGGTCATCTTTTCAGGAAGCAAGGTGAACACCTTTTGCAGCGGGACCCCGCCTGTCAGCCATTCCTGCTCTTTTCTGGATATAGCAAGGATATCCCTGTAAAGAATGATCTGTTCCTCAAGGGCTTTTTTCCATTCATTAATTTCCTGTGCCTTCAGCGTACTTCCCTCCGACTGAAATGGCCTGCTTTTGAAACTGGCGGCTCCACGCCAGATTATTGCTGTCGAATCTAGCCTGATCCACCCAAAATCCTTCCCCTCCCTTTTCCACAATGCTTTGATACTGAACAATCGCCTTTTCCTTTTCGCCATTCAATTCATAGCATTTCCCAATGAGATAACGGCTCCAAGAGGAGTCTTCTCCCAAAGGATATTCCTCCGCCACCCTTGTGAAATAGACAATGGCTTCAGAATATTTCTTTAACTGCATCAACAAATCCCCATATTCAAATATGATCTTATAAAAATATTTCAAATAAAGCGATCTTTCCTTTTCCGGCAACGACATGATCAATGGCTTTTTCATGTCATTGTTTGGAATTAAATCGGAAAAATATTTCAGCAACAAGGTATTTTTACCCATTTTTTTAAAGCATTGAATTCTTTTATAGTTTGACATAAAAGCCGAAAATCCTTCAGGATTTTCCAGGTAAGCGGCATGGTATTGCTTTTCAGCCGAATCGTACTTCTCCTGAGCCAGATAAATATCCCCTAAAAGATACCCCCCTTCCTTGGCATAAACGCTGTCCGGAGCCATTTTATTGAGAGCGGAAAGCTTGTCTTTAGATTCCTTATAACGGCACTGCCCATACAATAATTTAGCAGACTCATACAGGGCCTGGGGAACAACCGATGAATCCTCATATTTATCAATGATCTGCTGATAAACCGAAAGCGCTGAATCAGCGAGGGCAGATTGCGCGTACGCATCAGCCAAATAGATCAGGTATTGGACCTTATTTTTGTAATCAGGGGATTCATTCAGCGCTTTTTGGAGAAGAACAATGGCTTTAGAGTGATTCCCTTCGGCATAATAAGTCTGGCCATAACGGTACGCCGCATCCATTTTATACGCATTCAAACGATCGCCATTCATGATGTCTTCCAATTCAACTCTGGCTTCCGTAAACCGGTTCAATCTGATGAGAGCAAGGGTGCGGTTGAACCTGGCCTTTTCATACTGCCTGCATTTCACCCCCTTCTTGATCAAGGAGGCATATAAATCATAGGCGATCTCCGGTTTACCCATCTCCATTTGTGTATCAGCGATGAGAAGATCCATTTCATCGATCACTGAAGAGTCCTGATGGGACTTTTCCCTCAGACCGCGATAAAGTTTCAGAGCGGATTGGTAATTTTTTTCATCCCGATGAATTTGCGCCATTTCTTTATAGGATTCCAACTGCATTTCATCAAACGGGAGAATGAGACCGTTGCGCCCTGCATTCTCATTTTGCGGCAGGCTGGGAAAATCAATCACCTTTTCAAAAGCTTCATAAGCCTTTTTAGGCTCTTTTTTCGTCAGATAGATCAGACCGCTATGATAGCACGCTGCCGGAAAAAACTTCGAATTTGAAAATTGAGATGTGATGCCTGAAAAATACTGCAGGGCATCTTCCGGATTTTTCTTTAGCTCGTAATATTTCCCAATTGAGAAATAGGCCTCCGCTACTCCTTCCCGATAATCTCTGAATTCCTTTTCATTGAAACTAAGGATGGATCCTTCCTTCATTTCCTTTTCGTATTCCGAAATCAGCTTCCTGAATACGATGAGGGATTGCTCCTCCAGAAAATCTGCTTTAACAGGCTGTTCCAAAGCCAGAGGCAGATTGGCAAAAATCATCTGACGCCTGAGAATAGTCTCCATGTCTCCCTGAGACTGTTTCTGGATTCGATCTTCAAAATGATCTTTTTTCCCTTTACCGGATTGAGAAACCGCATCCCCCTTTCCCCTTCTCCGGGATGATGACTTTTCCGTTTTCCCATTCCCTGCAGCAACCCTTTCTGATTTTACCGGTTGTTTTGTTCTGGAGATGAATCTGTCCTTTTTAGATTGAGCCTGTTTTGCTTCCTTTATTTTTTCTATCATTCTCCATTCTTCTTCTGATTTGGCGACCTTCACCCACATAGCCGAAGCTTCTTTCGAATCAGGAAAAATCATCATCGCTTTACGTGTGAATTTCTTTGCCTTTTCAAAATCATGGTCAGCCAAAGCAATGCCTGCTTCATACAGGGCTTTTGAAAAAGCCAGGGTTTTGTCCAGATTTTCTTTCTTCTCCTTCTCCTGAGAAAGGGCCGTTTCCAGTCTCTGATATTCATTTCTGAATAGAGACAATCTCTCGGAATTCTTTTTGCGGATTTTTTTTAACGAATTTTTATAGGAGTGCTGCTGTTCCTGCAGAATCTGAAGGATTTTCTTGCTTTCCTGAATCATGGAAATCGCTGTCTGATTTTCCGGATCCTGCGTCAGAACTTTCTGCAAAATTGCAATCGCCTCAGGAAATTGCCCCTCCTCCTGAAGTTTCCTGGCTCCGGTTAGATATTCCTGAACAGTCGCAGTCTGATTATCCATCAACGGACTCTCTTCCACTCCGGACTTGGTTGCCCGGGAAGTGAACATAACACAGCCGGAAAGAACCATGATCATGACCAGAGAAAGCATTCGGTATCTTCTCATTCTTTCCTGCTCCTTTTGGAGGTTTTTTCCAACATCACAAGATTTAGTATACACCTTTATTAAAAAAACGACACTTTCCTGACCTCCTTGAAGAATCGCAACTCTCATGCCAGATTTTTGAAAAAGCTTTAAATACAAAGCCCCGGCTTGTATTTCCTCATTTGTTTTTTTGCCGACTCATAAAATCAGGTTTGATTTTTTTGATCTCATTGAAACAATGTACAGCTTGTTCCTCCTGATGCCTCATCAGATAAATATTCCCGAGCAGATAAAGAGCGAAATAATTCTCCGGCCAGAAAGATAAAACCGTTTCCAGATTCTGTCTGGCTTTTTCCACCTCTCCCAGAACAAGCTGGGTTTGCGCCATGTTAGTGAGGGTCTTAAAATATTTGTCTTTTTCTTCAAAGGGAAGACTGAGCCCTTGATTCAAATAACATTGGGCCTTTTCGTATTCCCCGCGGATCATGTAATAATAACCAAGCCCCTGATAGGGATCCAGTCGCAAGGGTGTCTGTTGGATTTGATACAGATGAAGCCGTTCACTGTCATGCCACAAACTGGCTGTCTTAAATGATTGAATGGCTGTCCATGCCAGATAGATCAATAACAATCTGGGCAGGATTTGTTTTAACATATTGCCCTGCGAACCTTTCACAACTGCGTATATGAGAAGGAGATAAACCCCGAATGAAGGCAAATACAAAAGATGTTCCGGAGAGTATATCTGTTTTTCCGCAACACAGGGGGCGAGCGGCAGAAAATTTGAGACCGGAAGATAAAACAAGCCAAACCAGATCCCGGCATAGGTCAGAACCTGATTTTTTCTTAACCGGATAAAAAGCAAAAAAAATCCGCAAAAAAGACCCACCCATAACCAGGCTGACACATTGGAAATAAGAGGGATATAAGATTTGAAATACCAGAGACGAAAAGGAAAAATCGTCTGAAAAATATTCCTGAAAAAGGCCTGTATAATGGTTCCATAATATGTCAGGAAATGAAACAGCACCCCGTCGGGCAACCAATCCAAATGAAGAATATATTTCCTGATCCAGAACAGGCTTAAGGGAACCGGCAGATATAATAACAGGATATGCCATTTTTTTCTCCGGACATTTTTATAGCGGACAGAATGGAAAATAAAAGGAATCATCGGAAGCAGAAAAGCGATCTCCTTCGTGTAGATGGAGCATCCGTAAAGAATACAACTCCATCCCAGTTTCCATTTCGATTTTAGGGGTTGGGCCAGGTAAGCTTGAAGCAAAAAAAAAGAAAATAGCCCGAACAAAACAGCCTGAAGATCCACAATACCCGTGATGTAATAAACAGCCTGATGATGCACCGGATGGATAAAAAAAACCACCCCGCTCAAGAAAGAAATAAATCCAGAACTGGTTATTTGAAAACCGATCCGGACCAACAAAAGTGTGATCATGAGATGCAGGAACAGCCCGTAGAGATGAAATAAAAATGGCTTGTTTCCGAACACCTGATATAGCAGGGCATAAGTGACGTTTGCCAACGGCCGGTAATAACCAACGTTACCCGGACAGGCCGGATAATCAGGAAGATAAAAATATTCGTGACTCAACAGGGATTTTAATGAATTCAGGGAAAAATCCGTGACATTTTTGTTTAAAACAATCAGGGAAAAATCATCCCAAACCCATTCCCCTGTATAAGCAGGAAAAAAAAGGACAGCTCCCAATAGAAGTAAAATCAAAACTTGTTTGAACGGATTCAGGAAAAATGGCCTGGATTCCAGCGTCTCTTCAGCCATTATTTCATAAAACCAGTTTTTCATAATTTTTGATTGATTTAATGCTGGTTTATTTTTATCAAAACGCATGGCATTCAAATACAGAAACTGCCCAGAGATACGCCAGTTATCTGATTGAACTTTAAAAGGAGCATTTAAACAGCCTCATTCTCAGCATTGTTTCCTTATCTACAACAAGATACAAAGCGGATCAGACATTAGCAAGATGAAAAAACTCTTGTGAATCCTGAATGTTATGATAATATGCGTCAATTTTTTATAAGTTCTGTTTAAGTTAAAATCCAGGTGCTAGTATCCGGAATCAAACCAGTTTAATTCTGAATTCTGACTTCTGCATTCTGACTAGTGATATTTTATGAATTCGCCCAAAATAGCCTTTTTTGACGCCAAACCCTATGACATGGAATCATTTGACAACATGAATAAGGAGTTTGGGATGCAGATCAAATACATCAAAAATCATTTGACTGCAGACATGCTTTCCTTGACTCAAGGTCATGATGCCATTTGTGTTTTCGTGAATGATTTTCTTAACCAGGAAGTCATCAGCGGACTGATACAAAACGGTATCCGGCTCATCGCAATCCGGGCCGCTGGTTACAATAATGTGGACCTCCGGGCTGTCTTTGGAAAAATTCATGTTGTTCGGGTCCCGGCCTATTCGCCTCACGCTGTCGCTGAACACGCCGCGGCGCTTATTCTGACACTGAACAGGAAAACCCATAAAGCCTACTACCGGACACGAGATTTCAATTTCAGCCTGAACGGTCTGATGGGATTTGACCTCACGGGAAAAACAGCCGGCATCATCGGCACTGGTAAAATCGGAAAAATCCTGATTAAAATCTTGAAAGGATTTGACATGAAAGTCCTGGCATATGACTCCTTCCCTGATCAGTCATATGCAACTCAATGCGGATTTCAGTACACGGACCTTGACACTCTATACAGGGAATCCGACATCATATCCCTTCACTGTCCCCTCACCAAAGAAACAAGGCACATCATCAATAAGGACAGTATTCTTAGAATGAAAGAAGGGGTCATGATCATCAACACCGGAAGAGGAGGTCTCATAGATACCCAGGCGCTCATTGATGCCTTGAAAACCAAAAAAATCGGCTGCGCAGGACTCGATGTCTACGAGGAAGAATCCGAATACTTTTTTGAGGATTTTTCCGATTCCATCATCACTGACGACACGCTGGCAAGACTTTTGTCTTTCAATAATGTGCTGATCACGTCCCATCAGGGGTTTTTCACGAAGGAGGCCATAAGCAATATAGCCAGAACCACTCTGGAAAACATCCATCAATATTTTCAATCCGGCCAACTGACTAATGAAATTTGTTATAAATGCGAAGCAAGTACATGCAGAAAAAAAATCAACGGAACATGTTTTTAACTACTGTTTAACTGCGAGGAGGCAACAACGATGAAAAGAGACAAACAGAACCATTTTTTTATGAGGCACCCATTCCTGAGCACAGTCATGCTCATTGGACTAACGGTTTTTCTTTTCAATTTGGGAGACAGTTTCCGCAACAGGTCTTTTGCACAGGATCAGACTTCTGTATCCGTTTCAGAAGAGACCCCATCTGTTTCAAATGATACAGAAGCCGTCCATGAATCCGGATTTCAATATTTTGAATTCTTTAACTCGGACAAATATTCCCATCCAGAGCGGATCGCTCTTTTTGCAACTCTATTCATCGCCTTTGGGGGGCTGCTCTATGCAGGTTTTCTGATGAAACAGGTCAGGGCTGCAGATACAGGCACTCCAAAGATGCAGATGGTTGCCAATGCTGTCCGGGAAGGAGCCAATGCTTACCTGAAGAGGCAATTGACCACCGTGGCATTTCTCATCGTGGTTCTTGTGGTCATTCTATTTTTTACAAAGGCTATGGCATCGGACATGGGTTACAAAGACCCCTTCGCGTGGGGACGGGCCGGAGCCTTCCTGATGGGCGCGATTTTTTCCGGAACCGTGGGTTTTGTAGGGATGCGTCTTGCCACTTTAGGCAATCTTCGAGTGGCAACAGCCGCGCAGGTCGGTTTTGGAAGAGCACTGATGCTGGGTTATCGGACAGGCACCATCACAGGCATGCTGACAGACGGGCTTGGTCTTTTAGGCGGGACACTCATTTTTATGACATACGGGGAGCATGCTTACGAGGCATTGCTCGGTTTTGGCTTCGGCGGAACCTTGCTCGCTCTTTTCATGAGGGTAGGAGGCGGAATTTATACGAAAGCCGCGGATGTAGGAGCGGACCTGGTAGGAAAAATCGAAAAAAACATTCCTGAAGATGACCCCCGTAACGCAGCCACCATTGCCGACAATGTGGGTGACAACGTGGGGGATTGCGCCGGAATGGCTGCGGATATTTTCGAGTCTTACGAAGTGACCATTGTGGCAGCCATGATCCTAGGATTTGTGGCTTTTGGCCACAAAGGCGTCATATTTCCCATATTGGTCCGTGCTATTGGAGTATTGGGCTCCATTATTTCCACGTATCTTGTACGCGCCGGTGACAAGGGGAACGTGGCTGAAGCCATGAAATCCATTAACCGCGGGTTCTGGATCGGTTCTTTGATCTCTGTGATCGGGTTCGTCCTGATCGGATTTTTCTATCTCTATTTTGCTCCGGATTCCACCCGTCCCTGGGTAGGACAGGTTCCTTATTGGGCCAACTTCGGATTAAAAACGGCTAAAGGGTGGCTTCTGGATCTGCGTCCCAGCTACACCTGTTTTATCGGGATTGTATTATGCGTCGTGTTAAACCGCTGCACAGAGTATTACACAGGAACAGAATATTCCCCGGTAAAAGGCCTGGTTAGAAACTGCACAACCGGCCATGCCACTAATATCATTGAAGGATTCGGAGTGGGTTATGAATCCAGCGTCATGACGGCCTTGATTCTTTGCATTGCGATTTTTCTTTCTGTTCTGGTTTACATGGGCACCAATGCCATCTGTGTCGCCTATGGAGTGGCCATGTGCGGAATCGGGATGCTGACGATGACTGGCAACACCATCTCCATGGACGTGTTTGGCCCTGTGGCAGACAATGCGAACGGTATCGGCGAAATGGGTTATGAAAAAGAAAAAATGGGCGAAACAAAATATAATGAAGCCAGACAAATCCTGGCGGACCTGGATGCAGTAGGGAACACCACGAAAGCGGTCACCAAGGGAGTTGCCATCGGCTCAGCCGTGATTGCCGCTTTTTCTCTGTTCGCCAGTTTCATCACCGTAATCGGTTCAGGAGGAGGCAGTGAACAGGACGCCCTGCCGATCGCTCTTTTCAATAAAGTCGCAGGACTTTTAACCGTGGCGGACCCGAGACTTCTTATCGGCATGCTGATCGGTGGAAGCATCCCCATGCTGTTCTCATCCATGACCATCCGTGCTGTGGGCCGTGCGGCTTATCTAATCGTGAATGAATGCCGCGAACAATTTCATCGCCCCGGAGTCATGGAAGGAAAAGTACTTCCTGATTACGGGAAAGTGGTCAATATCTGCACAACTGCCGCCCAAAAAGAATTGATCGGACCTGCGATTCTGGCTGTATTTGCGCCTGTACTGGTCGGCTTTCTTTTAGGCCCGACGGCCCTTGCCGGCTTTCTGGGAGGGTCCATTGTAGTCGGACAGTTGCTGGCTTCCTTCATGTGCAATGCCGGAGGGGCGTGGGATAATGCCAAAAAAACTATCGAAGATGAGCCGAAAAACATGGAAGCAAACACCGGCAAAGGCAGTGAAAAACATAAAGCTGCTGTGACGGGTGACACGGTGGGAGATCCTTTAAAAGATACTTCCGGCCCTGCCATCAATCCGCTTTTGAAGGTCATGAACATGGTTTCCGTGCTTGCTGTGGCACTGATGCTGGTTTACGACGAAAAACTGGTGAATTCAGTGAAACAATACGCCTTAGAAGAAAATTTCGTCTTACGAAGCGGCTTTCAATACAAATCGTTCGACACCTTCTGGTATGTGGCAGTCATCGTCACTCTGCTGGGATTACTCTGGGCCTTCTGGCAGTCCAAACGCGAGGCAAAGTAGAAAAAAGAAATCATATCCGGAAAAACCTTTATGTATGAAGGTTTTTCCGGCACCTTTTCCAGACACTTTTATCGGGTGGTTTGATTTTTCCAGGTGCAGAAAATCAAACCGTAAAATTTTAAAAGACAGTCTTCTATACTGAATCATGAAACGGAATAGCAATTGGGTCCTTGTGATGATCGTGGCAACAGGCATTGCTGCTTCAGGGTTTGTCGATTCCCAACATGCTTTTGAAAGCAGAAACTGGCCTGTGACAAGGGGAATGATTGTTTCCTCACAAATTGAAAGGACCAGCAAACGCAAAAAAGAAAACGGACAATATGTCCTGAAGACCAAGTTCAATGCCAAGATCACCTATGCCTATCAGTTGAACGGTCTGGCTTACTCTTCATCCAGGATTTCGTTCTCCGATCCAAAATCCTTGCCTCATGAAGAGGCCGTACGGCTCACCACTACCGTCTATCCCAAGGGAAAGGAGGTGGAGGTCTACTTCAATCCAAAGGACCATAACATTTCAACGCTGGTGCCGGGCATGAGCAGAAAATCAGTCCTTTCTTTTCTCATTTCACTCATGCCGCTCATCTTCAGCCTGCTCTATTACATGAAAAACAAGAAAAAAATTTTGGGCTGATTGATGTTCTCTACAGCAAGCTTTTGGGAATCTCCGATTATCAGACCGATTCATCCACGATCAATCCCTCACCATTCTCAATATGCTCCAGCCACTTGAAAAAATCTTCATGGGTGATGTTCTTCCTGACCGTATCCCGGATGGCTCCATTGGAATCCAGTCTGACAATGTCAATCATGATTTCTTCTCCTTCCTGATAAACACAAAAACGATAAGGGCTTTTATTTTTAATAAGCAAATGATGCGCCTGTTCCGCTGCCCGGGACAGCTCGTCAAAATGGGATTTATTCTCTTCATGAAAAAAATGCTGATGTCCTTTTTTTCTTTTCTGCTCATCCGATACTTCATCTTTTGGATGGATCGCTTCAGGAGACTGAACCGATTCCACTTTCAGGTCAGGTCGTTTGACTTGTGAATCAAATTTCAGGGGATCAGGAACATCAATCAACTTATTATCTCCTATCTATTTATTTATTATGCAAATTCTGATCATTCTGATGACAAGTCATGATCAGGAAAAGAAACATATTTTATGCCAAAAGGTCATTCCTGCTTTTTCAACGGAATAATAGTTGCTTATTTATAAAACCGGAAAAAATTGCCGATATAGTTTATGAATATGTAGATTTTTTAAACAGTACCGGTATTTAAAAATTATTGCATATCTTCTTAATTTATAAAGAGTTATAAATAATATTATCTGTGACTCAAAGAGCGGAGCTATCTGGATACCGGATTAAAAACTCATCAAAAATGAACTTGTTAAACAATTTCGTACTGATTAGTCAGAGGATAATAAAGATGAATAAAAGGATGAATCAATCATGATTGAATTATTTTCAAAACGCATCATGGTCACCGGGGGACATGGTTTTTTAGGAAAACACGTGGTCCGGAAAATACAGGAAAGAGGCTGTCATGACATTTTCATTCCTGATTCAAAAAATTATGATCTTCGGATAAGAGAAAACATCATCAAGGCATATCAGGAGGCCAAACCTGACATCGTGATTCATTTAGCTGCTGTGGTAGGAGGAATCGGCGCCAACCGTGAAAATCCAGCGACATTTTTTTATGATAATCTGATGATGGGAGTTCAACTCATGGAGGAAGGCCGGAACCTGGGCATTGAAAAATTGGTCGCAACCGGCACCATTTGCTGTTACCCGAAATTCACGCCTGTGCCGTTCAAAGAGGAAAACTTATGGAACGGATACCCTGAGGAAACCAATGCCCCTTATGGATTGGCTAAAAAGATGCTTTTGGTTCAATCCCAGTCATACAGACAGCAGTACGGTTTTAATTCCATTTTTCTCTTGCCGGTCAATTTATACGGACCGGGTGATAATTTCGATCCCAGATCTTCCCATGTTATACCGGCTTTAATAAAAAAAGTTTCCGACGCAAAAAAGGAAGGCAGAGATGAGATAGAAGTCTGGGGAGACGGCTCTGCAACGAGGGAATTTTTATATGTGGAGGACTGTGCTGAGGCTATTGTTCTCGCAACCCAGATATATGAAAAATCCGAACCGGTGAATATCGGAGCGGGATTTGAGATTTCCATTAAAGATCTGATCAAAAAAATCTGCCATATCATGGAATACAAGGGCAAAATCATCTGGGACACCACCAAACCCAACGGCCAGCCCAGGCGCTGTCTGGATGTATCAAGGGCGGAAAAAGAATTCGGATTCAAGGCCAAAGTCAGATTTGACGAAGGCCTGAAAAAAGCCATTGAATGGTATGAAGATTCAAAATAAGACCATCAAGGAAAAGGAAAAATACTATCTTTATCTTTATTTGCGGGAAAAAGTTGGAAAAAACCAGCATTAATGAAATTATCATATCGTAGCTATGCCAGTATTCCTGAGAATATAGGCATACCATAAAATACATATATTTATTTACAAAAAACAATAATATCATTCACACAAGTTCAGCCATAAATTTAATCAGAGAATCAATATAGACATCTACTCATGAAAAACCTCCCTGAAAAAAAAGAAATCCCCCGCCCTGTTTCAACGAGTATAGACATTAAAAACCGTATTGAGGAAATGCAGAAAAAATACCGCCTGGAATATAAGGGCTCAATAGGGAAATTTACTGCTCCCGTTCATATTGCTCCAGGAAATAATTCCATCTGGGTTGTCAATCATGAGGAAAAAGGCAGTTCTCTTGTAGAAGTACACAAAGAGACGGGAGAAATAAAAAATCAATTCCATTTCGACGAATTGTTGCATTACATCCAATGGATTCCGGAAAATGAAAGTATCTTATTCTGTCACTGGGCAAACGTGGGATTATTGTATCGTTTTGATCTTAAAACAAATAAAATATCCCTGCTTAACCTGGATCAGGAAAAACATGGGCATGTTTCATCAATAAAAATCATCAATGATAAAATTGTTTCACCGGATACTTATACGCACCAATTATTTTTTTATGATCTGAATGGGAATCTGGAACGGGTAATTAATCTGAAAACCAAGTTTGAATTCCCTATCCAACTATGCAGAATCCTGAGTACAACTCAAATCCTTTTAACTGCCTATGATGAAAGTTACAGAACCAGGTATCCTGATCTCTTTAATAAATACAGGATTACAGATATGAATCCAAAAACAAATCTGGCAATACTTGATTTGAAGAATGAATCAATCCATTATTTACCAAAACTTGAAACACCGCCTGGCGAATATATATGGTCAATCTCTCAGCATATAGACGGTTCTTTTTTTCTTAATTCTCCTTCAACCTTATTCAAACTTGATTCCAACCTGAATATCATTTTTTCTATCAATTTAGAAAAAAATATTGAACGGATAAATCAAAATCAATTCCGGTGTTACGGTTCTTTTATTGAAAATAACAGGCTTTTTCTTCTTGAAATTTATAAAAATAGAACCATTTATCAATTTTCAATCTGATTTATTCAAAAAACAAATCCGCACACATTTTGCGCTTTAAAAAGAGGTTATTATGAGCATTTTTAAAGGAAAAAAAATCTTAATTACAGGGGGGACTGGCTCTTTTGGCAATGCATTTATTTCCAGAATGCTGAAAGATCCCACAATTGACCGTCTGATTGTCTATTCACGTGATGAGTTTAAACAATTCGTCATGAAAAAAAAATTTGAAAAACATGAAAAAAAGCTCAGATTTTTTATTGGAGATGTGAGAGATAAAACTAGGCTTTATCGTGCTTTTGAAGGTGTAGATTACGTCATTCATGCCGCTGCTTTAAAGCAAGTGCCTGCATTAGAATACAATCCCATTGAAGCGATTAAAACAAATATCTATGGCGCTGAAAACATCATTGATGCCGCTCTTGATAAGGGGATTAAAAAAGTTATCGCTCTTTCCACTGACAAATCCGTTCATCCAGCTAATATGTACGGTGCTACCAAAATGGTCTCTGATAAGCTTTTTATCTCAGCCAATGCCTATGCCGGAATGAAGGAAACACGCTTTTCCGTTGTCCGGTACGGCAATATCATTGGCAGCAGGGGATCCGTCATTCCCTTTTTCAAATCCCTGATTGAACAGGGTGCAACGGAACTTCCTATCACAGATATGCGTATGACTCGCTTCTGGATAACGCTTGATCAGGGAGTTGATTTGGTTATTGAGGCCCTAAAATCTTCACAAGGAGGAGAAATCTACGTAGCCAAAATTCCTTCTTTTAAAGTCACGGATTTGGCTAAAGCCATGGGCCCCCATTTAAAACAGACCGAAACTGGTATTCGGGTGGGTGAAAAACTTCATGAAATCATGATCACTGAAGAAGATTCAAGAAACACTTATGAATATCGAAATCATTTCATTATTTATCCCAATTTTGAATGGTGGAGTTGCTCACAGCAGATTAAAACCAATGGAAAAAAGGTCAAAGATGGATTCCGCTATACTTCTGATACCAATAAAAAATGGCTTGATATAAAAACCTTACAGAATCTTCTACCTAGACTCAAGATGTGATAAATGAAGGTTTACATTTTATCTGAAGGAAATAAAGAGACCGGATTCGGTCACGTAACCCGATGTATGTCTATCTATCAGGCTTTTCTTGAAAAAAGGATTTCCCCTATCTTCATTATCAACGGGGATGAATCAACTCAAACAGTATGGAATGGGGCATCTCCGCTTTTGATGAATTGGATAGAGCAAAAAGAGGTTTTAGAGGAGATTTATGGATCGGATATGGTGATCATTGACTCATATTTAGCTGACATCCCATTTTATCGAACAGTATCTAAAATCGTTAAGATCCCAGTATATTTTGATGATATCCAGCGGCTGGAATACCCGAAAGGAATCGTGATCAACGGAGCAATAGGCGCAGAAAATATATCCTATCCTATAAGAAAAGATATTCACTACTTATTAGGTCATCGATATTCCTGTCTCAGAAAAGAATTCTGGAGAGTTCCTGTTAAAAAAATCAGAAAAAATATTCAGAATATTCTGTTCACTTTTGGGGGAAATGACATGAGAAACCTGATGCCATCTGTATTATCCGCTGTTATCCGCGAAGCGCCAAAGATAAATAAATTCATTGTAGCAGGAAGAGCGTTTAACCATATCGAGGAAATCGAAAAGGTAAAAGACGAATACACTCAAATAATTTACGACCCAGATGCAAAAACAATAAGGAACCTGATGCAAAGGGCGGATATCGCCGTTACTGCCGGCGGTCAGACTTTATATGAGCTCGCAAGGATGGGAGTCCCCTCAATCGTGATTTCTGTAGCGGATAATCAGAAAAATAATATCTTGGGCTGGCTGAAGATGGGTTTTATTGAATATGCAGGCTCTTGGCATGAAAATAATCTATTAGAAAAAGTGAAGAGAGCTATCCGGAAAATCAAATATCAAAAAATCAGGAAACATCAATCCGAGATTGGAAAAAAACTTATCAATGGGAAAGGATCACGTTTGATAGTCAAGACATTGCTTGAAAGATTATCCGCATGAAAAAAAAAACGGTTATTATTGCCACCATTAAATCATGGAATATCGAAAACGCCAAAAAGTTCAAAAAACAATATCTCTCCCATCTGAATACGATTTTAATAACCCATCAAAATCAACTGGATGCTTCAATTTTACATGAATTAAATCCCTCCTATATCTTTTTTCCTCATTGGTCATGGATCATTCCTGAAACAATTTTCAAAAATCATGCGTGTGTTATTTTTCATATGACAGACTTACCTTATGGAAGAGGAGGAAGCCCGCTGCAGAATCTGATAGTCAGGAGAATTAAAAAAACAAAAATCACGGCTTTAAAAGCAGTGCGCGAACTTGATGCAGGCCCTGTTTATATGAAAAAAGATTTAGACCTCCGCGGATCAGCTACCCAAATCTATAAAAGAGCCTCAAAAATTATTTTTAACAAAATGATTCCTGAGATTATTAAAAAGAATCCCACTCCAGTTACACAAAAAGGCAAGCCGGTTTTTTTTCACAGGAGAAAACCATACCAAAGCCGCATTGCAAACCTGAAAACATTAGATGAAATTTATGATCATATAAGAATGCTCGATGCAGAAGGGTATCCGAAGGCTTACATTGAAAATAAAAAAGTTAAAATATATTTTGAAAACGCAAAATTGCGTAATGGGATTTTAACAGCAAAAGCTTTTATGGAGATCAATCAATGAAAAATAAGATATTGATTGTCGCAGCCCATCCTGATGATGAAATACTCGGATGCGGGGGAACAATAACAAGATTAGTGAAAGAAGGTCATGAGGCTTACACCTTGATATTAGGAGAAGGAATAACCTCAAGGGATGAAACAAGAGACATCCGGAAAAGAAAACGGGAAATTGAGAAACTTAAAAATGAAGTAGCTGAAGCTAATCAAATAATTGGAGTCAGAAAGATTTTTACACATGATCTTCCTGACAACCGCTTTGATACCGTGCCTTTTTTGGATATAGTCAAAATCATTGAGAACATTAAAAATCAAATCAAACCATCAATCATTTTCACGCATTTCAAGGATGATTTGAATATTGACCACCAGATTACAAATAAAGCAGTCATTACCTCAACAAGGCCCCTAAAAGATGAGCCGGTTAAAACCATCTATGCATTTGAAATCCTTTCCTCAACTGAATGGAATTTTTCTGAATCATTTTCTTCAGACGTCTTTTTTGATATTTCTGAAGTATTGCCGACCAAATTAATGGCATTAAAGAAATACACAAACGAATTAAGAAAGTTCCCCTTTCCGCGATCTTTAGAAGGCATAGAATTAAATGCAAAAAACTGGGGAATGAAAATCGGGGTTGCCTATGCTGAGGCTTTTAAACTTATTCGAACTATTGTGTAAGAAACTATTTTTAAGAGTATCGTTTTTTAATTCTCATTAATGATGCACGTCTCAGATAGGGACCCGTAATCCATGCTTAAACCTACATTCATCATTGCCGAAATCTCGGCCAATCATGGCCAAAATTATAATACCGCCATAAAATTAATTAAAAAAGCCAAAGAAAGCGGAGCAAATGCAGTCAAATTTCAAGCTTATACACCTGACACAATGACCATCAACAAAAATACAAAGTATTTCAAAATAAAACATCCAAGATGGGGAGGACAAACCCTTTATCAACTATACCAAAAAGCATCCACTCCATGGGAATGGTTTAAGAGTCTTAAGAAATATTCAGAAGAGTTAGGTCTGATCTTCTTTTCGACAGCTTTCGATAAAACGTCAGTAGATTTCCTTGAATCATTGCATGTTCCAATGCACAAAATCGCTTCCTTTGAACTCGGGGATTTGGATCTCATTGAATATATTGGGAAAACGAAAAAACCGCTCATCATTTCAACAGGCATGTCAACTTTTGAAGAAGTCAAAGCAGCGGTTCGAACTGCGAAAAAGGCAGGAGCAAGAAGGATAACCTTGTTGAAATGCAGCAGCAGTTATCCGGCGGACCCACAATACATGAATTTGAAAACGATCCGCCACATGATACAATATTTCAAACTGCCCGTAGGGCTATCTGACCATACGATTGGGATATCAAGCTCAATCGCAGCTGTATCTCTAGGTGCAACCGTTATCGAAAAGCATTTTACCCTGTCCAGAAAGCATAAAACTCCTGATAGTTTTTTTTCAATGGAACCTGATGAATTTAGAAGCTTGGTAAATCATATCCGCGTTGTAGAAAAATCGTTGGGGAAAGTCTCTTACGGCATCACTCCTGAAGAACGAAAAAATCTTGTCTTTAAAAGGTCTCTTTTTGTTGTCAGGGATATGGGGAAAGGTGAAACATTTACCCGAGAGAACATCAAAAGTATCAGGCCGAATCACGGTTTGCCTCCTGCAGAAATTACAAATATTCTTGGAAAATGCGCCACTAAAAATATTATAACTGGAACACCTTTAAACTGGAAAATGGTTGAATAAAATGGCCCCAGCAGTTGCCATTATAACCGCCCGTGCCGGGAGCAAAAGAATTCCAAAAAAAAATATAAAACCTTTTGCTGGCGCCCCGATTATCAAATATTCCATCGAAGCCGCATTGTTTTCAGACTGTTTTCAAGAAGTGATGGTTTCAACAGATGATACAGGTATTGCCGAAATTGCTGTTTCATATAAGGCAAAAGTACCTTTTTTCAGATCCAAAAAAACTTCTGATGATTGTGCAACGACGGCTGATGTAATCAATGAAGTTTTGCTGGAATACCAGAAGAACGGACAATATTTCGAATATTGCTGCTGCCTCTATCCAACCGCTCCTTTCACTACATCTGAAAAAATCATACAAGGTTTTAAGTTATTAAAAGAAAAAAAAGCTGATTCAGTAATCCCTGTGGTTCGCTTCAGTCATCCGATCCAAAGGGCCCTTAAAATTAAAAATGGAAAGCTAAAAATGATCCACCCTGAATATATTCACGTCAGGTCCCAGGATTTAATAACGGCTTATCATGACGTGGGGCAGTTTTATTGGTTAAAGGTGAAACCATTTTTAAAACATAAAAAGCTGTTTATGGAAAATACTGTTCCCATGGAAGTATCAGAAATGGAGGTTCAGGATATCGATGATGAAAATGACTGGAAGCAGGCTGAACTTAAATATAAAATTTTGAAAAGCAGGGTCTCCTCAGAGAGATATTCCCATGAAAAAATATAATACCGAGCAGGAAAAATTCTGGGCTGGAAGATTTGGAGATGAATACAGCCAAAGAAATCAAGGAAAGAATATTATCGCCTCAAATACCGCATTATTTACAAAAATTCTTTCTAAAACGAACAGTATTAGCTCCATAATAGAAATGGGCGCAAATATTGGATTAAATCTTATAGCAATAAAAACCTTACTACCTGGCGCATCTATTACGGCTCTTGAAATAAATCCCAAAGCAGTGAAAGAACTAAAAAAGATTCCCTGCATTAAAGTTTATAATGAATCGATGCTTGAATATATTCCTGATCGGAAATGGGATCTTGTTCTTTCAAAAGGGGTTTTGATTCATCAAAATCCTGATAAACTTGAAAAACTTTATCAATTGATGTATGACGCTTCAAAAAGTTATATCTGCATCGCCGAATATTACAATCCTTCACCAGTTGAAATTCCCTACCGGGGTCATAAAAATAAACTCTTCAAAAGGGATTTTGCCGGAGAGATGATGGATGCTTTTCCTGATCTTAAATTAATTGACTATGGTTTTGTATATCACAGGGACAATAATTTCCCACAAGATGATATCACATGGTTTCTCCTTAAAAAATTGCATTTCTGAAAAAATAATTCTAATTCATCATTCATCCAGTCATATCTTTTGACCATGAGTAACAGCCTTTTTGAGACTATTCAACAGATCAAGGAACCTTGTTTCAATGGGCCATACTGGACAGCAGAGATCTATGGATTCGGAAAATGGATCCGTGATTATGGTTTTTTCCCGCGTCTTCTTCCCCTTTATATAATGACAGATCATGGCCCAAGATTTCGAAATGATGATATACAATTTGAATTGAATTTTTCTGCACCTGTTCAATTCTTTCACTGCCAGCTATCTGTTGAAGCATGGAAAAAAGTTTCAAAAAAACCTTGTTATGTATTGTTCTCTCCCTTTGTTCATTATCGTCAGAGCAGGAATATCAAACAGAATCAAGATGCCAAAGGGACACTTGCTTATCCTGCTCACTCTACTCTTCAGATTAATGAGGAAACTGATACGGAAAAATATATTGAAGAGCTTCTCAAATTGCCTGAAGAGTTTCAGCCTATTCATGCGCAATTTCATTACTATGATATCTTAAGGGGACGCCATTATCTATGGGAGAAAGCTGGAATTAAGGTTCACACTGCAGGCCATCCTGATGATTATTGTTTCACAGAACGGTTTTATGATATTTTAAGACGTTTCAAATTCACAACATCCAATCTACCCATGTCCTGTCTCTATTATTCAATAGAAATGGGGATTCCTCATTTTATTTATGGACCATCTCCAAAGTATTATAATTATGGAGATGATACAGTAAAACTTGGAGAATATGACCCCGTTACTTATTTTTCCGGGATAAAACAAGTGTATGAAAGTTTTAATGGGATACGAAAAGATATCTCTCAGGAACAAAAAAAATTAGTTGAACTCGGATTAGGTCTTAAAACAGGAATCAGCCGTATTCATATGGCATTAATTCTTTACAGGATATGGATCATAGAAACTATAAATAAAATCTTTAATTCATTTAAAATCTTTCTTGACCTGGCGCGAAGTAGGCTGAACGAACCTAAAGAAATGGCTATTGCCCGGCAATATCAGAAAGCATCTCGGGAAAGACAATTGGGTAATTTAAAAAGTGCTGAAATTCTTTTTACATCTCTTCTTCAAAAAGCATCCCTATTATCTCCGGAATTAAAATCAAAGTATCTCGGAGGAGCTTGCTTCCATCTGGGATTAATAAAATTACAGAACGGACAAAAGGAAAAAGCTACTTCTTATTTTAAAAGAGCTTTGGAATTTAATCCGGATCATAAGAAAGCAAAAGAATACCTGGCAGATCCGGATATGATTTTCCCTCTTTCCGATCCCGAACGTTTAAGGATTGCATCATTACCTAGATATCAAAAGGATACTGTTTTATTTCATAATCATTTTCTAACTTTTCTGGATGGTCCCTCCTTATTATCTGGAATTAAAAAAATTTTTGAAGAAAAGAATTATGAATTCTTCACAACCAATCCAACTCCGGTAATTATTGATGCTGGAGCTAACATAGGGCTATCCATCATCTATTTTAAAAAAAAATTTCCCAATGCCAGAATCATCGCCTTTGAGCCGAATCCCGATATTTATAAGGTCCTATCACAAAATATGAAAAGTTTTGAATTTACCAATATTGAATACCACCAGAAAGCAGTCTGGAAGGAGAATGGCATATCACAATTTGATACTGAAGGAGGAGTTTCAGGACGGTTGATAAAATACAATGATAAGAAACAACTGATTAACGTATCCACCATTCGTCTAGCTGATTTTTTAAAAGAAAAAATTGATTTTTTAAAAATAGATATTGAGGGAGCGAGAACAGAAGTGATACAGGACTGTTACGACAATCTACATAATGTGTCATATCTATTTGTGGAATATCATTCCTATCATAAAGAAAAACAAAGCCTCCATGAGATTTTAACTCTCCTTCACAAAGCTGGTTTCCGATATCATGTTAAAGAACTATTTACTGTTCCCTATCCTTTTTTAAAAAGATCACTTCAAGATGAGATGGAACTGCAATTAAATATTTTTGGATTGAGAAAATAAAATATGAATCATTCCTCGTCCATCCAATTAAATTCTAAAGAACTAGAATGGATCGGGGTAAGATTCTTAGACCCCCTAGGCAGAGTATTTAAATATAAAGAAAATTATTATCGGGCAATCTATCCGAAAGCAAAAGAATTTG
>JAFGBW010000168.1 GCA_016932965.1 Candidatus Auribacterota bacterium
CCGGATGTCAAATGGAACCAGAGTGAAATACTCCGTCTTCCCCCTTCTGAAAATCGTTTTACACTGATATCTGAAGCCAGCGATGACAACGGGATCACGAAAGCCGTGTTGAAATACAGAAGGAAGGGGGACATCCAATGGATGCCTTTGGAAACACGTGAAATCAACAATCTCCGTCAATGCACTCTGAACTGGACCCCTGACTGTTCAAAGCTCACCAGTGATGAGGAATGGGAATTTGAAGCCGTCTTCCATGACGCATTGACTGAAAATTCATCCCCCGTTTTAAGGGTCATTTGGCTGTCTGAGCTGGAAATGCGATTCATGCTCCTGCAGAATCTTTGTTCTTTGATCCGGTCTATCCGAATCTCTGTTACAACCTATCTTCTGGAGGGGAGAGGGACTTATACCAAAATACAATGGATTGATCTTCTCGATGAAATGTCCAGATTTGATTCGTGGAATTCAGAGATAAAAAAGTCAGGATTGTCTCCTCCGCGTTTATTTCAGGCTGCCAAGACTATTTCTTCGATCAGGAATCTCTTTCAGTCCCTGGAGCGTTCTCCTTCTAAAGAGGAGATGAAACGTACGGAGGGTGAATTGATCCATGCCTGGTCTGATTTTCAGACTTTGGCTTTGAGTCTCCAGAGCCTCATTGTCCAGAAGGAATTTCAGAATCTTAAAAAGAAGCTGCTCCGTTCAAAGGAATCCGGATGTTCGGTATCTGACCTGCTGCAGGCGGCCAAGAAAGGGGTCCATCTTCAGAAGATTCTTTATGAACAGAAAGATTATTTTTTAAATAACGGTGAAATCCGGATGCAACAACACATGGAGCCCTGTTTTCAGTTTATGGATAAACTTTCATTTTCTTCATTTTTTCCTCTTTTTTTACAGAAAATAAAGGAAGGGAAAAAAACGGAGTCTGTTTCCATGATTGGGCCGTTTCTGGAGAAATGGGAAAAGGAGGGAAAAATTTTAGCCGGTTTTGGGATGAAGAAAAAATCGGGCAGCCTGGACAGGGATCCGCTCCTTAAAGGGGTCATAAAAAAGCTAAAAACAATCAGGGGCATTTTAAACAGAATGGAATTATCCAGGACTGTTCCGGATGAAGAATTTAAATGGATGAAGGAAGCCCTGAAGAGTTCCCTTTTTCTCTGCATTGATGAACTGAATGCTATTCAGGTGCAGACAGCATCCACGGGGCTCCACGGATTGACTTTTTTGAACTCGGCTGGTTATGATCTGGATGAGATGGAATCCTGGTATCTCATCGGAAGCAGTCTCAAGGCTGAGAGTAAATTGAAAAAAGCCATCGGGAATATCACAGGCTGTCTGTACGCATTGGAAAAACAAATCGCCGTCTCTTTGAATAGAAATGAGACGGCGAAAGAAAGTAAGGATTTCAAACAAGCACAGATTTTCATCCGGATCATCAGACCTATAGGGGATCTTGTGGCCCCATCTCAAGGGACTGTCGAGATAAAGGCTCTGGTGAAAAGTCCTGAGGGTATCTCACAGGTCTGGATCCATGCTGAACCTGCTGAATCTCATCAAGAAGAGAAGAAAATTTTTTCATCTCTTGTTGAGGACCATCCGGACCTTCCCGAGAGTGTTTCCGTAACGGCGAGGCTTCCAATTTCGGATTTGAAACTGTCTGTGCAACAAACCATCCGGGTTTATTTAAGCGCTCTTGATTCGAACCAGAATTCTGCAAACAGCGATCCTTTTTTTATCCGCGTGAAGAAAATCGGTGATACTATCAATTTGAACCATTACTTCCGTTTTAAGGCCATGGCCTCTGAAGTGCTTTCCCTTCTTGTTGAGTCGGAAAAGGATGTGTTGCGCCTTCTGGAACAATCAGAATACGCCCTCATCCAGGGGAAGCCTATTCAGAAAGAGTCCTGGCAGGAAATGATGACCATGCAGGATTTGATTCAGGAAAAATTTCTTGATTTTATTTCGAAAACCGAGACAGAGGCAGAGAAATGCAGCCATTTTCCTGAGAAGGATTTCATCACATTCCTCAATCTGGGAAGATCATCGTCTGTCAAGGAATTTCATGATGTTAAGCATGCCCTTCTCCAGATTCAAACCGTTTTAGATGAGGGGGATTTTTCCAAAGAGGCCGCGATTTCGCTTTTTTTTGAGTCCCGAAACCGTCTGCAATCCATAGTGCGAGATTTGGAAGAAATGCGGAAGTTTTTCGGACTCTCTATGAATGACGCGGTTCAGAACAACAAGACTGCAAAAAAATGGGTGCAAGCGAAAACATTCTGGAAGAAATGGGTTCAACAGACCAAACAA
Organism: Candidatus Auribacterota bacterium; assembly: GCA_016932965.1. Classification (GTDB taxonomy): domain Bacteria; phylum Auribacterota; class JAFGBW01; order JAFGBW01; family JAFGBW01; genus JAFGBW01. Next base: position 2,305 of record JAFGBW010000168.1, read on the forward strand.
GACATGAAAGATGGCCGATTCGGAAAAGAGCTTGTCCCTGAAATGAAAAAACGATCCGGAGATTGTCTTTCGTATTTGAAATCCCTGGAGTTGGATATCACTCCTATTCAGGAAAAAATGACATCCTTTTTAAATCAGCTGGATGAACCGAAAAAAGCGGATCTGCTTGAATATTTCAGTTTTTTTGCGCGGGAGATGGAACGAATGATGGGAAGAAATCTGGAAACGGTTTTATCTCAGACTTTCACCGATGCTATTATTGAACTGGCGGAGAACAAGGGGGATGTGCCATCCAGCCTGCAACGGGCTGAAAATTCCCTTGCCGGGCTTTCCTCGCTGGGGAATCTTTCCTCAGACAAGCAACTGGCTTTGGAAATGCTCAAATTTTCCGGAAAACAGGGCCCTATTAAGGATGTCCGAAGCATCACGGACCTCTTGAAACAGTCTTTTCCTGTTTTGGATGAAAGGAATCTCGGCATCTGGGAACGGATTTCTTTAAATGAGCATAAATTGCAACTTTTGTCTCCAGCTCTTTCTGATCTGGAGAGCGTTCAGGATTTTAATATGAAGGATATCCAGTTTTTAGAAAAAATCAGTTCACTTATCGACATCTTTTCCAATCAGATCGAAGAATTGAAAAAACAGGCGGAAATGAACAGCCGGCCTGAAGAGAAAGAAAAGCAGCTCGCCCAAATCCATATTCTTTTGGAAAAATTGTCCGGCCTGGACCGTAAACGAAAAAATATTGAAGAAATGATCAGGGCGGATGCCTGGCAGTTTGAAGAAGATCATCGAATTGAAGTGGAAAAGCAGGTCAAAGACCTCATCCGTTTTGATAAGGAAAAAACAGGCCCGAAAGAATTGATTCCGCGTGTGAAAGAGAAAGCATCGCTCCTGAAGGAAATCATGAAAACATTTTTGGACAGCCGGAACAGGGATGAGGCCATGAAAACAGCCGAGGGTCCCGTTCAAAGCGCTCTGGAATTATTTTATCTCTTTCATCAGCTTGATGAGAAGAGCTTTGAGAGAAAGGTCCCTTTTATGACGGATTTTCTCAAAAGCATCCTGTTATACAAACTTTCGGTTGAAAAACAGCACTGCAGAGCACAAGATAATTTTTTGAAGCGAATCAGGGAAAACGCACGGATGATAGACCAGGTTTGCTCTGAATTTCTGAATGAACTAGCGAATACGGCTTACGTGGAGTTCAGACGAAGGGGAGAAAAAGATTTGACGGAAAAAATATCGGCTCTTGGACAGAATATTCATGATGCGAGAAAATTGCTGGCGACCCTTCAGGCTAAAATGAACAGGACCATTGAGGATGAAAAGGAAATGGACCGTCTTCAGAAGTATCTGGTTGAGGCGAAAAGTATGTTAAATGATCTGGAAAAGGAACGGGATACTGTCATGAATTTAAAGGGGATCACCATCAGCATTGTTCCGCAGGAACAGGGAAAAACTACGTTATTGACAAAACTGGGTCTCGATGAGCTGGAAGAAAAGGCCGGTGAGATGGCCCATTTGGTGAATGAAGAAGAGGAAAAATTGGATCAGAAAATCTTAAGAAATCTGAGCGAAGAATTGGAAGAGATGGAGTCCCAACGAGAGAAAGACGGTGAGGAAAGGGAAGAAAAGCTCCGCCGGATCGCTCAAACAGCTTCCCTGATGGATGTCCCTCTCAAAGGGACGACTGCTGCCGAGTTAAAGCAGAGCCTTGAGAATGCGGTTATCGACGGGATGAAACAGCAGGAAACCACTTCCGTTGCGCAGGTATTGAAATCATTGAAAGATGCTGCTGAATTTGTTGAATCCGGGGAGAAAGAAACAGAAGGGGGATATGGAAAATCACAAAAGGAAGCCCGTTTCCGTTATCTTCAGCAGTTTCAGAGTCAAAAACAACAGTTGGAACGGATCCAGGATTTCATGGGTGAAGCGAACCTTCTTTCTTCCCATTTCAAAAGTAAAAGCGATGAACTGCTTTCCAAATTGGATCATCAGATGGAGGAACTCCGGCAGTCCATGACCGGCGAAGAGTGGCTGATCAAGCAGAGGGAAGCCAGGGAAATCATTCAGCAGGTGACCCTCGAATTCAATAAGGAAACTCAAATACGTCTGGAGGGCAGGAAGCCGATCACGCTTGATGAAAAAAAGATACAGCGCAGTTTTCCTCTTTTCATTCAGAAGGATATTCCCGGATATGGTCTATTGATTCGGAAATATCTGGAGGCGGTCGCCACTAAATAAAAATCATACCGGCTTTCCGAAGTGTGATTTTTTTCTTCTTTTTCTTTTTCAACTTATTCTTATAAACATAATGAGTTCTGCTTTGTAGAAGAAGAAGGGATTTTTTAGACAGAAGTAATGGATGACTCCTTTTTATTAGGCTTATAGCGCCAGTTTAATAGTTAAAATTTAATTTGAACTATCCAAAAAAGTGCAGTCATCCATTACTTCTGTCTAACAGAGCCCATTTTTTATTTGAATATTTCTTGAGGATTCACGTCAAACGGTTATAAATCACAGGATTAATCAGTAAACGACGATCAAGAAAGGAAAAACGAATGAAGAGTACATGGTTCCGGAGTGTCTTTCTAATGGGTTTGATCTGCTTACTTTGTTCAGTGGTATGGTCTGCTGCATCAGATGATGAAACAGCCGGACAGGGGAAACAAAGCGTTCTTCTGGCTCCCGGCAAACTGTTGGTCAAGGATAGTTCAACAGGGGATTCCGTCAATATTTTTAATAATAAGATTCAGGCCGAGGAAGGCAGCGGGAATCAGGCAACCATTGAAAAGAATCAAATCACAGCCACAGAAGGGACAGGCCGGAATACTGCCGTGATCAGTAACATGCAGGAGAGTCCAGACACACCTGGGGCATCCTCCAAACAGATTGTCATCGACGGAGTGGATACGAAACGGGTCCTGGAATGCAAAGGCGAAAACGTCGTTGTTTCCGGAACGGGTAATAAAGTCACGATCAAGGGGTTCTGCTCAGCAGTTTCGATCACCGGAGTGGACAACAAGGTGAATGTTGAAGCATCTGTCCCCAAGATTGACCTGACAGGAACAGACAACAAGCTGAATTGGAGCACCAGCGCCAATCCAAAGCCGCCCTCCATCAGTAATACCGGCATAGATAACCGGGTATCTACTATCGACTAAACACGGTTTGGAATAATCACTTATTAAGATAATCATCCCCCTCGTCCCCTAAAAAAGGGAATGAGGGGGATTTTTTTATGGATATTCTGGATTTCCTTTGAGAAAGTACCCGCTTTTGAAAAAATAGTAATCTTTTGTACAAGTATATGAACCAGAAAAATATCAGAAACATCGCAATCATCGCCCACGTTGACCATGGCAAAACGACCCTCGTGGATAAACTCTTCAGGCAGAGCGGCCTCTTCAGGGAGAATCAGATCGTGGAAGAAAGATTGATGGATTCCATGGACCTGGAACGTGAGCGCGGAATCACCATCGCGTCGAAAAATGGATCCTTTCATTATAAAGGGCATCTCATCAATATCGTGGACACTCCCGGACATGCCGATTTCGGCGGACAAGTGGAACGGGTCCTTAAGATGGTGGACGGAGCCCTCCTCGTAGTCGATGCCCAGGAAGGCCCCATGCCCCAGACCTATTTTGTCCTTAAAAAAGCCCTTTCCTATCATTTGAAGATCATCGTGGTCATCAATAAAATCGATAAACCCCACGCCCGGCCCGACTGGACCGTGAACCAGGTGTTCGACCTTTTCGTGAAATTGAAAGCACCCGACCATATCCTGGATTTTCCCGTCATCTATGCTTCAGCCAAAGACGGTTATGCAAAAATCCATTTAAATGAAAAAAGCAGTTCCATGATACCCTTATTGGATGCGGTTGTTCATCATATTCCTCCACCCGCAGGAGACCCGGACGGGCCTTTGCAGATGCAGGTTTCATCCATTGATTATTCGTCTTTCCTTGGAAGACTGGGCATAGGTAAGATCACCTCCGGCTCCATGCAGATCAATCAGAATATTGTCCTGGCCAATCAGGAAGGCCGGAACACTTCTGCAAGAATCACAAAAATATACCGGTTTCAGTCGAACCAGAAAATTCCCGTGGAGTCAGCCGGCATGGGGGAAATCGTCGCTGTTGCCGGCGTCGAGGATGTCATGATCGGTGACACCTATACTGATCCTATTGATCCTCTCCCTTGTCCCATGCTGAAAATCGATCCTCCAACTATTTCCATGAATTTTATTCCCAATGATTCCCCTTTTTCCGGCAAAGAAGGCACCTATTGCACCTCACGCCATTTATCCGGACGCCTTAATAAAGAAACCCTTTCTGACGTGGCTCTGGTCGTTGAAGAACTGGACGGTACACCCGGGTTCAAAGTGTCCGGCAGAGGAGAACTCCATCTCTCCATCCTCATAGAAAAAATGAGGCGCGAAGGTTATGAGTTCCAGGTCACCTGTCCGCAGGTGATCATGGAAACAGACGGCGATCAGGTTTTGGAACCCTTCGAAGAATTGATCATCGACGTGGCTGAAGAATATCTCGGCCCGGTCATGGAAAAACTCGGCAGCCGTAAGGCCCAGATGCTTGAAATGCACGTGGATAACGGGATGGTCCGCCTCAGATACAATATCCCGACCCGCGGACTCTTAGGTTTCCGCTCAGGATTCATGACCGATACCAAAGGAATGGGTGTCATGAATTATGTGTTTTCCGGATTCGCTCGTCACGCAGGCGATATCCCCAGAAACCGTAAAAACGGCGCCATGGTCTGTAATTGCGTCTGCGAAACCGTGGCCTATGCGCTCTTTAACCTCCAGGAACGCGGCACGTTGTTCTATGGGCCCAATGCCCAATGCTATACAGGCCAGATCGTTGGCGAACACTGCCGCGAAAGAGACCTCACCGTCAACCCCGCCAAAGGGAAAAAACTCACCAACGTCCGCTCCGCCGGAAGTGATGAAAATGTCATCCTCACCCCGCCCACCGTCCTCAGCCTCGAGGAATCCATCGCGTACATCAACGACGATGAGCTCGTCGAAATCACCCCCAAAAATATCAGATTGCGAAAAAGAAAATTTGTCCCCAGATAAATTTTTTTTTCAAAGGGAAAGAAAATGCGGGAAAATCTTTTTTAAAGAAAAAAGATTTTCCCGCACCCTTTTCAAAAAATTTTATTGGCGAATACAAAGGACGACGGCTGGAAAAAAGATTCACTCTTTTCCAGCCGTCGTCCTTTGTATTCGGAATAAGTTATCAATATGAAGCTTTTTAAGTTAATGGATTTTCTTCAAAATTCAACGGGCCTAAAGTCGCCTCGATCCGGTTTTGTAATCGCTGTCTTAAATCTTCCGGATGCTCTTCATTCCAAAGGATGAAATTGTATTGTCGGTTATCGAAATGGATGTTATTGATCTCAGTTTCTTTGCATAGCCAGATAACAGGTAATCCCAATCCCAAAGCATAACCTGCTTCAAAATAGACCCCGCCTCTTTGTCCTGTAAAATCATATACCGCAAAACGGCTCTTTCGGATCATAGCGATAATTTCATCGTCAATTTTATTGTTGTGCTCAAGTCTGTCTATGCGTTTAGGTTCATATCCTGAAGCATGAATAGCTTTTTCGATTGATTGATGTAGGGAATTCATTTTCGGATCAAACCACATCGCTACAAAGCCAAGATGACTATCAGGATTGATTTGTTGTAAACTATCAAGATAAGCCCAGCCTGTAGGACTGATTTTAACACTATGGTTCATTCCATCTGTGTTGAGGATGAATTGTTTAGTAGTATTTAAATAACCATGGAAAAGATAATCCAATTCCTGTTTATCGATTGCCCAGCATATTCCGCAATAAGGAAGATAATCATTGATATTTTTTATTTGGAATATAGAAGTGAATATTTTACCCGGTGTTGAGTTTTTTTCGGATAAATAGAACAATAATTTCTCAGCTTTTTCTCCTACAGCGGGAGGTTTGATGTTTTTCAATTTTTCGAATTCATATTCAGTTATGGTGGGATTATCCTGTTCCCTGATCTAACTGGAGATGTGTTTTTTTAGATTATTAAATTTGTCTGCACGCGATACGGAAAATACACAAGCATTGCTTGTGTATTTTCCGTATCGCGTGCGCCTTTAAAATTTTTTGAAAGGTGCAGGAAAACTTTTTTATAAAAAAGTTTTCCTGCATTTTCCAAAATCATTTGAAAAATTGAAAAACAGTTTTCAATTTTTGCAATTCTTCCTGGGCCTGGGTGTGTTTGGATTTTTCATTATTGACGGCTTCGGGGGAGGCTTTGGAGAGGAAGCCGGGGTTGGAGAGTTTCCGGGAGAGGGTGGTGATGAAGGAGGATAGGTTCTCGATTTTGGCGGAGAGTTTGGTTCTTTCGGAATCGAAGTCGATGAGGGATTTATCGAGTTCCATGGAAACGGTTGCGATGGGTGTGACTTCGGAGGGCATGGGGGACTGGGGAGGATTTTCCGAGATTTCGATTCTGGAGGCCTTGAGCATTTTGAGGAGAAGGGGGTGTTC
>JAFGBW010000169.1 GCA_016932965.1 Candidatus Auribacterota bacterium
AGCCCTTTCTGGATTTGTTTTTCCCCTTAACTTGGCTGCCTGAGCTCTCAATACTTGAGCAATAATCAGCTGCGTATCTCGAGTGGCAGGAGCAGCCTGCGCCGCCGGGGCAGTCTTCACAGCTTTAGATTCGATATAACGGGCCAGAGCTTCGATAATTCTTGCTGCCTTGGCATCAACCGATTCTGCATCAACTGCAGAGATGGCTGTGAGCCTGCCATCCGTTCTTTTTTCTTTCGCAAAAGGAATCCCCAGGACCGAGACAACAGTTTCTCCGGATGAATTAGGCTTGGACCGGCTGACTAACTCAGTTAGGTTAGACACTATGAGAAGAGGATTGGTTCTTGAAACATCAAGAATTATTCCAATTAAAGTTTTAGACATCGGATTTTCTTGGGCAGAAGATGCAGAATTAACTGCCTGCAAAGTTTGCCTTAATTTATTAATAGCCTCGGGCCTGTATGGATTAGACGGGGATGCATCTCTCAATTTTCTCGCAGTATCGGTACAGATCCTTTCTCCAACAGCAGCTATGACTCCTTCCTGTATTCTTCTCTCCATCTGATCAGCCAGCGTAGTAACAAGTCTCAACGCGTTTTCTCTCGAAAGAGTTGGAATGTAATCACCTCCTGCTCTTTGTCTGGCAAATTCAATGTCAAAAATAGATAATATTCGCTCTCCACCTGCATTATGATCTGTAATAAATAGCCCTGCTGTCTTGCGTCCTGTTTGCGAATCCCATGCTAAAGGCATCCCATGAGTCATTGCATTCAAAATCGGACCAAATATTGTAGGCGGATAGGTATCGCCTTTGTATTGGGTTATCCCCATCAGTTGATCGGCAAAGATGTTTATATTTGATCTCAGATCTTGAATTACATGCCTACTCAGCTCTAATAAATCTTGCGCTACTTTGCTTGTTGCCTGAGCCGTAGCGCGTGCAGTTCGCCCCTGTGCTTGCTGACGTCTGGCTTCCAGACGTCTCAGCTCAGTAACAATTTGCTGATCAAGACGTTTGCCTCCTTGCCTGGAAGCCATGAATTCAGCCAGTTCTATCAAGGCATTAAACTTTTTTCCCTGCAAAGAACTTTGAGGCGCCAGGCTGGGATAAAGTAAGGCATGATCTTTTTGTGTTGCGGCTGGAACTTCAGAAATAATAAAAGCGGTGGCTATGAATAAAAGTATGAACCGGTCTTTCCTTCTCATGGGACTTCTCCTTATTATGCTTATATATACCTGATCCGCAGAAAAAAACAAGGGGTAGAATTTTTTTTTCAAAATAGAGCCCATTGCACATTAAGAGGATCAGCAAATAAATCTCTCTTTGTCATGAGACTGTCCAAGAACCGCCAAAACTGTCATTCTGAGAAAGCAAAAGCGACCGAAGAATCTGACACTTGAAGTGTCATCCTGAACAAAGTGAAGGAACTAAGATCCCTTACATTCGTACGGGATGACAGAATTATTAGTTCTTGGACAGCCTCAATCCAGATTTTATGAATTTCCTGGATTGCCGGAAGTCCGGCAATGACATTAATTGCAATATATTATTGATAGACCGGGGTAATAACACTCGTCCATGTCATAAGAAAAGATCCCTCGTTTCAGCCGGAATGACCTCTTGCGGGATTTTGAAATTATTTAGAAAAAAGTGAATCGTTACTTATCCGGAATTTGACAAGTTATGTTATATAGTGTAAATAAATAGGAATAGCCATATTTGGAAATCCTGTTGAAAAATATTGCATACAGAATATTTCTCTTTCTGCTCAGCATCCAGATGATCCTGTTTCAGCCGCGCATCTGCGCGCAGGCCTCTGTATTTAAGACGCAAAATCTGGCTCCTAAAACCGAAATCAGCCTTGATGATCCTGACATATTGTTGAATCTCCTCAGAGAGATATTCACCAATCAAGACTTCCAGCCTCCTGAAGGGTTCACTTATCAGAGAACCCGTTCAAGAACCGCCATTGATGTGTTTTCGTTTAATTTTAAAGGTAAGACAGGGTTTGCTTATCATGGAGACAGGGATGACCTGATAAAAATCTCAAAAAGATATTCACCTGAAAACGTCCTCATGCATGCCAATCAGACGATGATGGCGGTGTTCACTTCGACTGCTGAAAATGAACAGGTAAAAGAGGTTCTTGCTTCCAGTGATCTCGGTTATGTCATCGCACAGGCAAAACAGTTTTATAAAAATGAGAATCTGGAAAATGCGGAAAAATGTTTCCTGCGGGCGCTGGAAATTGATCCTCGTAATACTGAAGCCATGAACGGAATGGGCAATGTTTTGGTTGACCAGGACATATGCAGTGAAGCTGAAGAGTGGTTTGACAGGGTGCTGGAGGTGGATCATTACAATTCAGAAGCCTATAAGGGAAAAGCCGCAGTGGAGCTGGTGAGGGGATATTATAACTCATTCTGGTCCCATTGCTGTTCTGTATTTTTCATCGATGCTGATAACAAGGCTGTCACAGAGATATTGCTCAGACGCCAGAAAATCGACACGAGGGATGAGTTCTTAAAAAAAATTGAGTTGCTGGGCAAACACATATACTCCCACTGCAGTTATAATTACAAGGATTTATATCCCGTCATAGATGCTTTTGCGGACTTGCTTAAACATCCTGAAACTCCGGAAGAGGTGTGTGTCAGGCTCGAAGAGTATCTGCGGGAAAAAGCCATTGAGTTTGTAAAAATCAGGTTCGGATGGTGGAGTACAAATACATACGGAAAATTTGCGAATCATATGGCTTCTGCTTTTGAAGAAGTGCTCAGACATGCCAGGGAGAGGCGGATCTCAAAAGGCCTATGCCTGAGACTGGTGGAAGATTTGCAGGAAATGCATGCGGCCAAGTCTGTAGAAATCAGCCTGGATATTTCAGCAGGGCTCATAAAAATTCCAAAAGAACATCATGACAGGCTGGCTGAACTGATCCTGGCAGGGCATTATGACATTGTTCATACCGGACTGATCACATTGATTGAAGATGAAGAATCCTTCCTGCGGCTCAGCACCGCCTTAAGCAGGTGGAGCGGCAGGGAACGAAAACTGCAGACCTTATGGGAACTGCTTGACACGGAAAAAAACATCAAATGGGCACTGACAGCGATAACTGACAGCAATTTTTCGTATGAAGATGCGAAACTAATTGCCTTAAGAATACTTGAAAGCGGTGTGACAACCTATATTAACACGCTGAAAAATCTGCTGGCAAAAGAGATAGCAGAAGATCCAAAATACGAAGTATTTCGCAAATTTTTTACCAATAATGCCAGGGACCTGGAAGTAAGAATGAGGGCTGCTGAAGACTACATTGAAATGATGATCTTTCATGAAATGACAGAAGAAAACAAAGAAGCCTATGAAGGCATAGCGGCAGCATTTGAAAGCGCGCTTAAAGAAATGGACGCTTACGCCGAGGAAATGATGGAGGGTGAACCAACAATATCCCAGGAGCGAACGGCTGAAGAAAAGATGCGCAAATCTTTAAACAGGGTGCGCGGGGAATTCTTAAGGAAGCTTCTGGAAGTGGATGAGCTGGAAGATTTTGAACTGGAATTACTGGGTGACCCGCAGATATTAAAACAGATGATGACCCTGTTGAGTGTATTGCTGACACTGGAATTGTCCTATGATTTTCAGGAAGGGGATCTGGCCCGGGAAATCATGAAAAGAGCCCTGACCGTATTTTTTGAAGGTTATGAAAACAGGGACCTCTCACAGGCAAAACAGGCTTTGAATGAATTCGTCATTAATCTCGGCAACGAAGAACTGAATGAAATACTTGAAGACCTGGGACTGGAACCCCTGGATCAGACACACAAATGCAATAAAGAAATAATCGAGGAACTGACCCAAGCCGGTTATAAAAAAGCGCTTTTTACTGACGGGATAACCAAAACCGTTCATTTGCCCACAAGCATAAGCGCTGAAGATAAAAAGGATTCGATAAGGAAATCAGCCGAAGAGATAGTAGAGCTGGCGATCACACTCGGTATAACGACGCTCGGCAAAAGGACTTTGACACCTGCAATAGCAACTGAACTGGGCAGCTCAGAAAAAATCCTCCAGTTCTGGAGGCAGATTGAAACAGCCTACGTTAAAGACAAAAAGACCAGGAGTCTTTTTGAGGTCCATGAAAAACTGGTTGCAAAAAGGATGGAATACGTCCGGAAGATCGAAGCCCTGCCTGTGGGCGCCTCACAGGCGCAGGATTTCAGGATAACAATCAAGAAGGATCTGATTGAAGAGGCCTGCGTGGGAATGGGTGATTTCAATTTGTGCTACAGTCCTGACGGGGTTCACCGGGCAACACCCATCGTGCACGGTCTTGAGGCCAATTCATTTGTACTGCAGGTATTCAACCAGAAGGGCCAGCAGGTTGCGAATGCGGTTTTGATATTGGGAACAAAAGGGGTATATGTCTATACAGGGTATTCTGCCGACGGAATGGATGCTGATCATTTATTTGCCGAAGGACTGGCTGAACTGGCGAAATATGTACCTGGAATTTTCCTGTCAAAGAATTCGGCAGGCTATAAAACTTTTTCGCCCTATGGTGTCACCCGCGAAGGCAGGATGGAAATCATAAAAAAAGCAGCCATCTTTGATTATCAGTATGTGGATGATTTTCTTGAAACAAGAGGGGACATCATCATGCCTCTTGAAAATCCGCTTGAAATTACAGAAGAAGTGCTAAAGGCAAAAGGCTTTTATGACACTCTCTTTCAAACAGAGTCAGAACCAGCCAAAGCGCCTGACACTTACAGGGATGTGGACTGGACAGGATTGTTTCAAATGCTCAAATCCGGGTATTCGAATGCCTATCTGTTTTTGATTGGGGCTCTCAAAGCAAGAGCCGTGAAGGAAGGATTCAGTGACGATGAAGAATTTTTACGGGGCTGGCTGGAAGAGGTATTGACTGAACGGAGCAGGAAGATCAAGGAAATCGACCCTGCTGAAGCTCAAAAACTGGCGGCAATGATACATGATTTTTTGAAAAAACCGACTATTAAAGAAAAAAAAGCCCCTGCCAGAAAGGCGCCTGTCCCCTCATCAAGGCCACTCAGGGTCACATTCAATACAAGGCGGTTTTTAAATCCTGTTATCGAAGTCAATGACATGAAAAGGCCTCTTCTCTTGAGGACAGACGCCCCTGGATTTATTCATGCAGGTGTGGAAGATGAACACGGCAACTGGACAGCTGAATACGACGTGGAATTAGTCAAAACCGCTTTTGGAAAATACGAGGCCCTGCTGGAAGATCCCAGGATCAACAGATTGACCTTTTTCTGGTATGATGATGAAGGAGGACACTGGCAGGGCGAGGAAGAGTTTGAAAAAGTAAAAATGTTTGAAGTGAGGCGCAGAAACAATCCGCGTGATTTAAGAAGACCTGACCAGGAATTACTGAGTGTGCCGGAGGAACCTCCGGGATTAGCTGTCACTCAGGCGGAACTGGTCAGCGCCTGAATTTTAATGAGGCTTGTTAATCCATATTACTCACAGATTTTCAAAGACCTCTGCATGAATGTCATTCCGGCGAAAACGAAAATCCAAATCCCGCTTTCTTCTTGAGAAGTCTCTTCAAGGTGTCATTCCGCGTAAGCGGAGATCCAGTTTCCCTTGAATCCCATCTCATTCCTCATTCCCGTGAAACTGGAAGCCAGAATCCTTGAAAATACTGGAGAGGCAGACCAAGGAGACCGGGACTTTTGTCATTCCGAACGGATGCGAGGAATCTTTCCAGCCTCCTGACACAAGAATGAATTTTTCCGGGTTAATCAGGTTTTCCTGGAAAGTTTGGTATTTCCGCTGATGGGATAGATTCTTCTATAAGTGATATTTTTATTTCTCTTAACGATCTCGTCCCACAATTTTTCCTTTTTTCTTCTTTCATGCGTTTTCAGAAATTGTTTTTCCTCTTCAATTTTTCTCTTTTCCTCGATCAATTGGGTATAAGATTTTTCCTTCAGGAAGGCGTTTCTTCTTTCTTCGAACATGACATTCTCATCCAAGGCCATCGCCTGTTCCTCTGCTTCCACGGCTTTTTTCCACTGCTTCAATTCAGAGCAGATACATCCCAGGGTATCGTAATACGCGGCTGATTTTTCCTGCACAAGGGCGCGTTCAATGTAACTGAGGGCGTACTCGGGATTATAGATCTCAGGGTCCCGGGATGAAACCAAAATGCAAGCCAGTTGATTCATGGCCCAGGCATAACCTGGGTCCAGTTCAACGGCTTTTCGATAATCCGAAACAGCTCCTCCAATATCACCGGTATCTTTTTTCATGTATCCTCTCCATGCCCATAACTTAGGCTGATTGGGACTGATCTTCAATGCCTGGTTAAGGTCTTTCATGGCGTTGGATTTTTCTCCGACTTTTCTATAAGCCTGGCTCCGGTAGAAAAGAACAGCCACATGGTTGGGTTTGTATATCAATGCCTTGGTGAAATCCTCGATAGCTCGGCGCATATCCCCTTTCCGTGACATGATTTTTCCTCTGAAATAATAAGAAAGGTCATCTGTGGGTTCCAGTCTGATTGCCTGGGAAAAATCATCAATGGCCTTGTCGAAATCCTCTTTGACAAAATAGATATAACCTCTGCTGAAATAGCTGTCAGCATCCCTTGGATCAATCTGGATAGCATACGATAAATCATCTATCAAGGCGGCATGAGAATAAGGGAAAAGGCTCCCGTTAACAAACAGGAAAAAAGTAACAATAATCATGTTTAAGAAGGTGAATTTCATGTTTTAGACACCCCCCTCATATAATGCAAAATCCATGCCTGCTAATAATTAGAACTTATCTGTTTTTTTCGTCCCTCAAGTCAGGAAGAGTTTACCATATAATGGCTGAGAAGTCAAGGAATTTATTTGTTGGATTTTTTCAGAAAAAATAATCCGTTCAGCGTTTATATATCAGACAGGAAAGACAATAAACAAGACGTATAAATTGAGAATTAAAAATTGAGAATTATGAATTGTATATGAGAGATGACGAAATAAATACCTGTGATCTGTCTACAATACTTTTCTTTTTTCGTGTGATTCGTGGTTAGAATTATTTCCCAATACAAAATTCTTAATTCTCAATTAAACCCCTATCTCTTCACCTTGTTTTCACGATATTGGACATAGATATCCCGAAAGGACCGATAGGGATCCAGCGAAGACTTCTTCAAACCCTCATAATCACCCAGTTTCAGGGAAGTTTGGTTGAGTGTTTTGTAAGCGGTGATAGAAACGCTTGGTTCCAACGGAAGATAATAGACCGGGTTTAAAAACCCGTCTCCGACCATGCCGATACCGTCACGGAGAGAAGACGGCCCGAAAAAGGGCAGGACCAGATAAAAACCATGCCCCAGGCCGTATACTCCCAAAGTCTGGCCGGTATCTTCATCCTGCATGCTCAGCTTCCATACTTTTTTTGCCGGATCAAAAAATCCCAGGACGCCGAACGCGGTGTTGAGACAAAACCTGGCCGCTTCCGTGCCTCCGGATCTTAATTTCCCCTGCAAAAGACAGTTAAAAAACCGCACCGGGGTCAGCAGGTTTTCGAAAAAATTTCTGATTGAAATACGGCCCATTTCCGGCAAGAGCCTGTTATAAACGCGGGAGGTTGGCCTCAACACCCAGAAATACAGCCTGTCATTGATCTGAAACATGGCTTTATTCCACCAGATAAAAGGATCCGGGATTCGCGGAAAATCATCCTCCTCGTCCTCTTCGAATTCATCGTCTTCTTCGGCTGTGCTCACAGGAGCTCCGGAAACATTTTGTTGAGAAGACTGGGCATAAGAAAAATCCGCCCGGGCTGCAAAAAAAATAAATGACCATGCTAAAAATATAAAAACCGCGGAAAAACTCTTGATCCTAATAATACCGGAATCAGGTCTCAAGTTTTTCATTTTTTTCTTTCAATTTATTCATCAGGTCATCAAAAGATCCCTTTTCCATGATCTCTCTGAACTGGTTCCGGTAATTTTTTAAAAGTCCCACTCCCTCAATCGTGACATCATAGATCTTCCATTCCTCACCAACCAGATGCATATTGTAATCAATAGGAATATCCCCCTTCTCAGAGACAAGAACCGTCTGGACCACCGCTTTACCCTCATCCAGGCTGATTTCTTTGGAATAGGTGACTTTTTCATTGGTATAGGCTTCAATTCTTGAGATGTAGGTTCTTTTCAACAGCTCCTTGAAGACGTTCGTAAACTCCTTCTGCTTGTCTTCCTGAAGATTCTTCCACTCTTTTGCGAGTGTTTTTCTGCTCATTTCCTCGTAATTAAAACGCGACTCCAGAAGATCCCCCAGTTTATTGTCCCGCTCTGTCTTTTTATCTTCCCCTTTTAATACAGGGTTTTCCAATAGGTCCATGATTTCGGTGACTGTTTTTTCCAATTGCTGCATGGCCTCTCCTGCTTTCAGAAAAAGCGGGAAAAAAACAACGGCCAGCATGAACAAGACGTTTCTCATTAGCGTTTTCATGAATGCTCCTTATATTGGGAGTGATACAAATATATTAATTAATCATCCTTATTCATGTTTAACAGATCTCATGACCTGGGTCTGCTGCTGAATCAACCAACAACTTACAACCATTGACCATTCTCAATTCTTAATTCTCACTACACTTTTCCAAAAACAAACTTGCTGATCAGTTCCTCGATATCAACACCGGATTCAGTATCCGTGATCATGTCTCCATCTTTCAGATGCTGATCCGCTCCTCCCAGGGTCAGCTTGATGTACTTATCTCCGATGATACCGCTGGTTTTAATGGAGGCAATGACATCGGTGTCGATTTTGATATCTTTCTTTATCATCATTTCCACCATAGCCACTTCGGTTTTCGGGTCCAGGTAATAATCCCCCACTTTTCCGACCGGAATGCCGGAAATTTCAACGCGCGCGCCCTTTTTCAGACCGGAAACAGAAGTGAAGCGGGCCTTCAGGACATATTCCCTTGAGCTGAAGATATCAAGCTTACCCAGCCGGATACTCATGTATCCGATGCAAAAAATGCCGATCATGACAAATAAACCCACCGTTATTTCCAAATACTCTCTTTTCATATAGCCTCTCTATTCAAATCCATCCGATCTTATATACTTTAACCGGAAATTCTCAATTCCTTTTCATCAACTCAGGTGAAACCGTCCTATCACCTTCATGGTTTTCTCGGTCTCATCAACAACGTGATCGATATGAGTCATGTCTCCGGACTCAGCCACTCCTGCGCTGATGGTATAACTCATGGCCTGAAATCCTTCCGGAGGCAGCGGAGGATAATTCTTCAACGCTTCACCCAGTTTTCTTAACAGCAAATCGGCCATCATTTTCTTGATATTGGGTAAAATCGTCAGAATCTGATTGTCGCTGTAACGCGAATGCTCGCAGGAAACACGGAGAAAACTCTCAATGAATGCCGCAAGGTGTTTGAGGACTTTCTGTCCGGTAATGAAACCCAAAGTCTCATTGATTTTATCCAGCCCGTCAATTCTGAATAAGATAACGGAGAAAAAGCTCTCAGCGGGGATGGCTCTGTTGATGGTGAATTTCTGGGTGATCTGGCTTTTGGTATGGAGTCCTGTCAATTCGTCTTTTAGGTTTTCAACTCCCTTGATGAATTCCTTCACGACGGAATTGTCCACAAAGGGGATCTCCTCGGGCAGGCAGTCGGCGATGATCTCTCCCTTGTCCAGCATGGCAACCCTCTGGGAAACATAAAACACATCCGGAATGTCATGGCTCACGATCACCGCGGTGAAACCGAATTTGCGCTGCATATGGGATATCATGCTGTGGACGGCATTTCTCCGTATGGGATCCAATCCGGTTGTCGGTTCGTCAATCAAGATGATTTCAGGGTCCACGACAAGCGCTCTGGCCAGGCCGACGCGTTTTTTCATGCCGCCGGAAATTTCGGACGGATATTTTTCTACGATATCCGTGATTTCCAGTTTTTCCAGCTTATCCATGACTCTTCTCCTGATCTCTTTCTCATTGAGTCTGGTGGTTTCCCGCAGCGGAAGCGCCACATTATCATAGATATTGATGGAATCAAACAAAGCGCCGTTTTGAAACATATAACTGAATTTGGACCTGGCGCGCTGCCTTTCCTCAGGGCGCAGCTTGGCCATATTTTTCCCCTCGAAAAAAATGTCGCCGGAAGTGGGTTCCAAAAGTCCGATCATATGTTTCAGAAGAACGGTTTTCCCCGTTCCGCTTTTACCGATGATGGCGGTCACTTTTCCCCGGAAAATTTTCAGGTTGATCCGGTTGAGGATCACCTGCGATCCAAAGGATTTCGTCACGTTATTGAATTCAATCACGACATCCGTATCCATGGCATCACATCAAAAAGGCGGTTAAAATATAGTCTGATATTAAAATAGTGACACTGGAAATCACGACGGAACTCGTTGTGGCAGTACTGACCGCTTCAGACCCTTTGCCTCCGGTGCGCAGCGAATCGCAGAAAAAACCGCGATAAGAACTGATGGCGGCCAGGACATAACCGAAAAAGACGGGTTTAATGAGGCCGTTGACAACGTCGCTCATGTCGGTTGAGGAAATCATGTTGTTGATGAAAACGCCGGAATTCAAATCCAGCATGACTACGCCTGTGATATAGCCGCCAAATATTCCGACCATATCTCCGATGGCGGTCAACAGGGGAACAGCCAGGACAGCGGCGATGATTTTCGGGCTGACCAGATACTTGATCGGATTGATGTTCATGGTATAGAGCGCGTCAATCTGTTCTGAGATGCGCATGCTTCCCAGTTCGGATGAAATGAAGGACCCTGCTCTTCCAGTGACCATGAGGGCGGTCAATACCGGCCCCAGTTCCCGGATGAGCGTCAATGCGACGGCTCCTCCCAGGAGTCCTTCTGAACCAAAACGGCTGAGCGTATAATATCCCTGGAGTCCGAGGACCATCCCGGTAAAAAAAGCGGTGAGACAGACAACAAAGACGGACTTGACCCCGATATGAAACATTTCCTCCACAATACGCTTCCATTTAAAGGGCGCATGAAAGCAAAGCATGGTGGCGTCCATAACAAAAAGGGACAATTTCCCCAGGGCTCTTAAAGAAGACAGGGTCTGGGCTCCATGAGATCTGATTTGTTCCAGAATAAGCTCCATGTTTTCAGTCCTGATTTCCTGGTTTAAGATCCTGCAGCGGCAAAGTGGGAACTTGATGCTGGAGAGGGAGAGTCTCCGCGTCATGGGCCGAGGGATAAGGTTTCCACCATCTGGTCTTGTACTTCAGTCCGTGTCTGAATTTGGACCGGTAAAAGGAAATCACGTTCGCAATCAGATTCACCAGATTGATGAGAAAGCACAACACGGCTATTGTCAGAATCAGAAGAGATCCCTGCGAAAAAGGGGGCTGTTCATAGGCAAGAAAAACTAGCGATACTGCTAACACAATTCCGCAATTGAAGAACAACACACTGTATTTGAATATGAAAAAGACAAGATTCACTGGATGGTCACTTCGACCAATTCTCCATCCACTTCAAAAACCACGTACTCTTTTTCAACGGTCCGGATGACAGCGATTCCCTTCACCCTGTCTCCAATCCCGTAAATATTATCATCGCCGTCAACAAGGATAGCGGGCCTTTTCATGTCCCACACGATGGTATTCAATTTGATCCCTGCTTTCTCGAGTTTTTGCCGGCCGGTCAATTCATCCAGGGACGGTTCCGGGACTTTAGGACCGGTATCTTCCGAGACGGCAAAGAAAGGGTCCCTTTTGCCTTTGCTGTCGTAAACAAAATTTTCCTTTTTGGAAACAGTTGATTCGCCGCACAAAAGGGGAAACAACATCACGCTAAATAAAAAACATAGAACATATTTATTCATGAATGAATTCCTCGATTTCTTAAACTGACTTATGATTTTGTATTTTTCAACAAAACAGGGAAAAAATCAATTTCTTTTTCTCTGAATTTTATTATAGGCAGGTTAGAGGCAGGCGGATCTGCACCTCCGTTCCTCCAGATGCGCGGCTTTGGATGACAAGCGTACCCCAGTGATTTTGAATGATCTCCCTGGAAATGAACAGCCCCAAACCTGTCCCCGGAACCTGGCTTTTCCCATAATCCCCCTTGGTTGTAAAAAAGGGTTCAAAGATTCTTTCCATATCCGAGTCAAGAATACCTGTTCCTGTGTCTTTGAATAAAAGCAGGGCATAGCCGTTTTCCTTGCTTACTGAAACATCAAGAAAGCCGCTGTTTCTCATGGCGTCCCTGGCATTGGTCAGAATATTCAAAAAAACCTGCTGAATCTGCTGTGCATCCATGTTGCAGAACAAATCTGTATTTCCTGAAACCGAAATCCGTATCCCGAAATGCATCAATTCCTGGCGGATCAGACTCACACTTTTCATGAGCACATCATGAATATTTGCCGATGCAAAGGCCGGAGGGGACGGCCTGGCATAATTCAGCAGATTTTTTGTGATAGCCATGCCGGATTGGACGGCATCCATGATATTTTGCATAGATTCCCTGGAGTATCGGCCGTCGTTCATCTCAAGCGAGGCTTCCACATCCATTGAGATGGCTGAAAGGATGTTATTGAATTCATGAGCCAAACCGCCCGCGAGTTTCCCGATGGAGGCGATCTTTTCCACAGCCAGAACCTGCTCCTTCAGGACATTTTTTTCCCTGATGTGCAGGATCATCTGATGAAAAGAGTCGGAGAGAAGGCCGATTTCATTGGCGGTTTTTGGGGGAAGTTCCACATCCAGATTTCCGGAGGAAATTTTCCTCGTGGCTTTAACCAGCATCAAAACAGGCTGGACAATGCCGTTTGAGAAATACGTTCCCAGGATGGAAAAAATCAGGAAAAGAACCACGCTGAGAATGAGCGCGTCTTTTTTCGACCTTGCCAGTTCCTTTTCCATTCCATCCAGGGAAAAAAGCACATTGGCATATCCCAGGTCCCGGGATTCTTCCTGCAGCGAAGGCTCCTCATAAAGAGGGGTATAAACAGCCGTTTTATTCTGGATCTGAATTTTACTTTTAAAATAGAGGAATTTTCTGTTTTCATATAAAAACAATCCTCCTTTTTCTGAAGGATGTCTTCCCTCCTGACAAAGCCCGACTATCGGGGCCATATCAGTCTCTTCCTGAAATCTTCCGCTGGAGGCAAGGATATCTCCTTTATTATTTTCAATGAAAACCAGAAATACATCCTGATCCGTCATGATCCCTTTCAGGTAGTTTTGCAGGTCATTTCTGTCATCAGCCCAGACTCCGTACTGGCTGTCCACCGCAAGGTTTCTGCACAGGGTAACGCCGTTTTTTTCAAGTGCGGAAAGAAAAATAATTTTTTGCTTATGGATATAAAGGACCGTGGTGAGAAGCACGGACAGGCTTGTGATGGATAGGATAAGGAGATTGATCTTAAGGCTGAGGGTCTTACGATACTGCATACTCTGCCTTTATTTTTTTAAAGGAAACGCTCTTCATCCTTATTCCGTCAGGAATGCTCAATTCAAACGCCTTCACCATGTTTTCATTCAAAATCAGTTCATATTCCCTGCATTGCAATGACGGCTGAGTTTGCTTTTCCTTCTCGCGGCCTGCGATTCCCAAAGCGCTCATCATCAATGCAGTTGTTTTCTGTACTACCTCATCTGTTTTAAAGGAAAAAGAGGCCAGCGCGCCGTTTTCGAGAAGCTTATAATATTCAGAAAAGACATAAAAATTCCGGGTCATGCTGAGGAGCATTATTTTTTTCATGGCGGACCGTCTTAAAAGGATTGGATCAGGCAGAAAATAAAAGGCCTGAATGTTATAACGGAAGATCAGTGATTCAAGCGCCCCGGGGAGACTGGTCTCATTGTCAATGGGACGAGCGATCAGTTCCAGCCCGGAATTAAAAGCGCTTTCTTTTAAACCTGGAACAATCCGGCTGAAAAAACGGCGGGAATAGATCAGGCCTATTTTTTTCAAAGACGGTGAAATTGTCTTTAAACAGGAAAAAGGGGACTGCATGTCCAGATTGATATAAACCCCTCTCATCAGCGGGGTTTCTTCCATGATCTGATCCATGAGATCAATGTGATAAACCATGGTAAAAACGATGGGGATATTTTTGAAATTCTGTGCCATGAATTCCGTCTGCCAGGGGCCGATGGTAACGATCAGGTCAGGAGAAACATTTTTAATATCCGCGATGAAATCTTCACTCTTTTCGCCTGCATCCAGAGTATAACTATACTCTTTGAGGGAGATTTTTTCTTTTTTCAAAGATGTTATGATTTCCCTGCTGACCGGCAGATAATAAGGATTGCTTTTACCTGCCACCATGCAGATGGAGTATTCTTCGGCATGGGAGAAAAAACACGAAAAGAAAAGAAGAATACAAGAATTGAGAATTGAAAATTGAGAGTTGAGAATTTTGAATTGTGGATGCAAAATAAACAGTTCTTTTAAATCATTAACGGAATTTCCAGCAGTTCTTCCACCTTATGCATCAGATCAGACAATTTGAAGGGTTTGGCGAGATAATCATCGAAACCGGAAGAAAGAAGGGTCTTAATTTCATCATCCTTAACAAAGCCGGAAATGGCAATGACCTTGGTTGCTTTTTGTTCAGGGTGCTTGCGGATTGTCTTGATGACCTCATAACCGTTGATGTCGCCAAGCATGATATCCAAAATTACGAGATGAGGTTTAAAGGATTCCATCAGCACGCCGGCCCTGAATCCGGAAGAAGCCGTCTCCACCTCGTAAACAGATTTGGTCTTGAAATAACGCAATAGGGACCGCATGACCCGTTCATCATCATCCACAAGAAGGATCTTCTTTTTAGAAGAGATAGATGAGGGGATCGGTATATGATTTACGGTCATGAACCGGAGCAGTTCATTTCGTTCGATTCGGAAGGTTCTGCCGCCGCCTGCGCGAAAACAAAACAATTTCCCCTCTTTAATGCGGCGATGAATGGTCCAGACAGTGGTCTGGC
Source organism: Candidatus Auribacterota bacterium (assembly GCA_016932965.1). GTDB lineage: Bacteria > Auribacterota > JAFGBW01 > JAFGBW01 > JAFGBW01 > JAFGBW01. The sequence goes on from JAFGBW010000169.1 coordinate 15,010, forward strand.
AGAACCGGGCTGCTTCTTCTATATTATAGGATGTCTGGAGGATCATGAGCTGTTTTCCCTACTGCTATCTGATTTTTTAGGATATACAATATTATATACATAAGGAACAACAGGAAAAAACTCAGTCCTCCGGTCCTTTGTTGCCAATTACAGTTCCTTTAGCAATTATAGTATTATTTACTTAATTGAAAAATGATTTTTTAGAATAAAAAACAATGTGAGGCATGAAACTCCACCAAAATTGAGTAAAGGTCCCTAATAAGCTTTTGCGAATCTCACTTCATTAGGACGGGTTGTAGTTTTTTTGGCTTTTCTCCCAATGCAAGCAAAGGGTATCTAACGACGGATTCATGAAAATCCGCTCCAAATGGGATTCCAACGGCATGGAAGTAAAAAGCGGATATCAGCAACTCCCGGAAAACCGAAAGCCGTTTTTTCACAAGAATAAATTCCGGTTTTCTCTAAAAACATCACAGCCCGTTTATCCGCAAGAAACACCATTCCACTTTTACTTTGGATTTAAGAGCTTATTTTACAGCCCCCCTTTTTTGTTAACAATTATAGCGTCTATAGTAATTGTAGTTTTTTTTTCTTGCTCGAAAAATGATTTTTTGAAATAAATACCCATTACCCTTATCATGACGGGTCCATGAAATTCCTCTCCATATAGGATTCCAATGGCATGAAAGCAAAAAGTGGATATCGGCCATTCCTGAAAAATCGGAAACCACTTTCTCATAAGAAAAAATTCCGCGTTTCTATAAAAAATCGCCACCCATTAACAGAGAGAAAAGAAAGATACCTTTTGGCTTCGGATACGGCCTGGAATTCTGTTGTAGAAGAAATCAAAGAGGTCTGCCGCTTGTATTGCCTTAGAAATCATGATTTCCAAACTGAAAAAAACATACAAACCGGGGAAGAATTCCTTATCATCTCCTTTTATCACGTAAAAAAAATGGTTTCCCCTGAGACCCTGGAAATCCTCAATGCAGATACGATCCGCAGGCTCGAACAGCTCGGTTATACAAACAATCGAAGCTACTACAAGGGATTTTCCTTTATCATCGAAGTGGAGGGAAAAACGACAGCGGAACAAAAAGATAAAAAATCCCTGGCAGAAGACACCCCGCTTGGGATACAATCACAGGAATCAGAAGAGATGACTCCTGGTGAATTAAAAGAAATGAATATCCGGGACCGGTTCTCTTTATGGAGACAAAGAATAATGTCTATCTTTAAAGGGATCCCGATTCTTCACTTTAAAAATACGGATCCAATTCTTCAATAAGGAGGTGAACCGCGCACAATCAATCTATTACAAACACTGGTGAAACAGAAAAACTAAATATTCAAGGAGAAGGAAATGAAAAAAATGAAATGG
>JAFGBW010000020.1 GCA_016932965.1 Candidatus Auribacterota bacterium
AACAGCCAGCCCCATGAGGTGGTTTACCTCCCCCTGAACATCAAATTGCCGGGAACCCTTTCCTCTCTGAATCTGTCCGAATGGCTCAAAACCGATGGGAATTGAGTTTTTTTAGTTTTGCAGGGAAACTTTTGTGAACAAAAGTTTCCCTGCACCCTTCAAAAAACTTTATATGAACGCCATGAAGCCAAGACTTTGTCTTGGCTTCATGGCGTTAAAACCTTTTTAATAAAAAAGATGAAAAATAATTCCAAATACCCGTAAGTCTTTTCTGTCATGCTGTCGATACCTAAAGTTTATGTAGGCGAAGTGAAAAATTATGATCCTTTAAAATTGAGGGAGGCCGTCACTTCTCTTCTTGAATACACCCAGTGCAGACACATTTTCAGATCCGGGGACTCGGTGCTGATCAAACCCAATTTCGTCATGGCCCCCAAACAAAAAGAGCATCCTGTGGTCACGAATCCTTTTCTTCTCATGGAATTGATCAAATGCATGAAGGACCTTGGGACCCGTCCTTTTCTGGCAGATTCACCGGGATGGGGGAATCCGGCTTCAATTGCTAGAAAAATCGGTTTGTCTGATTTTTGTTCAAAAAACCAGGTGCCTATTAAAAAAATCAGGCATCTCCGGTTTCAGAAAAATCCATTCCCTTTTGGCCCTAAATGGATGCCTGTCTCCAAAGATGTTCTTGAAGCAGACCATGTTATTAATGTTCCTAAATTGAAATCCCATACCCAGATGTACCTCACCCTTTCTGTTAAAAACCTGTTCGGGTGTGTTCCCGGCCGTCTGAAGGCCTTTTTTCATAACTGGTACGGAAAAAACCCCCATCGTTTTACCGATCTCATTCTGGCCAATGCTCTCATGATTAAACCCTGTCTCCACATTGTGGACGGGATATCGGCCATGCATAAGGCCGGACCCATGCTGGGAGAACCCCTTCCATTAGGGCTTCTTTTTGCCGGAACGGATCCGATAACGGTAGACCAGATCATCTGCCACATGATTCAGGCTGATCTTCAGCAGGTCAAAATCCTTCAAAGCGCCAAAAAAAATAATCTCATGCCTTTTTCTGTTTCTGACATTGAAACCTCTGTCCCTTTGAATTCACTTTCCCCATTACCTATATTTCATCATGTAGAATTTTTGGCCCCTGTCCAATTCAATCTATATCGTGTCATTCGCGGTCTGATTAAAAATTGGTTTACCAAATAATCATGTTATTACATTGGGGGAAAATATCGTTTTTAAAAAGTTTTTTTCCCTGTAATCCTTTTTTAAAAAGCTTTATTTTCGCCTCATGTTCAAGACTTAGTCTTGAACATGAGGCGAAACCAATAAAAGTTTTGAAAGGTTTCAGGGAAACTTTTTTCAAAAAGTTTCCCTGAAAAAATAAAAACATGCGGCAAAAAGCGAAATGGTGGGAGGCATTGGAAGGGGCCAAAGTCAGGTGCAGGCTTTGTCCCAGGGGTTGTGTTATTGCAGAAGGGGGGAGGGGATTTTGTTTCATCAGGAAAAATGAAGGGGGAAAACTCATTTCAGAGGCTTACGGAAGGATTTCCGGCATGGCCGCGGACCCGATAGAGAAAAAGCCGTTGTTTCATTTTTATCCCGGGAGCAGGGTGTTGAGTTTCGGAACAATAGGCTGTAATCTGAACTGTCAATGCTGCCAGAACTGGCATATTTCAAGGGCAAAAGACATCCGTATTTTAAGGGAAGAAGTCACGCCTGAAGCTGTTGTAGAAACAGCGATAAAAACCGGATGTAAGACAGTGGCATTCACCTACAATGAACCGCTGATCTTTGCGGAATTTGCCATGGATACAGCCCGGGCCTGCAGGGAGGCAGGGATAAAAACAGCTGCCGTGACCGCGGGATACGTGAACCCGGAACCCGGTAAAGAATTCTTTTCGCTCATGGATGCCTCCAATGTGGATTTGAAGGGATTCAATGAAAAATTCTATCTGTCCCATACCGGAGCGCATCTTAAAAATATTCTTGAAACGCTGGAGCTGATTCACAGAGAAACTTCTGCCTGGCTGGAACTGACGACGCTGTTGATCCCGGGGAAAAATGACGACCTCATGGAAATCAAAAACATGTGTGAATGGATCCGTGAACATCTTGGGACGGATGTTCCGGTTCATTTTTCGGCGTTTCATCCGGATTATAATATGACCGAGGTTCCCCCTACGTCTTTAAAGACGCTCAATCAGGCTTATGAAATCGGTCTTTCAGCAGGGCTGAAGTTTGTTTATACAGGCAATGTTTGGGAGAAGCCGAGAGAAACGACCTTTTGTCCTTCCTGCAAAAAACCGGTCATTGTCAGAAACGGTTTTGAAGTGGAAAGGAATGAATTACAAAACAATCGCTGCGGATTCTGTCAGGCCGTGATTCCCGGATATTTTTCGAGTTAACTTAAATAAAAAAATAATCGCACAGAGGCAGGGTTATTCTGAATTCTCAATTCTGACTTGGTAATGCCTGGAGTGGGACTTGAACCCACAAGATCGTAAGACCAATGGTTTTTGAGACCATCGCGTATGCCATTCCGCCATCCAGGCAGGAGAGATCAATTTCTAATAGATGGAGAAACTGTTGTCAATTTGAAATATTTTCAGCTAAAGTATGAGAAATATTTTATCCCGGAGAGCACGGAGGACACGGAGATTTATTATGGCAGACCATTTTACGATGTGATTTTATTCCCATCGTGTTCCCGGTTTCCCTTGATGTATTTTTTTTCCAATAAACGATATTGATAGTCATGTAGAATTTGCGTGCAAAAGGTGAATGGTGAAAAGAATTTTTTCTTCTGAATCACTTTTTCATAAACGAGTGAGAAAATTCCGTTCCTGCAAACGGGCCTATTTTTCATTATGGATTCTCATGACATTATACATCGTTTCTTTCTTTTCCCCGCTTCTGGTGAATGACAAGGCTCTTTTAGTGCGCTATGAGAACCAGTATTATTTTCCCGCTTTTTCGGACTTGTTCGGCAGTTTTTTTTCAGTCCATTATGACTGCACTCAATTTGGACAGACGGAAATTTTTGGAAAAAAAGCCTATGGTCCTCCCCATTACAGGGAACTACAGAAACAGTATCAAACCGCCATGACCGGCAATAGGGTTTGGATGCCTCTGTATCCATATAACCCCAATGAAAACCTCATGACTGAACTGAAACAACATCCTCCCACACACTGCGATTCGAAGCATATCCTGGGAACCGATAACCGCGGCAGGGATGTCTTTGCCAGGCTGGTCTACGGCTTCCGTATTTCCCTATCCTTTGCCCTGGTTATCACGCTGTTTTCTCATGTGCTCGGTATCATTATAGGAGCTCTTCTTGGATACTATGGCGGTATCATTGACATTTTGGGTCAAAGAATCATCGAAATGTTCACCGCCATCCCCATCCTATACATGTCCATGATCCTGGTTTCATTCATGAAACCTTCTTTTATTCTCCTCTGCCTCATTCTCATCTTTTTGGAAGGATGGATCCATCTCACCTTTTACATCAGGGGTGAATTTTACAGGGAAAAGGCGAAAGAGTACGTTTTAGCCGCCATAGGGATTGGAGCGGGAGATTTTCAGGTCATGTTTAAACATATCCTTCCTAATTCGCTGACCCCAGTCATCACATTCACGCCCTTTGCGATCGTGAGTTACATCACGGTTCTGGTCGCGCTTGATTTTTTAGGACTTGGCCTTCCTCCGCCAACACCCAGCTGGGGAGAACTTTTGAATCAGGGAGTGGCTGATCTCCGTCATTGGCATTTGATAGTTTTTCCGTTAGCGGCGCTTTTTTTAACCCTCATGCTCGTTACTCTTATCGGTGAAGGTATCCGGGATGCCTTTGACCCCAAACCTTTTTCCAGATTGCGATGAAAGCCCCGACTCCTTCCCCTCTTCCCACCAAGATACTGGATGTCAGACATCTTCGTGTTCATTTTAAAACAGACGAAGGCATGGTGGAAGTGGTCCGGGATGTGTCTTTTACTTTGTTCCGCCGTGAAACGCTGGCTCTGGTCGGTGAATCCGGATCCGGAAAATCCGTGACCTGCCTTTCCATCAATCGTCTGCTTCCATGCCCTCCGGCTGTCATTTCCGGCGGAGAAATCATCTACCAGGAAGTCAATCTGTTAAGATTACCCTGGAAAGAAATGCATCTCTGCCGCGGCAAGGATATCGCCATGATTTTCCAGGAACCGGCTACGGCGTTAAACCCTATTCTGACGATCCGGACCCAAATGAATGAAGTCTGGTTGAGACATAAGGACATCCGCGGGAAAGAAGCGGATTACTGGAGCATTGATCTTTTAGCAAGGGTCGGCCTTCCGGATGCCGCCAAACGGCTGGATTCTTATCCGCATGAATTATCCGGGGGAATGCGGCAAAGGGTTTTGATCGCCATGGCGCTCATCACGAATCCTTCAATCCTCATTGCCGATGAGCCCACTACCGCCCTTGATGTGACCACCCAGGCCCAGATCCTGGAACTGTTGGTGAAGATGCAGCAGGAAAGAAAAATAGGCAGCCTTATTTTTATTACCCATAATCTGGCCCTGGTGTCACAGATCGCCGACAGGGTGATCGTTTTTTACGCAGGCCAGATTCAGGAGGAAGCTCCGGCTTCTGAATTGTTCAGACATCCCGCCCATCCCTATACCCAAGGGCTCCTGTCCTGTTTTAATTCGTTAGAACATAAAGAAGACCGTTTCCATGCCATTTCCGGTAATCCGCCTGATTTAAAGCTGTTGCCTTCAGGTTGCCCGTTTCATCCGAGATGCCCCCATGTCGTGGAGCGCTGTAAGACCGTGGCCCCGGAGTTAAGAGCCGTAAACGAAAAACATACCGCCCGCTGCCATTTTGTGTGATGTGAGGAATCAATTTATTAAAAAGAGATAAAATTACGGGAAGATTTTTTTCGAAAAGGAAAGTTTCCCTTCAGACTTTTTCTTTTTTTTTCATAAAAAAAAGAAAAAATAAACCTGTGGAGGCGACGTAGATGAGGGTCATGAATAGGTAGGTGAGGGCGAGTCCTTCAGCCTGTTCTATGGTGAGGCCGGCGAGGGTGAAAAACAGCACATAGCTCCAGTCTCTGGTGCCCAGCGAGAAAGGGGTCAAGGGGATGCTTTCAATGATGGAAATGATCGGGATGAACATCACGAACCAGTGAAAAGCAGTCTCATAATGCAGGGCCCGGGAATACAGATACACGATCCAGATGACCAATCCCTGGAATAAAAAAGCGATGATGAATATTTTTCCCATGAGACGCGGATTTTTTTTATAGACCTGCAGCGACTGGATAAAACGCTGGAATAGTTCCCGGACTTTTATCAAGGACAGCTTTTGAAGCAGACCATCCGCGCATTTTTGTATTGAAGGATGAAGGATGGCAAAAAATGCGGCCAGAATAACCGCAAAGACGGTAAAAAGAAAACAAATCAGCTTCTGATTTTCAATCAGCTGCCTGGCACGCAGAGACGCCATGAATCCGATGAAGGCAAGAGCAACAAAACCGCTGGCCCTGTCCATGAAGACAGATGCCAGTGATTTCACCGCGTTGCGGCTTTCCTTGGCCACCTGATACACGCGAACCACGTCACCGCCGATATTCGATGGGAGAAAAAGGTTCATGAAAGAGCCGATCATGTAGCTTCTGAGTAAAAAAAAGAATGAAAGAAATACCCCGTCTGCTTCCAAGAGGATCTTCCATTTAAGGGCGCTGAGCATGCTGTTTACAAAAAGCAGAAGAAAACAGAAACTCAATAAAGTGTAATTGGCCGTATGGACTATGGGAAAAATTTTTTTAACATCCAGCTTTTGGTACAGTAGGAATAAAAGGACAAAGCAGAAACCCAGCTTGAAAATTATGATGAACCTGTTCCTCCAAGCTGCGAGCATCATGAAGGGCGATATCCTTTAACGGAGGAGGCCTGTTCTTTCATGACCTTGATGTAAGGGGTAGGGGCATTGGGATTCACAAGATAGGGTTCAATATAGATCACGGCCATGTTCCGTTTCTCAGCTTCTTTGGCCACCTGAAGCGCCGCGTCATCATAAACGTTTGATACGGTGAAGACGGCCCTGTCTTTCTTTAAATTTTGAAAAGCAGTTAAAACATAATCCAGATTGAGGCATTTTCTTTTCACGGCTGTCTGATAATAAGCGATCACTTTTGGCAGATATTGATCCAAGAGGGAATGGTTGACTTGCAAATTCAGGTGCACGTGGAGGGCAGGCCCGTGAGTCAGGATGAATCGCTGGGCTTTTTTGAAATCATCATCTTTGATCTGGTCAAGAACAGTATGGTATTCGGCTTCCGTGACCTTTAAAGTAAAAAGTTTTAACAGTAATCCCAGATGACGGATTAATGTGTCGGCTTCTTTTTTTAACGGGGAAGAAAGTGACCGGTTCATCTGATTGAGGCATTGGATCAATTTAAAGGCTTGAATCTTGACGGAATCCTGCACATCTATCCAGGACATGAACTGACTGTAAAATTCGGCATAAATGTCTTCATTTTCAATACCATAGATATGGAACTGGAGATCCGAATTGATGGCTAGTGATTCGGGACCGGTGATCTTTCCCTGTTTTATGAAATAATCAGTAAATTCCTGTTTCACCTTTTCATCCTTGAATGCCGCAAAAGGAGTCGTGTCGATGGTTCCTGCTGAACCTTCCACTAAAACCAAATCCATGTCATATGTTGTGACAAGCCTTTTTAAGATTTTTGCTATTTGATTCTGCGCTTCATAATGGCATGGAATGTCTCTTAAAATAATCAATAAGACCGGGGCGTTTTTTCCGTCCGGGAAGAACCGTTTTTTGATTACACCTTCTTCTTCAGGGATCGTGATTCTGTTTATGAATGCTTTGGTTAATGCAGGGGGACCGGGTTTCTCATCTTTTGCAGATGAGGGTAACATGGTGAAAGACAATATGAACAAAATCTGCCAAAAGGACTTTTTCATAGGTAAAACCTCTTATACCATAGCGCCGCATTGATGAGCGCCCATAGAATGTGATTGTGATTGTGTTTTTTAGCCAGATGCTCCTGGATGAGTGTTTGAACGGTTTCCTGATTGAAATTTTCAAGAATCAGAGGCGAATTTGAAAGTAAATCCTGCATAAAAGGACGGAGCTCCTCCCTTAACCAATTTTTAATGGGGAGGCTGTAACCTTGTTTTCCGCGATGGATGATGTTTTCAGGAAGAAACCGGTGCATGGAGAGGGCTTTCCTTAAAATCGATTTGGTCTTTAAACCTTTCATTTTAGAGGAAGCGGGGATTCTGGCGCAAAGCTCCACCAACTCATGGTCCAAAAGCGGCACACGGACTTCCAAAGATGTCGCCATGCTCATCTTGTCCACTTTCATCAGCACGCTGTCAGCCATAGTCAATTTTAAATCCACCAGCGTGTCCATGTCTTCCGGATCATCAGAATCGCAGAATTCATGAAAGGCATAGATAGGGTCGAACGGATTCATCTGAATTTTATTTTGAAACGAAGCCTGAAGCAGCTTGCTAGCCAGGCCTGGAGTCAAAAAATACTGCCATCTCATGGCCCCGGCTTTTTCAGGATAAAGACTTCCTTCGACAAAACGTTTCAACATATTGATGGCCCCCTTTTTTTGAGGCTGATCAGGTAATTTCATGACAAGAGGCACCAAAAGCCTGTTTCGAATCCACGAAGGAATTTTGTGAAAAATACGGTTGATTCTGGCAGCCTTAAAACGGTCATAACCCAGAAATACTTCGTCGCCTCCCTCCCCGCTTAAACACACCTTGACGGACTCTCTGGCCTTTTTGCAGATCAAATGAAAGGGAATGGTGGATAAATCTGTCATGGGTTCATCCAGATGATAAAGGCTCTCCTCAATGTCTTCGGGGGAAATTGGATTGATCATGAGAATATGATGTTCGGTACCAAAGAAGTCCGACACTTGTTTGGCATACGGTAGTTCTGAAAATGTTTTATCCTCGTATCCGATGGAAAAAGCCTGGAGACGCCGTGGATAAAACCTTGCGGCAAAGCCTGTGACCGTGCTTGAATCGAGCCCTCCTGAAAGGAAGACACCCACCGGAACATCACTGATGAGCTGCATTTTTACCGCTCGTTCCACGGCGGAAAAAACTTTTTCGGCCATTTCTTCCTCATCCATGTCTAAAGACGGTCTGAAACTGATGTCCCAGTATTTTTCTGTTTTCAACTCATGGTTGCGGAAAAGGGCATAATGGCCCTGACTGAGTTTATAGATGTTTTCGAACATGGTGTGGGGGGCAGGAACAAATTCATAACCCAGATAATAATAAAGAGACTCAAGATGCACTTGTTTGCTGACGACATCGCTTTCCAGGATACTTTTGATTTCCGATGCAAAAAGAAATTTTCCGTCTTTGAAATAATAATAAAGGGGTTTGATTCCCAGCCGGTCTCTGGCGAGGAACAGCTCCTTTTTTTTCTCATCCCAGATGGCAAAGGCAAAAATGCCGTTGAATTTTTTAAGGCAATCCGGGCCGTACGCTTCATAACTCCGCAGCACGACTTCCGTATCCGAATGAGTCTGAAAAACATGACCTTTTTCCATGAGCTCTTTCTTGATTTCAGGGAAATTATAGATTTCGCCGTTGTAGACGATGCATAATTTTCCGTTTCGGGAGAACATCGGCTGGTTCGCTTTTGTGGAAAGATCAATGATGCTGAGTCTCACGTTGCCAAGAGACATGGAGTCAAAAAAGGCATGTCCATTGGCATCCGGTCCACGATAATGAATTGTTCCCGTCATTTTCCGGAGAAGGGGTTCGTCCCTCCAGTTGAATCCAGCTATGCCGCACATAAGACATCTTCCTGTCTGAACACCGGACAGATGAGCCGGTCATTCATTTTTTTCCGGTTTTTTCCATTTCATCCAATTGTTCCATGATTCTTTTTCTTGACTGGACCAGATGGTATCCATAGACCGTGTCGACTCCCAAAGCCTGGTCAATGGCAGTCAATGCATATAATAAATGCTTTTTTGTTTCTTCAAAAGAAAGAGATTTTTTTTTCAATAAGGTACTCATATAATGAGCGTTTCCTTGTATCTCAAAATGATCTGAATAGTCGCGGTCTGACAACAGGTCCAATTCCTCTTCGGATAGCGCTTTGGAAGAAAATATAAAATCCATATAGGTGCAGGCCATTTCAGGATCGTCTTGGCTGATGGAATTAATGAGATAGCTGCACAGCCGCTCCATGGAGAGCCGGCCGCTTAGACTCACAAGGTCATTACTGACTTTTAAAAGCGGGTCCAGAACTTCATGGATCAGCCTATTTCTTTTTTCCTTTAAAATTTCTTTTCCGAAGAAATGGAGGAGATGATCCGTCAGTTGCGCCTTGTGTTCCAGGAGAGCTAACTTGAAATTTTTGTTCATCTGGGAATCAAGAATTTTGATCCCCAGCCGGATCCATTTTCTGTCAGGAGAGGGAGAGATTCTCGGGTATCTTCCTAAATCCCTGGCGGTTAAAATTTGGGCAAGAGCCAAACTCAAATCCACCGGAAGGGTCTGGTTTGATGCCCATGCCAAGATATCTTTTTCAAGAATCGTTTCAGACTTGGCTCCAAGATCATTAGTGGAAAGAAAATGCCCGAATTCAGAAGCTTTAGCATAGGTACTGTCTGTGCTGTAAGCATCGTTGCGAAAAACATTCTTGTATTCCATATAAAGGGGGAAAAAATAGAGAGGATCACAAAGACAAATTTGGTTTAAAATGGACTTGGCCTTTTCAGAATTTTTCTGGCTCAACATGCTCTCGAAAAGGATTCTCTGAACATCCAGATTCCAGGGGGAAAGAGAGGAGGCTTTTTTTTCCAGTCGTGAAACAAGCGCGGGATGGTGATGAGACTTTCCGTATTTATAAAAAAAATAACTCATGTGTGGCGGTTGAGGGCTGGTAAATAACTCTAATAGATTCAATAGGTCAGCCGTCTTTTTTTTAGCAGGATGAATAGCTATGAAACTGGAAAGACCGATGAAATCATTCAAAATATTATCCAGGTATCTGGAAATGTTATGGTATTTATCTTTTACAATCAGGATTCCGTTTTGTCCGGTGATGGATTTTAAATTCATGAAAGTGGGTTGAATGACTTCTCTATCCAGGTACAGAAGAATATTTTTAACGGAAACAAGGTCATAGGGGGGATTAAAATCATTATCGCTCTGAGGAGCTAAAGGCTGTGTGATATCCTGGACAATAAAATGGATTCTTTCCGTTAAAAATTTTTTAAAACGAACCTGATAATTTCTTTCCTCCGTTTTTTCGAAGTAATTTTCAAGCAATTTCTTTTTTTTCATCAAAGGCATGGTTTGGAATTTGTCTTCGGAATAAATCATTTGTCCCGCTTCAGCAAGCACATTGGCATCGATATCGGAAGCGAGAATGGTGAAATGATTGATGCCCAAATCCAATAATTCAAAAGCATAAGAAAGCGCTTCCTGGCCTGTGGAACAGCCGAACACCTTGATTTTAATGGG
>JAFGBW010000170.1 GCA_016932965.1 Candidatus Auribacterota bacterium
AGTCAATTCATTTGAAGTTGTTCTGTGATTCTGATAAATAATACTGATAACATAATTCAAACCTGAATAAAAATTAAAAATACCGCCCCAGACGCTGAGGCGCCGGGAATCATTAAAATGGACACGATCCTTATCGTCGATGATGAATTGAATATCCGCGAAGGGTTGAAAGCGGTCTTAAAAAAATCCGAATATAAAATCCTGACCGCAGCAGACGGTTTGTCCGCTCTCGCGATCTTAAAATCCGAACCGGTTGACCTTTTGATTTCGGACATCCGTATGCCTAAAATGGACGGGATCACACTCCAGGAAGAGGCGTTGAAACTCAATCCTCATCTTCCCGTCATTTTACTGACCGCCTACGGCTCCATTGAAACAGCCGTGGAAGCCATGCGCAAAGGCGCCTATGATTTTCTGACCAAACCCATCAATCTGGATAAATTCGAGCTGGTCACGGCCCGGGCGCTGGAAAGAAAAAAGCTGGGAGAGGAAAATCAGGTATTAAAGAAAGAACTGCATAAAAAACAGGATATCGTCGGCAACAGCAGGGTCATGCAGGTGTTTTTAAAAAAAATGAAGGCCATTGCTGAAACCAAAAGCACGGTCCTGATCTATGGCGAAAGCGGCACAGGGAAAGAGCTGGTTGCCTCCGCCATCCATCGCTTAAGCCCGAGAAGAGACCAGCCGTTTGTGGCGGTCAACTGTTCAGCCCTGTCAGAGAGCCTTTTGGAATCGGAATTGTTCGGTCATGAAAAAGGGGCTTTCACGGGTGCCCTTTTCAGAAAAGACGGACGATTCAAGCTTTCTGACAAGGGAACGCTTTTCCTGGATGAAGTGGGCGATCTGCCTCAAAAAGTCCAGATCAAACTCCTGCGGGTGCTCCAGGAAAAAACCTTTGAACCGGTCGGCTCCAACCACAGCATCACTGTGGACGTGCGCTTCATCACCGCGACCAACAAAAACCTGAAACAGCTGGTTGAAAAAGGCGAATTCCGCGAGGACCTTTATTACCGCCTGGATGTGATCAAACTCACGTTACCCCCTTTACGCGACCGGAAAGACGACATCCCCCTTCTGACGGATTATTTTTTAAAACAATTCTGCGAGGAAATGAATCGTCATCCCAAATCATTATCCCGGGACGCGTTAAAAATCCTGACAGAGTATCCCTGGCCAGGGAATGTGCGTGAACTCAAAAACACCATTGAAAACCTGGTGATCTTTTCATCCAAAGATGTCATCGAAACAAATGAAATCCCCGAAACGATCCTTCACAGGGAAAAGACCCCGTCCGCTTCTTTGGCTTCGCCGGACAACATGAACCTGGTGGAAAATGAAAAAAAACTGATCCTTCGGGCATTGGAGGAATGCCGTTACAATAAGACCGCGGCAGCGGAAAAACTCGGAATGAGCCGGAGAACGATTCATAGAAAGATCAAAGAATTCGGACTCGAAGCATGAAACGGATTTGTATCGACATCCGGCATCTGACTTCCAATCCGAGCGGGGTGGGACGATATATCAAAAACCTGGCTGAACAGCTTCTCAGGATGAAAATCACCAACCAGCGCTATTATCTCCTTGGGCAAAAAGATAACTTCGCCCGTCTGGAAATAGATCCTGCCCTTTATACGCCTCTTGAGGCCCCTTATCCGGCTGAAAAACACCCCCTGTCGGATATCTGGTTCAATACTTTTTTTTTCAGCCTCATGAAGAAAAACCAGATCCAGATCTTTCATTCCACTGCTTTTATCGCTCCGTACCGCAAGGGGCCTTTTGCCCTGATCACAACCATCCACGATTTCGTATACAAAACCTACCCGGCCACGCTTCCCGCAACGTTCAGATATTTTTTAAACAGCCAGGTCAAGACCGCTGTTAAAAACAGCCGCGCCCTGATCGTGATGTCTAACTTCATTAAAAATCAGCTTGAAAAATATTTCAATTCCCCTCCTCCTGTCCGCGTGATTCCCTTAGGCTGTACGCAGACAAGAGTCGTGCCCCAAAAAGGGGAAACCCTTCCCTGTTCCCCTTATATGCTCTTTGTCGGGAATATCGAACCCAGAAAAGGGATCCCGGACCTGATCCGCGGATATGAAATGTACCGCCAAAAAAATCCTTCCTCCAGACTCAACCTCGTTATTTGCGGACAAACCTTGTGGAATTATGATCTGCCCCGGAAGATGGCCAGTCAATCTGTCTATAAAAATTCCATTTTTTTCACCGGATATGTCCCTGAAGAACAGCTTGAAAAGTATTATGCCCATTCCGTTTTGACTGTGATCCCTTCCCATTACGAGGGATTCGGCTTACCTGTCCTCGAGGCCCTGAGAGCTTCAGCGCCTATATTGGTGAATGATATAGCCCCTTTGACCGAAACAGGAGGAAATTGGGTGACACGGGTCAACATCACTTCGGAAACGGAACTCGCCCAGAAAATAGATTTTTTAACCGAACATAGCCCTTCGAACCCTTCCCGGGCCCATCAGTATCAATTTCTTCTGACAAAATATTCCTGGGAACAATGCGCAAAAAATACGGCACAGCTATATGAAGAAATCAATTGATTTAAACAGGTTACTCCATCCGAGGAGGATCGCTCCTTTCCTCATCCATTACGCAATCCTTCTGGTTATATCCGGTTTTTTTTATGGGAACGCCTGCGACAAAAAATTCAATCTCTGGTATTCGGACTTACTGACCCATGAAACTCATGAACGTCAGCAAAAACCGGGGAGACACGATAACCGTTATGTGATTGTGGAAGTGGATGATCCTTCTTTCAACTGGCTCTCTCAAAGTTACGGTTCCATGCGGATTTCCATAGCCCATCTTCTTACGGAAATAACCAAAAACAACCCCCAATCCGTTGCGGTGCTTTTTTTATTTTACGGAAAAGGGCTTCCGATAGAAAATATTTATCTGACTTCCGCCGTCAATACCGGTCTGCCGATTTTTTTTCTCGCAGGTCTTGGAAAAGACAATGAATATTTCACTCCTTTGGATGCATACAGCGCGCCTTATCCCCGTTTTGGCTTTTTGAATTTTGTCCCGGATGAAGATAAAACCGTCAGACGGGTCAGAATCACGGCGCCGACAAAAGAATTAGGCTTGCAATTTGACCTTTCCACTCAAATGGCAACAGACTTTTTCCCTGATTCAGAAACCATCATCCGGTATGATTCCATAAACAGAAAGCTCGATTTTACAGACAAAAACAATCAAAAAATCCATCACAGCCTTTTTCCTGATAAAGACGGCTGCATTCCCCTGCAGCTCATATGGGGTAAAAATGACATCCTGAGTGTGTCCGCCCTGGACATGATTCAGGGAAAAGTCTCCCCATCCATTTTCAACGGCAAGGTTGTCATTTTAGACGGGACCGCTTCGGTCTATCAGAATAAAATACTCACACCCATCGGGATCAATCC
>JAFGBW010000021.1 GCA_016932965.1 Candidatus Auribacterota bacterium
AGTATTTTCCTTTTGAGATGCTATCCACATTAAACCGGCTAATAGTGGCCAGGAATATTCAATTTTGTCAAATAGGACAGAATCGCGTTCATAGACTGCTTCTCCTGATTTAACTTTTAAAGAGGCTGTCTTCAGTTTAGTAAAAATATCAGGAGAATCATAACCTTTGGAATCATGGAGCGCAGCCTCCCAGGATGGATAATTCCCGCTCCATCCATACAATGGTGGTAGAATTTGTTTTTTCAGTTTTATATAGATGTAATGTAAAATATGATGAGGGAGATTGAATATTTTATTAATCATTTTACTCTTATTACTTAATGATAGATGATTTAATGCAACAAATTTTTTTTTAAAAAAAGATTTATGATTATCATGCTTATATGTGCGCTCATAAAACTGAAAAACCTGTTGCTTTGAATAATGATCTTCAACGATCGGAATAGGGCTGATTTTAACAGGAATTTGGCGGAGTTTGCTATCTAAAGCAGTTGTTTCATTTAAGAAATGGGATCCTGACTGATTGCACCCGAAGTTGTGGATCAAAGACATATTAGTGCATAAAGTCAGTCGTTTTTTAATAAAGGATGAGGCATACCAACGGATGCCCCATGAATCATTTTTATGATTAATTTGATCCCTGAGCATTTGAGTATATGGATAGGAATCATCCATATTGAATGCAGCTTCCAGATTTTCTGATTGTATAATATCAAGGATTTTTTTACCATCAGCTTCAAAAAGATCCCATCCTCGTTTCCATGTCGCCCAGCCCCAGCAATCAGCCCATCGGAGGAAAAAAGTCTCAGGGATATTACAGTCGTTAATTGGAAAAAAATATCCGCTGATGCTAATCACATTTTCTTCTTTTTCATAATAATTAAGAGCTTCATTCATGAATCGAAGAAAATAGGGTGAACTGAGCAGATCATCTTCCATGACAATAACGCGGCCGAATTGGTTGATGATTTCACTAATTCCTGAAATGATTGATCGGGATAATCCCCAGTTTTTTTCATGTTCAATGATCCATACTTTTTTAAATCCTGTAATCGTTTTGACATATTCTCTGACCTGCTCAACTTGCTGTTGATCCGATTCGTTTTTTGGCCCGTCTGAATATATATAGAGTTGACTTTCACCGGCTATTTCATTTTGTTTCAAACTTTCAACTGTTCTTTGGGTGTAAATCGGCCGGTTATAGACGAAAAGAACTATGGGAGCTGTAGTCATATTATTTTTCTGGAATCAATGAGGATTGGAGTATTGCCCCTTTGTTATTGATAACAAGATAGTTAAACCGATCCTTCCATAAAAACATATTTACAAAAAGATCTCGATGAGCAATTACCATATCCTGAAAAGGATTGCGATATAGGGAATGGAATTGATTCAAAAAATAATTTGTGCCCAAATCCTTTCTTTCCTTTTCCTTCCATTCCATAAATATGAGGGTGTTTCCTAATATCTCAATATGCCATTTATGGTGATTTTTCAAGCGGGGAAAATTAAACAGAATATCGGATGTCTTGGTAGGTGTTTCAATGAAACCCCGTTTGCCGATCCGCATCAGCTCGTTGCAGGCTTTTGCCGGGTCGGAAACATGTTCCAGAACATGGGAGCAGTAAACAAAATCAAATTCCTTGTCAGAAAAAGGCATGGATTCAATATGGTATTGATAAAAAGGGCGATGATCTTTAATCAATTTTTCAGAACGGTGTGTAGTTTCTCCCTCATAAAGATCAGCCAAATGGGTGGCTAAAGGAAAGGGGTAAGCTCCGCTTCCGATATCCAGAACCTTCTCCCCAGGTTGGATAGTAAAATCAATCCATTCTTTCTGATAAGAATATCGGTCTTTTTCGCTTCCCTTCCCATAAAACAAAGAATCACATAAAAATCCAATGATCATAGAACTTCGATCGGATTGTACTGCCGTATCTTTCACACCATCTTTTTTACCCTTATGAAAAGAAGGACTTTTAATGATGATCGACGTAATTTTTTCTTTATTGAATAACTGAATCACTCGATAAAAGAGCAAGAAAAAAAAATAGAAAAAGGATTTAATGATCCCTTTAATCATGAATATTTTCCCTTAGCCTTTATTTTCTTAAAAATATTCAATCTGAATTTTCATGGCGATAAACTCGCTGGTCCCTCCATCCATGAATGCCTTACAAGAAAACCACCATGCGTTTGGGGCGGCAGTTTACCACTTCCAAAAAAGTCATCTTCTATCACGGAAAAACAAAGCAAATCTTTTACCCAATCTGCCAGTATCCCATTCGCTGAACCATTAAAATTAAAACCATACCGTCCAGGAGAAAGAGGGAAAAAAGGAATTCGACAGACAACTTGCCCTTTAGGGGGCAATATTGGAAAATCCATGTTCATGAGATCCGTAGTGCACATAAATAAAAACTGCCCCAACAAAGAATGAAAACCTATAGCGAATTGAACATATTTTAATGGCTGATTGTCTCGGGATTCATATTCCAAAATTACATCCACATCCCTGCCGCAGCGAACCACATTTAATGAATTGGACTCAGCATCTTTGATTTGTACTGACTTAAATCGAAAAGTTCCGCTTCCATCACGATTCCTTTCATTTGAAAGTAAAGGCACGCTCTCTTCCTGCATGGAATCAGAATAAGATTGCGTTGCTTTAGCTACATCAGTATCCAGTGCAATTTTTCCTCTCTGGATGAATATGGCTCGGGAACATAAGGCTTGAATAGCCGCCATATTATGACTCACAAACAAAATCGTCTTTCCTTGTTTGTTTGCTACATCCTCCATTTTCCCCAGGCATTTTTTCTGGAACTGGGCGTCGCCAACGGCCAGCACTTCGTCCACAAGCA
>JAFGBW010000171.1 GCA_016932965.1 Candidatus Auribacterota bacterium
ATCTCCAATAAGACAAAAATCATTTTTATTACAGAGGGCCTGTTTTTTCGCCTGTTGCTGCAGAGAGATTTTCTAGCAGAATCAGGGGCCGTTATCTTGGATGAATTCCATGAAAGAAATATTCATTCCGATGTGGTGCTCTCTGTATTAAAGAACAAAATTCCGGGGAAATTTCAGACCCGTGTCATTGTGATGTCTGCAACGCTTGAGGCTGAAAAAATCATCCATTTTGTTCCCTGCCGCTTTTTTTCAGCCCGGGGAAAAATGTTTCCAGTGGATGGAACTCACATGACTTTTAGCGACAGAAAAGGATTAACGCTTCCGCCCTGGACTCAGGCTGCAAAAGCTTTGGAGGCGGCCTTGTGCAGAAAATGGCCCGGCGATGTCCTGGTATTCATGCCCGGAATGTATGAAATCAACCGCACCCTAAAGGCCATGGAAGAATTGATTCTTCAGGAAAAGATCGATCTGGTTCGTTTGTACGGTGAGTTGAGTAAAGATGAGCAGCTTGCAGCGATACGGCCCTCAAACAGGCGCAAGGTCATCATCGCAACGAATGTGGCTGAAACCAGCATCACACTGGAAAATATCGGCATCGTGATTGACAGCGGGCTTGTCCGGATTTTACGGTTTCATTCAGGAAAAAATATCAACACCCTTGAAACAGAACCGGTTTCCCTCTCTTCGGCTGAACAAAGAAAAGGCCGCGCTGGAAGAACACAAAGAGGTCATTGCATCCGTTTATGGAGTGAGAAAGAACATGAACGGTTAAAACCTTTTCCTGACCCTGAAATCAAAAGAATTGACTTATCTGAAACCTTTCTTCTGCTAAAAAAAGCGGGGCATGAGGTCAAATCATTTTCCTGGTTTGAAGACCCTCCACACCATAGCCGGCAGCATGCTGAAAAGATATTATCCATGCTGGGAGCTCAAGACCCAGATGGAAATCTGACCACATTAGGAGAACAAATGGCCGCCCTTCCCATGCATCCGCGGGTTTCACGCATGGTGGTGGAAGCCCAAAAACGCCATTGCCTGGGACGGGTTCTCATCTGGGCTGCTTTGATCAGTTCCCAGAATATCTTTACAGGTTCAAAAAGGCTTCCGGATATCATAAAAGGGGTTTCGAGCGATTTTGAAATCCTTGAACAGGTTGTCTCGGAATTTCACGAATCCAAACAGGCTTCACAATCTTCTCAAGAATCCGGTTTTCATCCGCAGCGCGTCCGGGAAGTCATCCGGAATGCAGAGCATTATAAGGATATCCTCAAGCAGGCCGGGTTTAAAAATCTGGATAAAAAAGGATCGGTTGAAGATGCCATTTTATGCCTTTTGTCAGGATTCCCTGACCAGGTGGCAGTAAAAAAAACAGAAAAAACCGATGCGTGCGAGCTGCCGGAAGATAAAAAAGCGATTTTGTCTGATCAAACTTTGATTGTACGCAGCCGTCTGTTCATTGCAGCGGAAATCACCGGTCTTACAATCAAAGGCCAGAAACAAACGATCGTGAATCAACTGTCATCCGTTGATTCGTCACAGCTAAAGGCACTCTATCCTTCGTCTATTTTTATCAGGGATAGACTCATCTGGAATGCACAGCATAAACACGTGGAAAGGATCCATGAAGTTCTTTATCTGAATCTGGTGATTGAAAGGTCGCCGCTTCCGTTAACCAACGTATCAGAGGCAACTCCCATTCTTGTTGACGAATTTTTAAAGGGAAACTTACAGCTTCCCGGCTGGAATGAGGAAGTGGAAAAATGGATCAGGAAAACGCGATGTGTGCGGGAATGGTTTCCTGAAAAAAATCTTCCGCAATTTTCAGAAGAGGATATCCGGGTCGTGCTTTATGAAATGTTTGAAGGCGCCTCCCGTTACAGCGAGATCAAAGATAAACCCTGCCTGGATTACGTGAAAAACGCCCTCTCCTGGAACATGAGACAATTCATTGAACAGATGACGCCGGATGTGATCATTCTTCCCAACGGACGTAAACTCAGAATTGTTTATGAACCCGGCAATCCCCCCTGTGCCTCCATCGTGCTTCAGCATCTCTATGATATGAATGTCCACCCTACCGTTGCCGGAGGAAGACAGAAAATTCTTCTGGATATCCTGGCCCCGAATCACCGCACTGTCCAGAAAACCAGCGACATTCCTTCTTTCTGGCTAACCAGCTACCCCCTGATCAAGAAAGATTTAAAAGGCCGTTACCCCAAACATGAATGGAGATAATGGATGAAACGGGAAAACATTGTAATAGAAAATCAGATCGTTCACTTTTTCATTCCAAAAAACGATTATCCTTCATACTATAAATCAATATGATTTCAGTTTTAATCAATGCATTACTGTATTCTGAAAAAGTCCGGAGCGGGGCCAATCTTCAGCTTGAAAAATTGTTTTTTGACGGGCCGGCAAATCCTGGTTTGAATTATTATCTGTTGTTCAACAACACCTTAAGTGATGAAAAATTCCGGATCCTTAAAGAGGTCAAAGGGCTGGTCCCCATACGCATTGAAAAGGAATGCAGGGGAATTTTTAACCGGTATTTTCAGACAAAAAATATCATCCGTCAGCTTTGCCGGGAATATTCAATACAGCTTTATCATGCGTTTCATCTGCCTGTTTTAAAAATAAAAGGTATTAAAACATTATTGACCATCCATGATATGAGGCATAGCCATACCCCTTATACCACTTTTTATAAAAAAACGGCTTCCCGTTTTATGGTCCCTTTTCATCTCAAAGGGATAGATCGCGTGATCACGGTTTCAGAATTTTCTAAACAGCTGGTACAGAAGTATTATCATGTGCCTCTGGAAAACATCAGCGTGATCCCCAATGGGATAGAAAATGTTAAAGAGGCACCATTTTCTCACCGGGGAAAAATCATTTGTTCAGTCGGACATTTTGAAGAGCGGAAGAATCAGCTGGATCTCATTGAGGCTTTCAGTTCTTCTTTTCTGGCCAAAGAATATCAGCTGGTTCTGATCGGAAAGATCAATGATGCAAGCTATTACAGGAAATGCCTTCAGATCAAAACGGACCGGATTTCCTTTCTGGTAGGAGCCGGAGAAGATGAAAAGAATGAAATCTATTCAAAAGCGGAACTCGCAGTGCTGCCAAGCCTGTATGAGGGATTCGGAATCACCCTTTTGGAAGCCATGCAGTTCAATCTGAAAATTCTTGCTTCTGATATTCAGGCTTTTCGAGAGATAGCGGGTTCTTCTGTCAAATATTTTAAAATAGGGGATCAAAAAGATCTGGTGGAAAAGCTGAATCTGATCGCTCAAATTCCTCGGGAAAACTATGGCTCCATCTTAGGCCGTTTTGACTGGCGGGATTCCAGAATGCACCTTGAACAAATTTATCTTGAATTAGGGAATGAATAAAGAAGTATTCATATAATAAAAAATTTATAACTGTTAAAAATTATTTTTTACTCACAGCTTAAACAGCATGTCCGCATATACCGGGACAGGCCAGAGGGAACGGGGCATCAACGCTTCAAGGGCATCCACATCTTCACGAAGAGATACGATGGATGTGAAAACCAGATCCCTGTACTGTTCAGCCTGCTTGGTCACGTCCGTTGTGGATTTGGCTTTGGCTGCGGCCTCTTCCACTTGCTGCAGCTTGGCATAGGTAGAATCCAGCAATTTGGAGATTTTCGCCAGCAGATCCTCCATCACAGGGGAAGATCCCTTGGTTGAATTGATGGCTTGCCCCAGAAAATTCAGGTAGGAGATCACAGCCGGTATGTACTGGCGTCTCACCATATGGCTGGAGCAGTTGGCCTCGATGTTGATGTATTTGGAGTATTGCTCCACGTATATCTCATAGCGTGAATGCAGCTCTTCTTTTGTCAGAATCCGGTACTTGCTGAAAAGTTTATGGGCCTTTGGCTGAAGATAGGCTTTTAAGGCGTCCACGGTATTTTTGATGTTGAGAAGACCTCTTTTTTCCGCTTCCCCGACCCATTCCTCGCTATAGTTATTCCCGTTGAAAATCACTTTGCCATGCAGTTCGATCACTTCCTTTACATAAGCCGTTATTTCTGCGCTCTTGTTTTTTGCTTTTTCCAGACGCGTAGCCAGATCATCCAGGGCCTCTGCGGCAATGGTGTTCAACACAACGTTGGGTCCAGCAATGGAGGCGGAAGATCCCACCATTCTGAATTCGAATTTATTTCCGGTAAAGGCAAAGGGGGATGTTCTATTGCGGTCGGAATTATCTTTGGGAAGATTCGGAAGGGTGTCCACTCCGACTTTGATGTAGGATTTTCCGCCGATTTCAATCTTTTCGCCTTTAGCGATCTTGAATAAAATTTCCGTCAGAAGCTCTCCCATAAAAATGGAAATGATTGCAGGAGGCGCTTCATTGGCGCCCAGACGGTGATCATTTCCGGTTGTGGCAGTGGAGGCTCTTAAAATGTCCGAATGGGTGTCCACGGCCTTGATGATAGCACAGCAGAAAGCCAGGAATTGTTCGTTTTCATTCGGTGTGTTTCCGGGCTCCAGAAGATTGATTCCGTCATTTGTTGAAAGAGACCAGTTGTTGTGTTTTCCTGACCCATTGATCCCGGCAAAGGGTTTTTCGTGCAGGAGACAGACCAGATCATGCCTTAACGCCACTTTCTGCAGTGTTTCCATGACCAGTTGATTATGGTCCGTGGCAATATTGGTGGTGGAAAAAATAGGGGCTATTTCAAACTGGGCCGGGGCCACTTCATTGTGCTTGGTTTTGGCAGAGACGCCCATTTTCCACAATTCAAAATCCAGATCCTTCATGAAGCTGGAGATGCGGTCCTTTAAAAAACCGAAATACTGGTCTTCCAACTCCTGTCCTTTCGGGGAAGGCCCTCCAAAGAGCGTTCTATTGCACATCATGAGATCTGGTCTTTCCAGATAAAACTGTTTGTCGATCAGAAAATATTCCTGTTCCGGCCCCACGGTGGAGGTCACGCTTTTGGATGTGGCGTTTCCCATAGCTTTTAAAACCCGAATGGCTTGCTTGGAAACCGCAGCCATGGAACGCAGCAGCGGGGTTTTCTTATCCAGGGCCTCTCCATGATAGGAACAAAACGCGGTTGGAATGCATAACGTCACATGGCCTGCTGAATCGGTCTTTAAAAAAGCAGGGGAAGTGCAATCCCATGCCGTATAACCTCTGGCTTCGAAGGTGGCGCGCAATCCGCCGCTGGGGAAAGAGGAGGCATCCGGCTCCCCCTGGATGAGTTGTTTGCCGGAAAATTCCATGATCACGCTGCCGTTCGGCGTGGGAGAGATAAAAGAATCGTGCTTTTCTGCCGTAAAATTAGTCAAGGGCTGAAACCAGTGGGTGTAATGGGTCGCCCCTTTTTCAATGGCCCAGTCTTTCATGGCATTAGCAACCACGTCCGCCACTTCCGATTTCAGAACGGTTCCGTTTTCAATGGTGTCCTTTAATGATTTATAGGTTTCCCTGGGTAGACGTTCCCTCATTATTTTATCATTGAATACATTTGATCCAAAAATATCAGTCACATCCACGGCATCATGAGAAGAAGAGTTATGATCTTTCACAATAAACCTCCTTGTGATTATTTGATCTAATATCGCATATAAACAAATAAAGGTGAATCATAATGATTTCGTATCTGTTATCGCAATATAAACTGAAGTTTTCTCTCTGCATCCCTGCGCCTCTGCGCGAAAATTCTTTCCTTCTGCTTCAAGAAAAATGAAAGGAATTGAATTTGATTCGGCCTTCATCCGTGAGACCAAGCTTGGGAAATTTTCCGCGGGTCTTTTTCAGGTAACCGGATCTGATATCTTTTTTTATGAGATCCACAAGGTTTGCGGTCCTGTTCTTATGCAGTTTGGCATAAAAGGAACATTTATGCAGTCCCAGTCTGATCAGTTCCGCGTTTTTAGACCCTTTTAATAATTCCACAATACGATGGACTCCCAGTTTATTATTGTATTTCCGGATGCATTCATAAACGGTTTTGATATCACCGTTCACTAAATTTTCCTCTCTGGTTTTCGCAGATACCGGGGCAGTAACAGAAGGAGTTTCCCTTTTTTTATACCGGCTTTGTGAGCGCCAGTTGAGACAGATATCGCAACCGCCGCAGCGATGGTATTGGAATTGTTCTCCAAAATATCCCAGCAAATAGTTTCTCCGGCATTCCCTGGAAAGCATGTATTCATGTATTTGTCCGACTTTTAATAATTGATTGGCTCGGGCCTCCTCGATTTTTTTAAAGTCGATTGGAAGGCTGTTCGCATTCATCCGGGCTGTGATTTTCTGGATGCCTTTTCCGGAAAAAGGCGGGATGTAGGTGAATCCTTCTGAATCCGATAATTGATGGATGTGACGATAAAACTGGTCCCTGGATAAGCCGGTTTTATTAAGCGACTGGTCCACAGAAAAAGGAAGAAGGGATCCCAAAAGCGGCTGGGGATAGGTTTCCTGAAGATAATGCAGGATCCTTTTTTTAGAGGCAGATGTCTGATTCCGCTGTAAAAGGCGTTCATAAGAAAGCGACAATATGACGTAAGCCGGATGCTGGGATTCCTGCATCCGTTTCACCAGCTGATACGATTCCAGGATTTTCAGCACATTTCCGATCATCATTTCAGATACGGAACCTGAACAGTCTCCGGCAATCTCGCGGTAAGTCCGCAACACCGGGTTTTCAGGATAATCAAATATTTTTTCATAAACTTCCTTGATGGCCTGTTCTGTCGGAGAGCTTGAATTGATGAGGTATTCCTGGATGCGTATGTCATGACGGTTGCTCATGAGAAGACAATACGACACGTTTCCGTCTCTTCCGGCTCTTCCGGATTCCTGGTAATAGGCTTCGATGGAACCGGGCATGTTGTAATGAATGATCAGACGGATGTCCGGCTTATCAATGCCCATGCCAAAGGCGTTCGTTGCCACAATCACCTGGACCAATCCGTTGATGAAGCGGTTCTGGACTTCCGTCCGGGTTTTAGTATCGAGGCCGGCGTGATAAGGGGCACAGGTTATTCCGTTTACCTGAAGATGACTTGAAACTTCAGCGGTGGTTTTCTGCGTGGAACAATAGATGATCGTAGGGCCTTTGACCTGTCTGATGATGTCCAGGGTTTCCTGTTTTTTATCGCGTTCCTTTAAAAAAAGAGTCAGGTATTTCAGGTTTGGCCTGTCAAAGCCGCTGATGATGACAGAGGGATTATTCATCCCAAGCTGGTCCAGAATGTCTTTCCTTACTTTTGGCGTAGCTGTAGCCGTGAATCCGCCGATGACCGGATGTCCGCAAAGCGAAATGGCATGCTTAAGACGCAAATAAGAGGGTCTGAAGTCATGTCCCCACTGGGAGATACAGTGCGCCTCATCCACGGCAAACAAGGAAACTCGAATCCTGGCCAGGGCATCTCTAAACAATCCGGAATGAAAACGCTCAGGGGCAATGTAAAGCAGTTTGATCTCATTTCTTGCGGCTTTTACAAGAGTATCCTGGACTTCGCGCTGAGTCACAGTGCTGTTGATCAGGGCAACCGGGATGTTTTTTAACGTCAGTTTGTCCACCTGGTCTTTCATGAGGGAAATCAAAGGCGAGACCACAATGGTCACTCCCTCCAGCATCAGGGCAGGCAGCTGGTAACAGATGGATTTCCCCCCCCCTGTGGGCATGACAGCCAGAACCGATTTTCCGGAAAGGAGATTTTCAATCACCGAATATTGGCCAGGCCGGAAGGAATCGTAGCCGAAATATTGTTTTAACTTCTGATGAATGGCTTCTTTTAATGAAAAAGAGGGGCTCATTATGGATTCATTGTTATTCATGCTGACCGGATTAAAACGATTAATAACAGATTTGAGAAGGGAAAAGAAAAACATCCCGCATATTTGACTGCATGGTTCATATAGGGTAAATATCTAGGTGACAGAGTGTCAGAAATGGAAACAACAAAAAATGAAATATAAGAATTATCTGGCTATATTTTTAACAGCAATCGTTCTGATTGATCTCCGGATCCAGGCTGATGTTTTAGCTCCAATCAGCCGATTTTCAGGCGGAGAAGACATTGTCACTTCTTTGGCAGACAGCATGAGTCCTGTTCTGGATCAGGTATCAGACGGTGACGTGGTCTATTTTGTGGCTCCAGGGGACGGAAAATATGTTCTGGAGGCTCTGAACCGCATCGG
>JAFGBW010000172.1 GCA_016932965.1 Candidatus Auribacterota bacterium
GGACAGCTTCCTTTTGAAGAAGGAGATTTCGTGAAAAGGTTGACCGTTCCCCCCATTGCCATCCAAAACGTTGCAGCAGAACTGAATTCTCTTCTGGCTGCTTTGATCATGAAATGCATTCAAACCGAGAGCAACGGCCGGTTTAAAAATTTTGAACAGATTCGCGCTGTCTTGGTCAAAACCTCGCTGAGTAATTAAACAGGACGGGCCCAAAGGGAAAAAGAGTTACAAGTGTTGAGTTTATATGTAATTTCATCATTCCAACTTATGACTCAACATTCTTTCAAATTTCCTTCTTGTCGTTCGTGGTGAATCAATTTTTCTATAAAATATAATCTTTTAATACAGTGAAATATTATTGGGGGTAACTTCAAAATGGAATAACATAGACTATGGAAAATATTTATGTTATCCTTTCACACACAATATAAAAATGGGGGATGGAGAGCTTTCTATATGAAACGATTCGGATATCTTATTATATTGGTTATTATTTTTTTGATGGCAGGCTTTCAATCCCATGCGGAAGGTCTGGAAGGTCTGGATTGCTCTCTTTCATCAGGAGCGGAATATTATGATATCTCAACGGGAGGAGAGGGGATTTCTTCAAACGCTTATATCATAAACATGATTGCCCAGATTCACGGCACCTGGACTTTTTCCAATCGGTTTTTTTTAAAAGCCAGCGGCAATTTTCCTATCTTGGAAGGAAATGACCGGGAGATTTTTTCCTCCGGGGGAGTGTTGCTTCAGAAAAATGACTTCTCTCTGAATGAAAAATCGTTCGAACTTCTTGGAGGAAAACAGCTTTTTCCCTTGTTGCAGCCTTTTTTCGGATTTTCTGTGTCCAAGCTGAAATTGGAGCGTTCCGGACTTAAAAATTTTAACGGAATTCTGATGGACGATCAGCTGATCCGCGAATTCAATGCTCTTTTGGGTGTCAAAGGCAACTACAGCCTTACGGATTATGCATCCATTGGCTATGCATTTACCTATCATTCCCCGGGGACCGATGTTGAGTTTAAAAATACTGAATTCAAAAAAGTCGATTCTTTCAAGGTGACATCCGAGCTTTTCTTGAAATACTGGCTTCCGAATGAATTCTGCCAGGTAGGGCTTCACATATATGGGGGAAAATACTATTACGATGAAAAATCCACGGCCAATGAGTTGCTTCCGGAAACCGACATCAAATTCCTCGGTGCGCTTTTAAAATTCAAAATCAAATTGTAGTATTTTCTACATTGCTGTCTGAAGATCATTAATCCAGAGTAAACCTCTGTCTCTGGAGGAGGATTCCAGATCTTTTGACAGATACGGAAGTATTTAAATTAATTTCACCACGGAGGACACGGAGAGCACGGAGTTAGTCATCATGCCTTGAAGGCATGATGAATCTCAGATGAGAAATTTCAAATTACAGGCGTTTAGCCTGCTTTCTCCTTGCTCTCTGTGTCCTCCGTGGTGAAAAAATTAAATAATAAAATATGAACAACAATTGTGCCGATTTTTGGACAAGAAGATTCTAAAAGGATGTGGTTAAAATTCGTTTTTAAACGCGGGGGATTGCCCGAAAAAGAACACGGAAAACATCATCGCGAGGGCAACCAATAGAAGAAGGAAACCAACAGAACCTAGAATGAGTCCCAATTTTTTTTTGTCCTGATTGGAAAAGAAAAAAAATCCGCCGGTTCCAATGAATCCTAAGGCCAGACACAATATAAGTATAGACATGGCTTATGTCTCCTATCTATTAAGAAAGATATTCTCCTCTTGATGAAAGGTCAATTCTTAACTATATCATTATTTTCAGGAGATTGTTTCAGTTAGATCCCGAATAGTTATTGACAATCCTTGTGATAAGAAATGAAATGACTCATTCATGATGATGTAATGAGGATGTTTTACAGGAGAGGAGCATGAAAAACATAATTTATTTCATGATGATCTGGATGATGGCAACAAGTGTTTTTCTTGAGGCACAGGAGAAATCTGCCAATGAGGAGACGATGGGTTCTGTGCGCAAGGCCAGGGAAAATTATCTGCAAAATTTCATCACAAAACGCAACCAGACCCAAACCAATCGGATTTCCGAGACCGTTTCCGTTGAAAAACATAATCCTGCTGGGGCAGATGAATCCGTTGAAACGGATGAAACAACCCCGGCTTCAACTTCAGGGAATGTTTCCATTCCTCCTTCTAATTCCGCTTCCGTTACGCCTTCTTTCTCATCTTCAGTCCAGACAGAGGCACTGGTAACAGATTCTTCTTCGGAGTCTTCTGTTCAGGAAGCGGCAAAACCGGATATTGAAAAAAATACAGTTGAGACGACTGATGATGTTGATTCATCTGTTCCTTCTTCCAGCCTTGGTAAAACAGTCAATCCTGAATCTCCTTCCGTTGAAGAGCAGGGCGAAGATGAACCAGAGGAAAAGAACGCTTCCCTGAAAGACAACGGGACAGACATGACACAGATTTAGCCGATTCTCTCCACTAAAAGCATTCATAAATAAAAAAAGGAATCATCATGAGCAACATCCTTTATTATTTTTCCGGAACAGGAAATTCATTGAAAGTGGCGAAAGATTTGAGCGCAGAACTGGGAGAAACTGAGCTGGTCCCGATAACAAACGTCATCAAAGAAGACATAACGGCTCCGGCTGAAAGAGTGGGGATTGTATTTCCGGTGTATTGCTGGGGTGTGCCCCGGATCATCAGGGATTTTATTGAACGGTTGAAACCGGCTGAACCCTGTTACTTTTTCAGCGTATGCACCTGCGGCGGAATCCCTGCCGGCACATTAGAGCAACTGTCCGGTCTTTTCCTTTCTAAAGGCATGAAATTGAACGCAGGTTTTTTCGTCAAGATGCCAGGAAATTGTGTAACCTTGTACGGGGCATTTTCTAAAGAAAAACAGAATAAAATGTTCGATAAGTCCAAACAGAAAATCAAGGAAATTGCCTCGGCCGTCAGAAACAGAAAGGATTCGCCGGTTGAGAAAAATTCCTTTTTCGTGAACTGGCTTCTTGGACTGGTCAATAAACTGTCTTTTTCCCATTTTCCTTCTCAGGACCGGCATTTTTGGACGGACGAGCGGTGTAATTCCTGCGGTATCTGTGAAAAAATATGCCCCAGGAACAACATCCGGATAGAAAACGCCCGTCCCATTTGGCTCCATCATTGCGAGCAGTGCATGGCCTGCATCCAGTGGTGTCCTGTGGAATCCATCCAATTCAAAAAGGGAACCCTTGCGCGGAAACGATACCGGCATCCTGAAATCAGAGTGCAGGAGCTGTTCAGAGGGGCTTAAATCATTTAAATTATCAATCGAAATTATTCCTAATTTCCTTCACGTTCCTCATGCTCTTCATGGTAAGACATACTTGAGCATATAATATCTTCTCATCTCATTCCTGAATGATCCCTCCTCCCACCACATAATCTCCTTCATAAAATACGGCGGATTGTCCTGGACAGACGTCATAGGATGGTTCAGCCATCTCGACCGTCCACTCTTTTTCCTTTTTTCGATTCAGAATACAATTTTTTTCTTTGGAACGAAGCCGGGTTTCCACCGTGCATGGGAATCCTTCAGGAATCTCAGGATAGATCCAGTGGGTGTCTTTTATAATAAACCGTTTTTTTAAAAGGGCCTTTTTCTGTCTGCTTAGAATGATGATGTTTTTATTAGGATCAATCTGTTTCACATACCAGGGTCCTCCGGACAGCCCCAGTCCTTTTCTTTGTCCTTGTGTATAAAAAACAATGCCTTTATGAGAGCCCAGTTTTTTCCCGGATTCGTCCAAAAAATCGCCGGGACGAATGGGAGAGTGCAGATGGCTGGTAATAAAGTCCTGGTAGGATCCCATGGTGAAGCAGATGTCCTGGCTCTCTTTATGCTGCGCGGATGAAATCCCCCATTTGATTGCCCATTTTTTTACCTCGGATTTGGTGTGTTTCCCTAAGGGAAAAAGGCAATGCGACAGTTCTTCCTGTGAAAGGCGGTAAAGCATATAAGACTGGTCTTTTTTTCTGTCTTTACCGCGCAACAGATAGTAACGGTCTTCTTTTTTATTAATCCTGGCGTAATGGCCGGTGGCGAGATAATATTTTTCCGGCATAGGCAGGCCCTGCATCTGATGATATTTTTCAATCATATGGGAAAAACGGATTTTTTCATTACAGATGACGCATGGGTTCAATGCGATTCCTTCGATGTAACCGGAAACAAATGGGTCCACGACCTGTTTTTTAAAGGCAATCTGGCAATGAACCACAAGATAAGGGATGCTGAGCTCACGGCAGAATTCAGCGCAGTTGTTTAAAAATTCTTTGGAGCAGCATCTGGATTCAGGCCAGTGAAGATGGGAAATGCCGGAAAGATTTTTAAATCTTTTTTTTAAAAGAAAAGCCGCTACGGACGAATCCACTCCCCCGCTCAACGCCACAAAAACCGGTATATCATTATCTGAATCCATGTTAAGCAATTCCTGTATTTTAATAGAGCTATCCGTCACATTCAGTCTTTGCTATCAAGAAAAGGCAGTTTAGATAGGATTTTATTTCGCTTCCTGCGAATCGTTTAGATCGATCCTTTCAATCTGTTCATTCTGTCTAAAAATGTTTTCGCATCTTTCGTTGTTTATTGTTTTTAAAAAATTCCTTGTGGTTTTTTCAGGCTATTCTAAGATTAATCTCATGGCAAAACAAGGAATGATATCTGATCTTACGGCTCTTCTGGCTTCGCTCGAAGGCCGAATATACAAAAACTACAAAAAAATTCTCGGAAGCTGGTCCTGCCGCGAGTGGACGCTGTTCATTGATCATGTCCAATCATCGTGCGAATCTTCTCCCAGCAGAATGCGGATGAGGGTCCCCCAGCTGACAGCGGGTTTCCCTTTGAAGGTGATCTCCACAAAGGATGCTTCTGTTGCCCTTGGGGATTACCTCCTCCGGAAATGGGAATCTTTCTCCAAAAAGGTTTCCCGCCGCGCCGGGAGCGGAAAAAGCGGTCTGTTTTACGCGGAACCCTGCGGCCCTGAAATCCTGGAACGCTCATCTGTTTATTTTGATCCTCGTTTCGTGGAGCTTCGTTTCCGGTACGGTCTCCCCTCTGTCGGCAACCGCATTGCCCCTGAGAATCTGATCCAGGCTCTTTCTCATGCCTTCCCTAAAATAGTATCACGGATTTTGACCTGGACATCCCTGGATGAAACGGAAGTCATGAATTTTATTCATTGTTACCAGGATCAGGAAGCTTTGCGGGGTGAAATCATGAAAAAAGGATATGTTGCCTTCATCCCTGATGATGCTGTTTTGCCCAGAATAGACTCGAACAATCCTCATCCTTTGCCTGAAGCGGTTCGTTTTATTTCTCCTCCATCCTTGCGTCAGACTTTTCTTCTTCCCCATAAAGGTCCCATATCCGGCATGGCTCTTCCCCAAGGTGTGACAGTCATCACAGGAGGAGGATTCCATGGAAAAACCACATTATTGAACGCAGTTAAAACAGGGATATACAACCACGTCCCTGGTGACGGCAGGGAATACATCGTATCAGACGTTTCGCTTTTTAAAATCAATACCGAGGAAGGCAGGACCGCCAATGGCATTGATATCAGTCCCTACATTCATGATCTTCCTTTCGGCAAGGGATCAACATTTTTCTCCTCCACCCAATGCAGCGGTTCCACTTCACAGGCAGCGTCTGTTGTGGAATCCATCCGGATGGGGTGTAGACTCCTTCTTTTCGATGAAGATAGCTCAGCCGCTAATTTCATGTATTGCGATCCTGTCATGGATTCTCTGATAGGTGAAAAGAACCGGACCATCACCCCGTTTCTTGAAACGGTCCGTGATCTCTGGGAATCGTTTCGCGTTTCTTCGATCATGGTTACAGGTAGCTCATCTTATTATCTTCAGACAGCAGATAAGGTATTAAAGATGTCCGATTACCGGATTGAAGATGCGACAGAAGAGGCCCAAAAGAGCATCAGGAATCAGCCTCAAGTCTTATCAAAAAAATTACTGGCTTCATCCTTCACTTCTCCGCGTTGGATCGATTCGGATCGTTTCCGCATAAGGAAAAGGAAAGCACCATTTCAAACCAGGGTCTTGTCTCCCAGGGAAATCCAGATAGGTTCAATGATCGTGGACTTTTCCGATAATGAACAGATATGTGATATGGGCCAGGTCAGGACTATTCACACCCTGATATTGAAATTCGAAGAGCACGTCTTTAAAAAACGCATTTCATTTGAAAAAGCTGTGTTACAACTTTTTGATTCTTTTTTCATAAAAGGGATACATGATTTCTTATCTGAAGAAGGGGGTTTTGTCCCCATCCGCCCCATTGATTTCGCTCACGTCATGAACCGTCTGCGATTGCTGCAGATACGGGAATAAGAGCAGAGATAATGCGAAGGAAAACTTTTCTTTTCCAAAAGAAAAGTTTTCCTTCGCGCATCCTTTCAAAAGAAAATCATTGGAGCCCCGCATTTTTCCTGCTTCAGAAAAAATGCTGGAGTGAGATGGATAGGATAGTATTTTTGGACAAATTCTAATTAGTGAATATTGAATAGAAATTGGGAAGGCAAAAAATTTCTTTCGGCAAAGCCGAACCTATCCTGTCCATCCTGTCTAAAAACCACTTCCCTTCACTATCCCCCCGCGCCTCAGCGCCTCTGCGGGAGGTGTTATTTTTTTGCGAGCGACAGCGACGTAACTCCTCCGTGCTCTGGGTGTCCTTCGTGGTGAGAAAATTAAAGTGGGGATATCGTATTTTAAAAAACAGATCATGTCTATTTCATGAAAACAATCCAGCCGGCATAGAGGATAAGGGTCAGGGCAAGCTGGGTATCGGAAAAGATCAGTTTTCCCGGATCGTCCCCTTTTCCCTTGGACAGCACCAGATAGAGATATCTGAAGAGTCCGAACATGACGATGGGGACCGTGAACAAGAGGTTTTGGGTGCGGTGTGCCTCTATGGTTTTTTCGCTGATGGTGTAAAGGCTGTACGTCAGGATCGTGCAGGCAGCGCTGATCCCTAAGAGCAGCTGAAGATATTCTTTATCATAGGAGAAGAGAACGTCCCGGTGCTTGAATTCTTCCTTTCGGAGAGAGGCGTATCTTTTGGCGAATCCTAAAAATAAACTGATCATGAGCGTGCACAGGATGATCCATGAGGAAGGCGGAATATGGATCGCAACCGTTCCTGCGAGCATTCTCAGCATGAATCCCAGGGCAATGCAGAAGACGTCCAGGATCACCAGGTGTTTGAGCTTGAGCGAATAAATATAATTAAGAAGCATATAACCGCCGAGGATATAAAAGAGGGTCCGGCCGACCAGACAGGACAGACCCAATGTGATGACGGCAAGCAGGATCGAAAATATCAGGGCATGAGAAGGAGACAAGTGGCCTGCGGCAACCGGCCTGTTTTTTTTATCCGGATTGGTTTTGTCTTTCTCCCAATCCAGGTAATCGTTGAAGGCGTATACGGAAGAGGAAGCCAGGCAGAATAAAAAGGTCGCGGACAGGCTCATGATGAGAAGGGGAAGTTGATAATGGCCGGCGAAAATAAATCCGGCCAGGACAAAGCCGTTTTTAATCCATTGATGAGGCCGGGAGAGACGGATAAAAGGAAGGATATTTTTCAGCATGATGATTTCTTCCGGATGAGGAGCGAATGAAGAATTGAGAATTGAGAATTGAGAATTAATCGGAACGAACGGTTGATAATATATATATACAACCAGAACAGCTTGAGTTTCTGAAAGAAAAAGTCTTTTTTTTCAATTCTCAATTCTTCATTCTCAATTCTAAATTGATATCTACAGTTTCATTCTTTTAAAAAACCATTCAGGGATATGGTTGATGATGAGCATAAGATATTGCCATATACGGGGGGTATAAACGATATCTTTTTTCTGTAGGATGGCTTTCCAGATGTCTTTTGCCAGTGTTTCTGGGGGAGCCAGGAAGGGAAGATTTTTCATTCCTTTGGTCATGGGGGTGTCTGTGGGGCCGGCCTTGACGGTCTGGACAAGCACATGAGATGAAAACAGCCGGTTTCTGAGTCCCTCAAGATAGGCGTTCATCGCCGCTTTAGAAGAGCCGTAAATATAATTACTCTGCCTGCCGCGGTCCCCTGCAACGGATGTGACACAGCTGATGAAACCCTTTTTCTTTTTTTCGAAATGGTTGGCTAAAAGATTCAGTATGGAAACCATTCCCAGATAATTGCACGTAATGGTCTCTAGGGTGAGACTGAAGTCCGATTCGCATTGTTTTTGATCAAACATGACCCCGCAGGCGACAAAACAACCTTCCAGCTCCGGAGCATGCTGAAGGACTTTTGTCATGAAAGTAAAGTGATCCTCATGCTTCAAGGCGTCAAAAGACAGACAGGCCATGATATTAGCGTCTGTTCTAATTTCCAGGTCGGTTGCTGTCAGCTGTATTTTTTTCAGGTCTCTTCCGGCGAGAATGAGCGGGTGCCCTTTTTTTGCCGCTTCCAGTGAGAAAGCATGGGCAATGCCTGAGGTGGCGCCAATGATTAAGATGGGAGGTTTATTTGAGAAATTGTCATTTGTTTTCATTTTTAGTGTTTTTTCCCTAATGCATAAAAGAATTAAGAATTGAGAATTGAGAATTGAGAATTAATCGGAACGAACTGTTGATAAAATAGATATACAACCTAAACAGCTTGTGTTTCTGAAAGAAGAATTTTTCTTTTCCAATTCTCAATTCTTAATTCCTCATTCAAATTTATTACATTTCCAGTCTTTTTGAAAGAAGGGAAGCGAATTTTTTATTTGGATTATATTTCCTCACCACATGGACCCAGGATTCGTATTCCGGAACCATTTTCCTGAAGGTGGCTGGTGATAGTCTGGCATCTTTTGTGAGATAAAGCCTGCCTCCGTTGTCCAGAACAAGAGAGTCGAGCTCGTTTAACACGTTGAAAACATGGCTGTATTTCAGGGAGATATCCAGGGCCAGAGTGAATCCTGGAACCGCAAAGGGAAGGCTGACATTGTCTTCGCGGACCCTTTTTAAAACAG
This sequence comes from Candidatus Auribacterota bacterium, assembly GCA_016932965.1. GTDB lineage: Bacteria > Auribacterota > JAFGBW01 > JAFGBW01 > JAFGBW01 > JAFGBW01. Next base: position 9,066 of record JAFGBW010000172.1, read on the forward strand.
CGAGAAAATAAGGCAGTTTGTTTTTGGCCAGACATTCTAACACTTGTTTAATTCCTTTTTCAGCGTTTTCCGCAGGGATGACAAACTGGTACTGGATAAATCCTTTTTTTCCGTAAAGCCGGTTCCAATTGGAGAGGATATCCAAAGGGAAAAACCATGTTTCGAAATTCAGGAGATGGTTTTGTTCATTTCCGATCATTTTATGATAATAGGCTGAATTAAACAGGCCTACATGGGTGGAATTCAACAGCCATTCAGGAAAGACAGGGGGGAGTGTCCATATTCGTTTCCATTCATTTTTCAGGGGATGTTTTTTTTTGGAATCAGGTAAATTACAGAGTTCCGCGTGGTTGCCCAGCATCAAAATGCCCCTGCCCATATGGCTGCCCTTTGCGATTCCGTCCAGCCAGGCTACCGCATGTTCGTATTGGGAGTCCAGGTCTTTGGATACATGAATGGCCTCCTCGAAATTTTTTACTTTAATAAGTCTGGCCTTGATATAGGCGGTTTCGATTTTTTTGAGATTCAATGTGACAGACTGAATGAATCCGGTTTGTCCCAATCCGCCGCACGTTGCGTTTAAAAGATCCGTGTTTTTTGAAGGGGAACAAATGCAGGGGCCTTTTTCCGTTATGATTTCAAGTTCCTGTACAAAACGGTTGATAGCGCCTGTATGATGATGATTTTTTCCGTGAATATTGCTGGCAACGGCGCCGCCTAACGTGACAAAGCGCGTCCCTGGACAAACAGGCAGGAACCATCCATGCGGAACGACCGTCTCGATGATTTCTTCAAGGGTAACACCGGCAAGCGCGGAAATGACGCCGGATTTTTTGTCAAAAGAGAGCATTTTGTTTAATCCCTGGGTTTGAATCACCAGGCTGTTGTCTGTTCCAAGAGAGGCATCGCCGTAGCTTCTTCCAAGGCCCCGCAGCGTGAAAGAGTGCTGTTCATGAAAAGAGGTGATATCATTCAGCGGGTAAAAAACATCCGTTGTTTTACAGTTGAGGACGGGGTATCTGCCCCAGCCGGATAAGGATTGTTCGTAGATTTTCATAGCTAAAGCTAAACCTTATATGCGATTCTTAATTTAAAATTCATGATTTCCTTTTCTCTATCAACTGACAACTATCGACCAATAACCATTCTTCATTCTCAATTATAGATATTCTCCTGTTTTTTTCGGCAGCACTTTCAGATAGGAACGTTTGGAACCCAGGGAAATCAGAACATGGGCTCCTAAGGGGAGAAAGACATCGTTTTTACCATGCCCTGAAGGGAGGTTGATCCCTATCGGCAGATTCAAACGGGAAAAATATTGGGAAATGAGAAAAATCAGCTCAAGATTATCTCCGCAATCCAGCATTTCTCCGAATAGGACCCCTTTCAGGTGATTGAATTTTTTTGCTTTCTCGAATGAATGAAAAAAAAGGGAAAGAGAGTGGATGGATTCATGGATATCTTCAATAAAGAGGATGCAATGGTGATAAAAAGGCTCGTATTCCCCATGGAGCAATTTAGTCAGTACGCTGATGCATCCGCCTTTTAAAATCCCTTCTGCCTTTCCCGGACGAAGCACTTTCAAAGAAGGGAGGGTGATTTTAGATAAACGGCCTTCCAGCACCTCACGCAGCATTTTTGTCTGTTTTTTTGTATTGGAGGTGGCATCTAGGGCCATTCTGCCGTGATAAACCACCCTGTGACAGGTTTCGACAAAATAAGAGAGAATCGAACTGATGTCAGAATATCCGATGATGATTTTAGAATGTTTTCGGATTTTTAAAGGGTCCAGATAGGGAAGAAGCCTTTCTGAATGTTCCCCGCCGCAGGCAAAAATGATAGCCCCGATTTTGGGATCCACAATGGCATCCATGATTTCTTTTGCCCGGGA
>JAFGBW010000173.1 GCA_016932965.1 Candidatus Auribacterota bacterium
CTCTTAAAACGAACGCATGGGCTTTTTGCCAAACCATTAAATCTTGAAAAGTTTTAGCTCTTTTTTTTTCATACTGAATTCTGACTCCTGAATTCTAACTTGTTCCTAAGCAATACGATACAATAAAATCCCAGCTTGTCTCACCCATAGATTCTTTTGAGAAGGCCATTTTTTTAATTCACGTGCAAAAGGCATCGATACTCATCACACCCCTTTCGACCATGCAATGAAATTCGCAAACCATGATATGAATCTGAATCACAAAATAGGCTGAGAAATTAAAAAAATTGCGGACACTGCAGGATTGATATAATATTTTCGTGCTCTCGATATTTTTAAATTCCGGAAAATCATTCTTGTTACAGGAAAAAATCATTCATGAAAAATGATCTCCGTCATGCCTTGTCCAAATTTGAAAGCACCTTCAACCGGTTGTATCATGAATATATGCCGGTAAAAACAAGCTTTCAAAAATATTCCATGAGAACGATCAGCAATGAATGACAAAACATGGCGGATACTGGAACTCCTGAAATGGGGGGAGGAATGGCTGGGAAAAAAGGGCATAGAGCAGCCCCGGCTGAACATGGAATTCCTTCTGGGCCATGTGATGGAAAAAAAACGAGTCGAATTATACCTTGCTTTTGAAGAAACGGTTTCACAAGAAAAACTCGTTGAGTTAAAGGAACTCCTGCAAAGACGCATCACAGGCGAACCCCTGATGTACATTCTCGGCGAGACGGAATTCCATGGGCTAAAAATCAAGGTGAATCCTTCCGCCATGATTCCAAGATCTGAAACAGAGGCCATGATGGATGAAGTATTGAAGGAAGCGGCACATCTCAACCCTCAAAAAATTGCGGATTTGGGGACAGGAACAGGCTGCCTGGCCATTCTCCTTGCCAAGCATTTCCCCCAAGCGCATGTTATCGCCGTGGATATATCCGAAAAGGCGCTTTCTCTGGCGCGGGAAAACGCGGAAAGAAATCAGGTATCGGAAAAAATGCATTTTTTATGTGAAGATATTCTTCGGTGGCTGGAACAAAATTCCGGATTCGATTTGATTGTTGCAAACCCTCCTTATATTTCGCTGGAAGAATTCAACAATCTTCCTTCATCAGTTAAAGACCATGAACCGAGAACAGCCTTGACTGATGAGGGAGACGGTACATCGTTTCTCAAAAGAATACTGGCCGGTATGACCCGCGTTTTGAATCCACAGGGCGCTGCTTTCCTGGAATTCGGGTGGCAAATGGGTCCGTGGATTGCAGATGCAGCCCAAGAAAACAACCTGAAGGCAAAAATCTATAAAGACATCCACGGACTGGACCGGTTTGTAAAAATTCAATGTCCATGACTTGTTACTCTGTTCATGCGAATGAGGGGCAATAAGTTCAATTCTCTGCAAAGGAATCATGAATGTCCGGCTTAAAAAAATAAAGAAATAACGTCAAACACAGTAAAATAGAGGGACTGATTAAAAATATAAGAAAGCCGGACATGGATTAAGGATTTTAAAAGAAACGTCTCCGATTTTTGTAACGGATGGAGGCCGAAGGACGGAACAATACTGAATTCTGAATTCTTTAAAACATCTTCATAAAGTAAAAACCTAAAAAGAGTATAAAACAATCATTGAAAAACAAACCGGACAGTTCTGAAATTCAATTCATGTTATATGCACAATTATTATAGAATACATAAACCTTTGCATGACCTCTAAAAAAACAATATATATTCGACCAACTTGAAAATGAGTAACATATAGATTCTGAAACAGAACAAATGGGGAAATTGATGACGGCCAAAAAAGTTTTTTATATGTTAAACGAGATGATGATAATAACGATATATGTAAAAAGGTTTTTCTGTAAAAATATTAATTATTAATTATAGAAATCGTATATTTTCATGAGGTAAAAATTATGAAACAAAAAATTGTTTCTTTATTCATAGTCTTAGGCATGGCTATATTCTTTCTTGTACTTCCTTCTTATGGTAACGAAAACACTGTGGAAGAAGGATTAGAATTTCTGATGTTTTGCGAAATGCCGAAGATTACCATTGCCTCCAAAACAGATGAATCTCTGTTGGCCAGTTCAGGCACAGTTTATATTATCACGGAACAAGATATCAAACGTTACGGATGGAAAGATTTACAGGAAATCCTGAAATCTATTCCGAATATGGATCTGATGTGGCAATATAACTGGCTGAACGGAGGTCAAAGGGGTTTTATCGGCAATTTTTCCGGCACCCTTTTACTTATTGATGGACGTGAAGTACAGAATCTTCTAGCCAGCGAAGCATTCATGTCCTGGGATTTTCCGGCACATCGCATTAAAAGAGTAGAAATTCTTCAAGGTCCTAATTCAACTCTTTACGGAGGAAATGCCACACAGGGCGTGATCAACATCATAACAAAATTTGGCGATAAAGGTGATAAGGATTTAAATGAAGCTGAAATTTTCATGGGTCAAGTTAAAACGGAAGGAATCGCCGGTGTTTTTAAAAAAATAGCACTGGACAAATCATGGGAGCTTGGATTCAGCGCTTCTACATTCAGAACGGAACAGAACTGGAAAGAACTGGCTGAATTTGCCGCTAACGATTATATGTTTTCAAGAAATCCTTCCATGGACCATTTGCGTTATCACGGAACAGATCATTTCAGGCTGAACGAACAGACTTGGACATCTGATATGTATGCCAGGTACAAGGAGGTATACATCGGGTATGATTTCTTTAAGGAAATCAATTGCTCCGGATTGGAATATGTCCGATACGATTATAACAGGGACGAGCCGAGAAGAGGTTATCGCCAGGCTTATATCGGAATGAACCATGAATTTTCGGAGAATCTGAATGCCTTTATCGAATATCAGGATGTGAGTGAAGATGAAAGCTGGTTAGTGGAGAAGCTCATGAATCCTTTAACAGCCACCTCATATGAGGATGTTGAATTATATATACACGGAGAGTCTTTTAGAGAAACCACCAGAAATCGTATTATTACCCAGGTCAACTGGAAGATGAATGATTATAATAATTTTGTGGCAGGATATGATTACTGGAAACTGAACATTGACGATCTACTTGGTGAAAATAATGCCATCTATCCGGATCAGGATCTTGAAAATCTTTCAGACGGATGGCCGGTTGACAAAGAAGAAACGATAAAACAATCACTCTTCCTTCAGGATACCATCACCTTTATTCCCGAAAAATTAAAATTAACAATAGGTTTGCGTTATAATAAACAGGATTACACAAATGATTCCTACCTGCCGCGCGCTTCTTTGGTGTATCAGCCGACTAAAGATTCAGCTCTGAAGCTGACTTATGGCAAGGCGTTCAGACCGCCCAATATTTTTGAATTCATGAATGTCACTGACAACGTGATCGATTCACAGGAAATGGAAATGTATGAATTAAACTATACTCATAATCTAGTTATAGCCGATGTAAACTTATACAACATTTTAGCTCTTTATAGCATGGAAGCCAGCAACCTTTACAGCAAGGTATGGATAGGCGGCGGAACAACACAATTGCAAGGATGGAAAACTATTGTGGGAGGCAGCTATAAAATACAAGGTATTGAAAATCTGCTAAGATTAATCTATAATAAATTCTCAGGATTTGCAGGATTCCGTTATATCAGTCCTGACAAAACTACTGTTGCAGAGGAAAGGATTGTGGCAGATGTTCCAACAATAAAATATAAAGTGGGTGTTTCTTATGAATTCCTTGATTATCTGAATGCCAGTCTTTTTATTGATCATTGGAGCAAAGTGAAGACTGATGCCAACAAGTATCTTGCTCCCGGCATAGAAGTTTATACGGTTCCCGCATGGACAAATGTTGATCTTAATATTAATCTTGGAGAATTCAAGCTAGGAAGCATGCTTTCAACATTTTCCCTGTATATTGAAAACATATTAGATAAGACTTATTATCATGCAAATGTTCGTGGTGCGAGTCCGGTCCAGTTCTTACAGCCACCACGCACTTTTTATGTGAAAGCAAGTTTCAAATCATAATTTAATTTTATCATTGCCGTTCCCAAAAGCAAACTTCTGGGGATCTCCGCTTAAAAGGATGCTCTTTGCAACAGCTTGATCGGCATAACCCCCCGGTGCAAGCAAAGAGGTTTGCGATAATTCAATCATTTTCCGCTTGACATAAAAATACTTTTCATATAACTAAAGTCACCTTTTTAATAAAAAATATCCATCAACCCCATTAAAAGGAGAAACCATTTTGCCAGTAGTTACTTTGCAAAGAGACGAACCCATTGAAAAAGCGCTGAAACGTTTATCGAAATTAGTGAACAAGGAAGGGATTATTCAGGCCATTAAAAGACACCGTTTCTACGAGAAACCAAGCGAACAGAAAAGAAAAGCCCTGTCCCGTTCCAAGAAAAAAATCGAAAAAGAAAAAATGATTCCTTTTTTCTGATTCTCAGATCAGAACAATCTGTTTTTTATTTTAACTGATGCTCTTTCCGGAGAAGATCCAATATTGTTTTAACCGGATTAAAAGTAGATAGCGGCACATCGATAAAAAACGTATTCCAGTCAGCCATACCGCCATTCCAGAGCCCGGGCAGTTCAAGCATTTTTATTTCCCGACCCTTCCAGGATTTGACGGAAATAAAATTCTGTGCCGCATCCCGGAACCGGGTCAGGTCAAACAAATTTCCCCTGTAATCCCTGACAGAACAAACCAGATCCACAGGATTGAAATGAGTGGAACTTGAAAAAATGGTTTTTTGATCATGGTCATCTTTGTTGATCTGAAATGATTCAACTATTTGAATGGTCTGAATGCCTGATTTATGTTCCACCCAAAAAGGATGCCCGCCCGGTTCTCCCTGATTCCTGACCATCCCGCATACCCGGACAGGACGGTTCAGCATCGAAAAAAGAAAATCCCTTTTCTGGACAGAGCTTTGGCTTTTCCATTCAAAAGGAAGCTTGACACAAATCTCTTTTTCGAGAAATTCTCCCGCTTCCGTGATGATAGAATCATCCTGAATCGTTTCCAATCTTTCAAGATAGGTGAAGATCTGTTTCTGCATTGAAATCAAATATCCTCCCAGAACCTTCTTATAAAATAATGTGTCCTGTTTCAGGGAATCCGGGACTATGTTATCGATATTCTTGATGAAAATAATGTCACCCTGAAGTTCATTCAAGTTCTCTAAAAGTGCCCCGTGACCGCCCGGACGAAACACCAGATTCGAATCTTCATCCCGTAAAGGTTGATTATGCATGTCCAGCGCCACGGTTTCCGTGCTTTCCTTTTGAACAGACCATCTGATATCGAGTTTCTTTCCGCCAGTTTCATAAAGGGACCGGATTTTCTTAATATGGTCCTTGATGAGAGAAAGATGCTCTCTGGAAAAAGTAAAATGAACAGCGGCTTTTCCTTTTTGATTCACGGCATGGTCCAGGGCCTCCACACATTGTTCCTCCAGAGCAGTCCGTGCATGATCCGGGTATCGATGGAATTTTAATAGCGCCTTGGGATAATCACTCAAATTCATCCCCTCAGGGCCCAGAATGAGATTTAAAATCCTTGTATACTGCCTTTGGGCGATAAGCGTATCAACATCATCCCCTTTACTTTGAAAAAATGACTGAATGTCCGGATAAAAGGGGAATTCCCTGATTCTGGTGATGAATGTCTGAAAAAAAATAATGTCCTTGTCAGTGGAGACTTGATCCTGAGATTCCCCTTTTTCCAGATTCTCCAGCCGTTTTTCAAGAAGGACATGATGAAATGTCTGAAATCCGCGTCCCCGGTAAGGGTCCTTGAAATCCGTTGTTTTTACCGGAAGAAGACTCAATAACGGCTGAAACATGCGGGAACCGGCCCCTGAAGCAGGAACGAATTTCATGACCTTCCTGGAAGGGGATTCTTTCATGAAAACCTGGGCCATCTCCTTAAGCCGGGAAGCATCCAGAACCGTTATCCCGGCAGCCGGAATGCAGGGCCTGATCAATTTCACAAAAGAGACGCCTTTCATCATGGCATCAATCTGTTTCTGAACCGTATCCGGCGAAATACCTTTTTCTTCAAGGTTCTTCAGATCTTTTTGGTTGATGATAAATGAAGTCATAACTGTACGCTTAAATTCTTACCTCTTGTTTAACTCTCCGATATAACCGGAGTTTCAGCGCTGTTGTTCAGTTGATGGTTGTTGGTTTATGGTTGTTAGTTGAGAACGATTCTTCTCATTATTCACCATCAACTGACAACCTTAAACCATTCACCATTCCAGCTTATGCGTTATGTTTAACTCCTGATCTGTTTTTCTGCCGGATACCCTAAATGAGATCATGGATCTAATCCTACTGCATTTTTCAAATTTATCCCGAAAAGAAAAGATTAAAAATCTGTCTGCACAATTCTTTCGATACCCTGGTTGCGTTTTTCATGGCTGCTTCATGCGCATTTTCTTCAGCATGATCAGAAACAGCCTTAAAAGCGAAAAAAGGGATTTTAAATTGCGCCGCCACACCGGCAAGAGCAAAACATTCCATGTCGCAGAGCATGGCCCCAAGCCCCTTTATATGGTTTCTCTGCTTTTCCGACCTCATGACGCCATCCTGAGTCACTAAAACAGCAGAAGGAAAAGACGATTCCGGTATGACAGGAATTTCAAAAAAAGAGGGTCTTCCTGAAAAAAGCCGGTCCCCTTCCACGACTTTTCTAATACTGAAAATACTGCCCAAAGGGATGCCCTCATCCACGGCCCCGCATATACCCAGATTGACGACCCTTTCGAAATGGCCTTCCCTGAGCTTTTTTGCCAGACCATAAGCTGCATTGGACTTCCCAATACCCGTGATCAGCACATCCCCCTCTCCATCAGGCATCCCCCCCAGATGATTCTCCATCCTCGTGGCAAAAACAAAAAGAGTCTTCATGCTCTATAGCATAATGGGGAATGCAATGAAGGGAAACTTTTCTTTTAGAAAAAGAAAAGTTTCCCTTCATACTTCCTTTCAAAAGAAAACAATTCCGCTCATTCATTTTTTGAAGCAAAAAATGAATGAGCGGTAATTGATTATGTTCATAAAAAAATCATCCTATTTTCAGTTCATCGGTTGTTCATAAACTTTTAAAATGTTTATTTTCCCGCATTTTTTAAATTCAAAACCGGCTAACCCAGGGTGACATGGAATTCAAAGTGATGACAGGGGGCGTGGAGGATGTTTTCAGGGAGAACGGCGGCGTTAGGGACTTTCTGAAAAGGCACGTCATGGCCGTTCAAAGTGATTTTTTCGATGCGATATTTGCCGAAGGAAAATTTTTTCGGGTTTTTATAAACGACTTTGATGTTTTTCCCCTGGAAAAGGGTCTGGATGCCTATTTCCTTCTTTTTTGAAAACTGTCTGGCTAATAATCTGGGCGCAAAAGTAAGCCGTCCCATGGTTCCACGGATGCCGAAAACCTCGATCACATAAGTCATGACCATCCAGGAGGCGCTTCCGGTGATGTAGCAGTAAAGACCCCGGCCCAGTCCGTTGAAATACTCCGGAATGCAGGGGAAAATCAGGCTGTTTTTTGTGTTCGAACTCATCTGGTAGATGGAATTCAGCACGTCAAATCCTTCTTCAACCAATCCGCGCCGGTATAAACTGTTTCCAAACATGACGGCCATGTGACTGAAAAAGGCCCCGTTTTCCTTGTCTCCGTATGAAAAGCTGTACGCCCTGCCGAGATTGAGCATCATTTTCCCGAAATCCGTGTTCAGGCGATATCCTCCTAATTTCTTATCCTTCAGGAGATCCTTTGCCGCCTGGTATGATTTCCGGGCCTGATCCAGGGTTGCCACTCCGCTCATGATGGGGAAAACCTGGCCGGTGAGACTCATCTGTTCCCTGCCTTCAATCAAACCATCCACACGTTCTCCGTCATTATTATAATATCCGTTGAAATATTCATGCCGTCCGGTTGCCATAAACTCTTTCTCACGAACATGGGTGGCCAGCGCAACTGCTTTTTCTCTCAGGGAAGTTTGAAGCTTGTCCAGACTGATACTGCGGATTTCTCCGGAAAGCCCGTTTTCCACACTCATGAGGTACGAATGCAGGACCTCCGCCAGTTTCAGGGAATCATTCAAAGACTGGGACGTAACATCAGGCTCAATCAACTGCAGGATTTCACACGGGACGTCCATGGAATCCATGCCTTTTTCCTTTAATAAGGACACGTATGCTGCAAGGGTCTCAATATTTCCGGCGTAAGCAGCGGTAAAAGGAACGGACTCCCCCTTGTCATGTGCCATATCCAGCCCGTCATTCCAGTCTGCATCTTCCAGGCGGATATTGCCGTTTACCCCCCGGTTATAAAACTGGGTAAGGTTTTGAACCAGAAGATGAAGAAAAACCGTATCCTTATAAAGATCCCCGTTTTTATCCGTCAGAAAACATCCCTGGTCTTTTGACCAGCTGGAATGGAATTGTTTGCAGCGATGAATGAGGGCATCCCTGAAAAAAGGTCTTTTTTCCAGGAGAATGTCCGCATCCCCTGTCTGCTGAATATATAAATCAATGGTTAAAAGCGGCCAGACTCCATGGTCCATCCAGGTTCTGGGGATATTATTTCTGTCCGCAATGAATTCACCCGGTCTGGAGCCGATGATGGTTGCGTTCGATCCGTCAATCCGGACACCCCCGATATTATTCAAAAGCATCTCCCTGGCTTCCCTGGGATTCGTCAGGATAATCGCAAGGCAGTCCTGCCACAAATCCCTCCATCCTCGACCCCCCCGGCCGTAACCGAAATCCGGGAGAAAAGAACATCCAAACACCCTTCTCATGAGTGGCTGAAGGGAGACCCACACCATCCAGTTATCAAAAACCGAATCTCCGGTAAAAAATTTCAGTCTCTCAACCTGGTTTTGCCAGTATTCCTTTGTCTCCTGGAGCAGTTTCTCCGCTTTTCTCACGGAATTACATTTGGATAAATCCAGAAGAAGGCTTTCCTTGTTGGGATGGATTCCCAGAACAACCACGTACGATACCGATTCATTTTCCTTGAGAGCAACGGTTTTAAAACGCAGGGCAGCTATGGCATCCCTGCCGTCCAGATTTTCCGGGTCTTTAAAAAATTTTTTCGCAGAAAAAATGGCTTCTGGCGCTTCCAGAGAGCCTCCTTCACCAATGAAGGTTTCCAGATCCCCCATGACGCCGGAGAGTTTTTCCTCCTCTTCGCCGAAACCATGAGCGCTGTATAACACGGGGTTGGGTTTATGGCCTCTTTCGTCAAAAGACATGGTGGGCTGTAGCACAATCCCGTTTTCATTTTTCCTGATACGGTTCAACAGATTGGTAACCTGACGGTGGTCGCGAAGATTGTCCGCTGAACGGCCGTATAATGGAATGGCCGCTGTCGGGGTCAGCGTGAGCAGTTTTCCGCCCCAGTTGGTCAGTTTAACCAGCATGATTTCAAAACTTTCCCATGCCGGGGGAATGAAGCAGGTGATCTCAGCATCCAGCTCCAGTTCCTCATTGCGGTGCAAAATGGTAAAATATCCCGGTCCCGCCTTGACATCCATATTGCCCCTGGAAGGATCAGCCGCCTTCTCGGCGAGTTCCCGGGCGCTCATACCGGTCACGGACCAGACTTTTCCGGTTTTGGTTTTGACCCAAAAATTTCTTGAATTTTTTGTATGCAGGATGCTTTCGGTGACCTGGGGTTCTGTCAAAAAAGTATTCTGTCCTGTTTTGATATCCCCTTTTAATTCCGGAGTGATGGCGGACATCATACCCTGCATATTGAAAAGGGGAAAATACAGCCGGTTGATCCGGTTGGCATTTTTCACGAAAAAAAACCCGGTGGGGTTGTCCGTCTTGCCTAAAAATTTCCACTTAAACTGTTTATTCCAACTCATGGCTCTATTAGGGAACGCGGGTCAATTTATTGTTATTTTCACTTTATTATTGTCTTCTTGATAATTAATTGAGAATTTTTAAAAAAAGTCCGGGATATAATATTTTTCCCCAACTCAACACTGGACTGCGGGCATCGTGCCCTTGCCCTTGCGGGCGACTCAAGTTGTCCCTCTTCGCCGTCCTGGCTTCAGGTCAACACTCATAACTCAAAACTTTTTTACTTATAGTCTCCAGTAAATCAGACCCGCCTTGATGACTTCCTCCTTATTGAAAAGCCATTTGACATCGATCAGTACTCCGGGTTTTCCGTTTCTGAACAGATGATTCTTCAGAGCCGGTATCGTCATCATCTTTTTGAATTCAGTATGCGCTACGGTCAGGATGATCGCATCATAGGTGGATTCCGGGTGATACTGGGTTAATTCCACTCCATATTCATGCCTGACTTCCTCCTGATCAGCCAGGAGATCCACGATCTCCACATCCAGGCCGTATTCCTTGAGTTCATGGATGACATCGATCACTCTCGAATTCCTGATATCACAGACATTTTCCTTGAAGGTGATCCCCAAAACCAGGACCTTGGCATTTTTGACTGTTTTTTCCGCAAAAATGAGATGTTTCACGGTTTGTTCGGCGATGAATTTCCCCATCCCGTCATTGATTCTTCTGCCTGCTAAAATGACCTGTGGATGATATCCCATCTCCTCGGCCTTGAAGGTGAGGTAATAGGGATCGACTCCGATGCAATGTCCCCCCACCAGCCCCGGGGTCATCCTGATGAAGTTCCATTTGGTGCCCGCCGCTTCCAGCACGGACTTCGTATCGATGTTCATCTTGTCAAAAATGATCGAAAGCTCATTAAACAGGGCAATGTTCAAATCGCGCTGGGTGTTCTCAATCACTTTGGCAGCCTCGGCACATTTGATGGATTCAGCCTTGAAAACGCCGGCTTTGATGACGAGTGAATAGACATCGGCAATGGTTTCAAGTGTTTCTTTGTCCTGACCGGATACGATCTTTAAAATACCAGTCACGGTATGTTCCTTGTCTCCCGGATTGATTCGTTCAGGAGAATAGCCGATCTTAAAATCCTGACCGCACCGGCAGCCTGAATACTGCTCGATAATTGGGACGCAGATATCTTCCGTCACACCGGGAAAAACAGTAGATTCGTAAACAACGATCGCGCCCTTGGAAAGGTTCTCTCCGACGATCCGGGTAGCGCTTTCAACACAGAACAAATCCGGCTGCTTGTTTTTAGTGATAGGAGTCGGTACTGCGACTATAATGAATTTCGCCTCTTTGAGTTTGGCAGCATCACTGGTGAATTCCAGATAGCGGGACTCATCGATTTCAGAGGACGTGATTTCCCGGTTGAAATCGGTTTTGTTTTTAAGAAGCTCTACTCTTTTTTTATTGACATCGAATCCGATCGTCCGGACCGTTTTACCAAATTCAATGGCCAGAGGAAGCCCGACATACCCGAGTCCCACAACGGCGATTTTATCCTGATGATTTTTTAAAGATTCAACCAATTCCATATTGACTCCGTTCTTAATTATCTCCCCCGCCGCCCTGAAACTGAACATTCCTCAACGCAGTACGAAACGCATTGATCGGAGAAAGCCATGAATCCAGGATGACAATCGCATACACCAGCCATTCCACAAAATGAATGGAGATATGGTTGATGATCATATAAGCGACGGCCCAGGTCGATCCGATGAGAATAAAAACTGAAAGCGTAGTATCCCATACGAATTTTTTCAGCTGGATGTCGCCACTTCTTAAAAATTCAAGCGCCATCACTAAAACAGCGCCGATCAGCACACCCATGCTTGGAACAGAACCGAGGATCAAATCCATGTTTCCCAGACGCAAAGCGATAACGGACACTACCAGAAGCGCGGTCCAGGGCACCATGAGGATGGATTTGGAGTTCATGTCTGTCCTTTCAATACAAGGGGTAACGGCTCACTGTCAAAATCAAAAGAGTATCCGCCTCATTGATTTTTAACAATTGTTTAGTGAAATGTGATAAAAAAGTCTAATTTAAAAAACAACCGATCATGAAAACGGCATCCTTTATCCATTTGCTTGCCAACGACATTATTCAGTGGCCTCCTTCATGGAAGGAAGAAGACTGGGAGGATTATACCCAGCTGTGCCAGCACGCACAGCTGACACCCCTTTTATATTTTCGTCTGAGAGAAGCCCATGACGGGTGTCCGTCTGCGATCATGGAAAGGCTGAAAAACCAGTTCGACCTGACGTTCAGTCATGCGGCGCGGTTCAGGACCGAAACAGAACGGTTATCCGGAAAAATCCGCTCCGCAGGGATGCGACTCTGTTTTTTAAAGGGCTATCCCCTTTCTTTGACCTGTTACCCCCATATGGCCTGCCGGATCATGCAAGACATCGACTGCTACGCTGAACCCCGGGAATTGGAAAAAATGAAACCTTTCTTCAAGGAAGCCGGGTATACCCTGCTGAGAGCTCAATCCGGCCTGGAACACAAATGGACCTTTGTGAAACTGCATGGTCCGCATGTGTATTCCTTTGAATTTCACCGTTCCCTTTACACCTCCTATCAGAACAAACAATCCCCCCTGCCGGAACATGCCTTTGACCGGGAAGGATTTCCATCGCCTGAGGTTCTATTTCTTTCAGTGCTGCTGCATCACAGATATTACGAATGTTCCATAAGGGATCTATTGGACCTGCAGATGATTCTATTAAAACATCCTTCCATAGACTGGAAAATCATCGAAGCGTTCTGCCGCCGGGAAAAATTATCATCTCACCTGATTCTCATGTCAAAACTCTCCTCGGTTTTTTTTCATACCCCATGGCCTCTTCCAGCGGAAAGTGCCGGTTCATTGCCTGCCATCCGGAAAGTGATCCATGATAAACTGTACGGACTTCGTTCAAGCCATGCGTTATGGAGGCCCAAAGAAAGGGGCTGGCTTGCCAAAATCGCGGACGCCATCCTTGTTTTTTTCGTCTATGATGACTGGATAACCGGCTTCAACTGCTTCTGGAACAAGTACATCCGTTTTGTGGATTGGAAAAAATACCTGAGGTTATTTTCATGATCTATTTTTTCCGTACATATTGTCCCGGTAACTTATTGCGATTTTCACTCATGATACTCAATAAATCGGCCTTTGCTATTTACTCACCCTATTGTCTTTGATAGATTCTTTTCATTATTCGTGAGATCCGGACAACTATCCGAAAAAATTTAGTTTTATTTACAAAAATTTATCAAAAAAAATTATTAACCAAGAAAGACAGGAAGGATAAGAGTGTTAAGCTTGAATCTTGAGTTAAAATAAAATGTCATCCTTTCAACTCATGAATCAAAACTCTCAACTCAAAATATTTCCTGCTTTCCTTCATGTTCTTCATGGAATGATAAGAGCAAAAAATCAGGAATTTGGCTGCGGCTGTACTCCGCGTTAATTATTCAAGGTTTCTTATTAAAATCAGATATGGAAACGATCATTCAGAAAGAGAAACAAACAAAGCCCCGGCACGAAATGGCTGCCCTGCTGATTTTGTTCTTTTTGATTTTCCAGGTCCTCAGTTATTATTCCTATAATCCTTATGATCTTTCCTATCACTCAACCCACCCCAATAACCCTTGTGTGAATCACGGTGGCATCATCGGCGCCTATCTCACTTTCATCTTTCTTTTTACCTACGGGCTCGCTTACTGTATTGCCCCTTTTTTTATCCTGTCATTGATCATCAGGCTCTTTCTTGGGCTGAGTTTCATCGACTTCTTAAAATGGCTGCTATTTTTAAACCTTTCCATGATTTCCGCCTCCATTGTCCTTTCCGTGAATACGTATCCGGGACTGGACGCTGCGGTATTCCGCTATCAGCTGGTTTCAGCCGGAGGGATCGTGGGAACGGTCCTCGGACAGGAAGTGATCCTTCAGTTTCTGGGCAAATCCGGCGGTTTTGTCATCTCCCTTCTCCTATTCCTGATTTCCTTACAGGGAATCGGCCGATTTTCCTATTTACAGGTCATTAAAAGGGTTTACCAGACTTTTGTGTATGTTTTCTCTATCGTAAAAAAAAGCCTCTTCAGGATCCTCTCTTCCATCCGGGAATATCATGCAAAAAGACAAAAACGAAAAAAAGAGAAGGAGGCGGAACAAAAAATCATTTCCGCTTCAGAGCCGCCCCCCTATCAGGGGACTTTCAATCCTGATTGGGGGCCCAAGCAGGCAGAGGAAAAAGAAACCTCCCCTCTTCCGGAAAAAAACTCCGAATCCCGGGAAGACCTGTCCGGTTCCAGATCCGTCAGAAAAAAGAAAGGAGACTGGGCTTTTCCCGGTTTAGACCTTTTGAAACCCCCTCAGGAAGTGAACCTGGACCTGGAGGAAAACATCAAAGCCAATGCGGAAAAACTGATCCAGACACTGCATGAGTTCGAGGTGGAAGCCGACGTGGTCGGTGTTGAGACCGGTCCTGTGATTACCCGTTATGAAATCCAGATCGGTTCAGGAATCAAAGTCCAGAAAGTCACTTCACTGGATAATGACCTGGCACTCGCCATGCGGGCCAAAAGCGTCCGGATCATCGCCCCTATCCCTGGAAAAGCGGCCATCGGGATCGAGATCCCGAATCAAATCAGGCGGATGGTGTATTTCAAGGAACTGTTGAATTCCGATGCATTTAAAAAAATGAAGCACACCATTCCTTTGATTCTGGGAAAAGACATCAGCGGAAAACCGGTTTTTGCGGACCTGGTTTCCATGCCGCATTTGTTGATTGCCGGGGCAACAGGTTCGGGGAAATCGGTCTGCATCAACAGCATCATCATGAGCCTTCTGTATACGCTGTCTCCTGCGGAAGTAAAAATCATGATGGTGGATCCCAAGAAAGTCGAAATGACCGGCTACAAGAACCTGCCGCACCTTTATGTCCCCCTTATCACCAATCCCAATAAAGTGGCCATCGGGCTTCGCTGTCTGATCGAGGAAATGGAAAACCGCTACCATCTCTTCAAAGAAGTTGAAGTCCGGAACATCGAAAGTTACAACAAAAAAGACAAAACACCCTACCGTAAAAAAATGAAATCCGGACCGGGAGATAACGGGGAACCGCTAAAAATTCTCCCTGAAAAACTGCCCTACATCGTGGTTTTAATCGACGAGCTGGCGGACCTCATGATGATCGCCCGCTCGGAAGTGGAAAGTTCCATTGTCCGTCTGGCCCAGCTCTCCCGTGCGGTCGGGATCCATCTGATCCTGGCCACCCAGCGCCCCAGTGTGGATGTGGTGACGGGCCTCATCAAGGCAAACGTGCCGGGCCGGATTGCCTTCCGGGTTTCAGCCAAGGTGGATTCCAGGACTGTCCTGGACACGATCGGCGCGGAAAAACTTCTGGGTTACGGCGACATGCTGTTTTTAAGCCCGCAAAGCTCGGATATTGTCCGGATCCAGGGCGCGTACCTGGATGACGATGAAATCAGAAAGGCCGTTGAATACTGGGAATCCCAGGGGGAACCGGAATACGACCCGGTCACGTTGAACGCTCTGGAAGGTCCTTCTGATTTCGAAGGAGAGGAAGACCCCCTTTTCAAGGAGGCGGTTGAATTCATCCGGGAAACCCAGCAGGCTTCCACGTCCCTTCTGCAGAGAAAATTCAAGATCGGCTACAACCGCGCCTCGCGCCTCATGGAGGA
>JAFGBW010000174.1 GCA_016932965.1 Candidatus Auribacterota bacterium
CCTGGCCTTGGCAGGCAGTCAAGCTGTCCCTCTTTGACCTCCTGGCCCGAGTCGTAGTTCCTAACGTCTTCCTATTCTCAACTCAAAACTCATAACTCTTATTCCAGGCTTCACGTCTCAATTTTCAATTTCATATCACTTCCATCCGTGCATGATCCAGCTTGGTCTGCGATTTTGAATAAGTTAATTAGTAAAGTCGTCCCCTGTGCCGATTTGGTTGACAAGCGGCCATTATTAGATTATAATCCGTAACAGTTTATTCTTAAATACTTCTTCTGGCGATTGGCTTCTCTTGAAGAAAGTGGCAATAGACCATCGGGAAAATAAAGAAAAATTTCATCCTGCGACGGGCAACTTCGATATTTTTAGCATGAAGAAACCATGGGAAAGGATATGGCTGTAATAATATTTTTCTACCTGAACTTCCTGGTTTATTCTTTCCATAATAGTTGAAACTGCAGCACAGAAAATTTTACATTACCAATAGATTTCACAAGTGAACTTAAAAAAAATATTAATAGGGATATTCTCTTTCCTGCTCATATGCTCTAACGTGTCGGCAAAATGGCTTGGATTCAAGGCTTATTTACGTTCCAACAGGCTCGAACAGGCACTGACAAACAATGCCCTGATCATGTCAGGCTTTTATCCCCATAAAAATACCGTGAACAAAACCTACACAACCCTCGAATCCGTGGATTCCATCACCAGGGGTGCCTTTGATGATGAATTGCTGGTGGAACTGACCCCGGGTTTTCACAGAATCTCCTGCAGGTATCAAAGACCCTCCCCCTTCAGGAAATCTGTGGGCACGCTTGTTTCCGTAACCTACAATTTTGAAAAAGGAAAAATTTACATTCCCTGCGGAAAACTCCTGGGTTCCAAATGGCTCCTGGAAATCAAGGAATATACCAGCCCGGAAAACATGAATAAAAAAAGTATCTCGAGGATAAAGAAGGGATTCAAGAAGTACTGGAAGAAAAATCAAAAAAGCATGAGTAAACAGGTTAAAAATCCGGATACCCCACACCTAATGAATGGAAAATTTAACCTTTGATACAGAATTATTCCGTCAGGTTACATCCCCGCTGGCTACGATGGTTCTTTTGACCCGGATCCACTTATGGATGATTTTCGCTGTCGTCCCGTTCCTTTTCCATTTAACCACAATATTATTGACCCTGTCCGCCAGTTCCGTGTCGCTTTGTCGGACAGCCCATGCGAGGTCCTCTTCCGTGAGGGGCCAGAAAAGCCCTGTCAATTCGCTGTCCTTTTTCTCATTAAAAAAGTTCCAGATATAGGGCGAATCATAAATAAAAAGATCAATCTCCTTCTTATTGAGGGCAGAGAGCGCCTCATCGGGGGAGGAAAAAGCTATCCCCTGGGCATTTTTCATGTTTTCCCGAACCAGCAGTTCCCCGGTTGTGCCTTTCCCGAAACCCACCTTCCGGTTTGTATTATAGATGCTTTCCGGCGACTCAAAATGACTTTCCATATCCTTTCTGACCACAGCCATTTGATTGATGGTCATAAAGGGAAAAAGAAACCTTGCCAGTTTCTGCCGTTCCCATGTCACCGAGATACCGGACATGATGATGTCCACTTTCCCGTCCTGAAGGACTGAAAAGATAGAATCCATGGGAAGATCGACAAACACGATTTTCCTTCCCAGTTCCTTTGAAAGGAGGGCCGCCAATTCAGCCTCGATTCCCTCGTATTTCCCGTCTTTCTTAAAGATAAGGGGAGGATAATCGGGAGTTGTTCCCACCCGCAAGGCAGGTTCTGCTGCAGGCTTACCCTCATCAGCGGCATACACCGCAGGCAGGGGAATCATGAAAAAGAAAAACATAAAAAACAGGCGCAGTGTCTTTGCCATTGGTTTATTCCTTAAAAAGAGGTTAAAGGATACTTTAATGAACAAAGTATAAGGCGTGAGGCGGCTAATGTAAAATGCAAAAAAGGCATGGGTTCCCGGAAATCCACGGGCTGATTCGGGAATTCAAAAGGAAAAATGCGGAATTCTGAAAATATAAATGGTCAAGAGCGCTTTATCTCCCCTTATGGAATGTGGGCAGGTACCGTCAGAATCTGGAGGATGGGGTTGAATTTGTCTACTATGCTGAAGAGCAGCGCCCGGAAGAAGGTAAGGACGACCGTCATCTCACATTCCGGCATGATAAGGAATACCTGACACACCAATATCTTATTCTTCCTGACATGACTCTTCTTTATCTTCAGGATTTTGGGGAAAATGAAGAAGCCAGGCAGATGAAATTCAGGCATATGCCTGATTTTCCTTCAAAATTCAGGTCTTCGACATTGAAATGCCTGTCCTGTACGGGCTGCCGTTCCGGCAGACATGATTATTGCGGGTATGGATGCTTTTCTCCAATACGGCAGATCCAGACGGAATATTCTTGCCGGAAGTTAAAGAGAGCAGGACGTGTATAAATTCCAAAACATATCACTCACCCTGCTGCTTCAATAAGCTTGGACATTCATTCCTGTCATCCTCTTTCCAGAAAATATGTTGAGATCAAACTCCCCTTTGAGTTATATGATGAGGTATTTTTGAATGACTATTCTTGATATTCTTGCCATGAGACGAAATAAAGTATATTTATTTATTTTGTCAAATATTACCTATACTGTCCCCGGAACTCCTATTGAAACTCCGTCCTGATCCCTGACGGTCTTGCCGAACGAGGAAAAAAAAGAATGAAACAGAAACGGATGAGGGCGATTCATTTATTGGGGATCATTTTCCTTATCGTGGTGTCCATACGATGTGAAACCAATGCGAAAAATGCCGATTGCGATAAAATCGTTTCATATCTCATTGACACGACAGCCGGTTCCGGGCTGACTTTTATCCGAAACGATACGGAATATTCCGGTCAGGATGCCGCCTTGCATTTCATGAAAAAATACCGGCATTTGCAGGCAAAAATAAATACCCCGGAGGATTTCATCATCAAGGTCGGCACCAGGAGCATGCTTTCAGGAAAACCCTATTATGTTCGGTTGAAGACAGGCGAAAAATATCCCTGCAGCGAATGGCTGTATCTGATACTCATGCAATATAAAGAATCCCCCGGTGACAGGAAAGGCAAGGAAGGAAGCGAAGAGAGTATCACCGTCATGACGCTGAACATGGCCCATGCCCGGAAGGGGACTTCCAACGGGACGAAAAACAAAAGGAACAGAATCGAGAACAATTTAAACCATATCGTGAAAGTGATCACGCATGAACATCCGCTGGTCGTTGCTTTACAGGAAGCCGAC
>JAFGBW010000175.1 GCA_016932965.1 Candidatus Auribacterota bacterium
AAGATCAAACTCCATGATTTTTTCCCATTCCTTGATGGATTTCTCAAATTCATTTTCGTTGAAATAAATCTCGGCCTGCTCCCGGATGAATACAATCTGCTTTTGGACCTGCCTCTCTTTTTCCTGCTTTTCGGCTTCTTTTATCCTATCAGCCTCTTCCCTTTTATTCTTTTCCTCCAGCTTGGCTCTGGCTTTTTCCAGCTCAACTAATATAGCCGGATTGGACGGGTCCATCGCATAACACTTCTCCAAAATGGTCACAGCCTGAAGGTAGTCCCCCTGGGAAAGAAATTTCAGTGCTGATTCAAAAAAATCCCGGACCTCTGCCTCGCGTTTCTGTTTTGCCTCCCACTCCATTTCTCTTTTTTTAACATTCCATTCCCTTTCCTTCTGCAAATCCAGACGCTTTTGTTCTTCCTCCGCCAAAAGCCGTTCCTCCACTCTTTTCATGTATAATTCCAGCTCTTCGTAATTCGGATTCAGCTTCATGACAACCGTAAAACATCCCACCGCCTGCTGATACTGTCCTGTCATGAAATACTGGATGCCCATGACATAATTATCCCTGATTTGAAACTCTCTGTCTTCCAGTTCCTTTTTTTCCCGTTCTGATTTTGATTTTTCCTCTTTTTCAGCCTGCATCATGGCATCATGAATACATTTGATCTCTCGGAGAATCTCTTCCCGGTGAGGATCCAATATAAGAATCTGTTCCAGATAGGACACAGCCTTTGACTGATCCTTATTATTCAGGCAATCCTGAGCTTTCAACTGCCATTCGCGGATCTTCCTCAATTTCTCTTCGCCTTCGGCCCTGGCTTTTTCGAGGACTTTTTTCTTTTCCCTGAACTGATTTTCAGCCTTGCTTAGTGTCTCCTGGACTTCCTTATTATCCGGCATCAGCAGAAGTGCCTTTTCAAGAAATCCAATGGCCTGTTCATATTCTTCCATTCTCAAATGCGTATTCGCAGTCACCATCCATTCATGCAAAAGCCGTTTTTTTTCCTCGCTCTCCTTTTTTGCCTTGTTTAAGATTTCATTGATCTCGCGGATGCGTTGCTCGCATTCTTCGGCGTATTTCAATGCCTCAGGCTGCTTTCCGCCCAAAGACACGGCTGACTGGAATTCCTCCAAAGCGCGTTCAAACTGTCCTTCCCGGTAAAAACGCTTGCCGGATTCCAAAAGATCCTGCACCTCCCTCGCCCGTTTTTTAGCCTCCTGTTCTTTCTGGAACCGCTCGTTTTCCTTCTGTTTCATCAGTGTCTTGATCTTCTGAATATGATAGATAGCCCGGACATTTTTCGGCTCCAAAGAGAGGACCTCCAGATACAACTCGATGGCCTCTTCCAACAGTCCCCCCTTCTCCTTTGTCTCACCGGAGTCGAACAACTCCTCCATACGGGATTTCTTTCTTTCTTCCTCTTCTCGAGTGGCCTTGATTTCGGATTCTAAAAAAGACAATTTTGTCTTTGTTTCCATCAAATCCGAATACGTCTCAGAAAACTGTTTCTCGAGATTCCGCAATTCCTCGAATTCCTTGAGATTTCTCGCGTATTTCTCTACATCCTTCTCATCCAGACTGAAGGACACGGTCCCTTGTGTCTTTAAAATCTCATCCATTGTTTTCGGTTCCTCTTTCCTCGGCCGTATTCCTGGAAATGCCCAATTCCCTGATTTTATCTTCAGCATTTAATATACCGTTTTTTATTTCAACATTGTCCGGATCCATGATCAGGGCTTTCTCAAGAATCTCGATCATCTTCTCATACTGCCCGTCGTTAAAATATCGGTTGGCCATAAAAATCAAACGTTCAATGTTTTTTCTCTCTTCTTCCTTCTCTTTTCTTTCCTTCTCATTCTTATCCCGCTTTTCCTGGAGAAGGCCCTCTGCCTTCTCCAATTCTTTCATCAGGCGTGAATCCGATCCGAATATCACCATGGCCCTTTCCCAGACCTGGACGGCTTTTTCCACCTCATTATTCCGGAGCAGCATGCGTCCCTCCAAGACAGCCTGATTGATCTGCCTTTCCTTTTGATCCTTCATCTCGTTTATCTGAATGGCTTCAATTTCTTTTTCCTTGATTCTGATTTTTGCGCGTCTGATCTCATCTTTGATTAGCGGATTTGAAGGCTGGATAAATTCGGCCTTTTCCCATTCCTCGATGGCCCGCTCATAATCGTTTTTCTGAAAATATTCCAGCCCGATCTTGTAGATAGTCCGTATCTCCTCCATCTGCTTCTGCTTCTTCATCTCCTGCTTTTCTTTTTCAGCCCGGAGTTCCTCTTCCCTGAATCTGGCCCTTTCCTCCCTCAATGCGTCCTCACGCTTTTTCTCCTCAATGATGCGGTCACGCAGTTCTTTGACGGGTTTATTCTCCGAATCATAAAAAAGCACTTCCTGGCATAAACTCAATGCTTCTGCATAAGACCCTGAAGCGTATAATTTGGCCGACAAGGCGGCCATGTCTTTTATGCGGTCCTTTAAAGCCACTTTATCTGCCATATCTCTTTCAATCTTTTGCCTCAGATGCCTTTTTAATTCCAAAATGGCCTTATGCGCACCCTCATGCTTGTAGTCCAATTCCAGGATCTTTTCGTAAATCAGAATAGCTTTATCATAATCCCCTGCGTAAAAAAGCCTCTCCCCTTCCCACAACAAACGGTTGACTTCCTTGTTTTCTCTTTCCTGACGCTCTTTTGCTTCCAGGATATTCTGATTTTCCCTGCGCTTTTCACTGTCAATCTGCTGGATATAGTCCACGATTTCCTTGTTTTCCGGATCCAGTTCCAGTGCCCGGTAAAAATAATCCTGCGCCTCTTTCCAAAGCCCGCGTTTCATTTCAATATGGCCTTTGACCAGAAGTTCCTGAATGCTCATCCTGTTCTTTGCCGCCCGTTCCTCCTGTTCCCTCATTTCCCGGGAACGTTCCTCTATCCGATAGGATTCCATGAGATCCTTCAAAGATCCGATCTCTTTTAGAATCAATTCATTTCCCGGGAACAACAACGCGGCCTTTTCCCCTTCCGCGATAGCCTCTTCAAAATGATTCTCCCTGATCAGCTGGCTGACACGGATCTTCAAACGCTGATAATGATCCTGAAATTCCTCCTTCAGCCGGGAATCCCTTTCTTTCTTTGATTCGTTCTCATTGAATTTTTGAAAGGTGCGTATCTTGAAATTGGATGCGTCCTCATCGGCAGGGTTATCATAACCCGCATCCTTGAAATACAGATACGCTTCCCCGTATTCTCCCAGCTGATAATATTGAAGCCCCTTTTTTAAATTGGAAATAAAAGCCTCTCTTCTCGCAATCTCACATTTATCCTCTTGCTCTTTTACTTTTTTAAACTGCTCTTCATGATCCACCAGCCTGACTTTCAAATCCTTGTCCAGCGCCCCTTGATGTTTGAGATCTTCCAGAAGAAGGATCGCTTCTTTTACATCTTTTTTTAGGAGGGCCTTTCTGAAGGCGCATTCCGTCTCCGCGATCTTATTTTTCAGGGCGTCCTTCTCCCTTAAGATTTCCTGTTCCTTGCTGCGCTCCTCCTCCTCTCTTTTAAGGAGACAAGACAATTCTTGGGCCTTTTCCTTCAATTCCTCTTTTTCTGGATAGTCCACCATGAGCCGGCGGAGTTTATAAAGCGCGTCCAAATTCCTGTTCCCCTTGGAAAGAGCTTCGGATTCATGCAGTCTTTCCACATAGGAACGCTCCCTTTCCTTTTGACTTTCAGCCATGTTTTCCTGTTTCTTCTGGATATCTAAAACGTCTTTTTCAGTCTTTTGACGATACAAGAGTTCCAGTTCGCGGATTTTTTCCATGGTTTCCGCGTAAACGGAGTCCGGACAATCAACCAGTATCTCTTCCAGAGCTTCAATAGCCTGAAAATAATCCCCGTTTCTGGAAAGTCTCATGGCTTTCAATTGAATCTCCCGCAAACGTTTTTTCTGTTCCTCTTCCCTGCGTGCATTGACTTCAGCTTCCTCGGAAAGCTTCTCCTGACAGGTTTTAAGACCTTCAAGAGCGACCGAATTTTCAGGGTCCAGCAACAGGCAATTCTCATATTGTTCAACAGCTTTTGTGTATTCCGCCTTAAAAAGATAATGCCTCCCCAAACTGATCCCTTTTATGACTTCCTTCTTTTTTCGTTCCTGCTCCTGGTGTTTCTGCTGATTCTGAATGTCTTTATCTTTTAAACGGCTCTCGCATTCAGCAAGAAGGCGGCAGGTCTCCGCGTCAGAGCCGTAAACTCTCATGGTCTCCTCGAGTATTTCTACCGCATCCGAGTCTTTCCCTTCACGGATCTTTTTCCTTGCAAGATTGTAGTATTCGATTCTCTCTCGCTCTTTTTTTGAATAAATCTCCTTTTCCCTGATCTTTCCTTCTGAGAGCTCCGAGAGTTTCTTTTCAGCTGTCTCGATACCGGATAAGGCAATGCTGTTGTTCTCTTCCAATATGAGGACGGATTCCCATTCGGAAATGGCCTGCTCATAATGACCGTTTCTGAAATAAGAGCGTGCTTTGATCAAGCGCTCCGTCACTTCCTTGCGTTTTTGCGCCAGCTTCTCTTTTTCCTCCTCTTTAGCCTCTAATATTTTCTGTGCCAGCGTTTCGGCCAGTGTTTTTCGTTTTTCCTCCAGTTCCTTTAAAAAAGCCTGGGAATGATCGATCTTATCCCTTATCTTTTCTTTTTCCTGGGAAAGCGTCTTCAGATCCTCCCTCATTTCCGGCATTTTTTCACCTTCACCCTGTTTCATGAAATCATTCATCATGACTTATGCCTCCCTCCACGACTGCCATAATAAATCCTTCTCCAAATCCATAACCGTGTTGGGCATCTCCATGAGGGCCTCTGGCGGCGGGAATGTGTAAATATCCACTATTTTATCCAAAAATCCCATCTGTAGGACCGGCATCAATCCTTTTTCAGCCAGAAGCGAAGGATTCCATCCTTTTTCTCTGAGGGAAAAAAGCATCTCCTTCAGCCAGACCAAACCACAGCTGGAAATATAAAGTTGACGCCGCAAATCAATCCATATCCCGGCTTCTCTTTGAGGAGGCCGAAGCAGCGTCTCATCCGTTGTGATGGGTTCTTTCGAAACCCCAAAAATCATTTCCGTTTCATCCGGAAAAATCCGTATCCGTTTCTCTTTGCATTCTACTTTCATGACACAGATTCCAATATCAGCAGATTGTTTTCATTTTTTAAATCCACCAATTTCCTGATGAACCGGGCACCCCTGGGGACAGAGAGGAACTCATCATTCTTATCGGCTTCTTCGTCCTCTTCCTTGACAATAGAACCGATATTTGCGCCCGAAACGCATAACCGGAAAGCCTTGTCTGAAACAAACCTGACATCGATTGAAAAGGCTTTCTCAAATCGTTTATCTTTTATAAGAACGAAAAGTTCCGCTAACGCGCTCAAAAACCGGACAATCAATTTTCTTGGAATTTGTTCCATTTCAAGTGTTTCCCTGAAAAACTGAAAACATTCCCTGACATCCAAGGAAGCCCATTCTGTTTCATAGACATATGAGGTTGTTTTATCCGGCAGAAAGTAAACAATCAGAATAGGATCTTCCAGGGAAAGCAATTGATAGTGATGCGCCAATACCGACAGCCATTGCTTTGAAAAATGGGGCCATCCAAGCTTTTTCCTTTTTAAAGTTTCCTTTGATATCTCACTCAAAGCGTCTCTTTGTTGAAACCCCTTCTCACCCCCGTTAAAAAGTAAAATGTCATTTCTGGAAAAAGAGAAATTCCCTTCTCCATGGCTCCATATCCGCGGGGAAATCCCTTGTTTTTCCTCTGTCCCTGGTATAACAAGAAACGACACAGGGCCGAAAACACTCCATTGAACCTCCTCACGAACCGAATCCATCTCCATGAGAATAAAAGAACAATCCGTGTTTGTCCCCATGGCATCCCGCATGAAAGAAACCATTTCTTTGAAAGGGGCGGCTTTCTGACAAAGAGCCTGAAATGCCCCGCGGATAAACCCTTGAGCCTCTTTGTCCGCCTGAAACACATAACAAAAAAAGTGACGTTTTCCCGTTGTCTGATGGAAAACCTTCCAGTTTTTTTCCGGATCCCTATAGTAATGAACCAGATGGAAATCATCCCCGGTTTCACGGATCAGGTAAAAGGATCTCTCCCCTTTTTTTATTCCTGCTGCAGGGAGCGGTGCGAGTTCCTTTATACGGGAAAGAAGTGCCGTATTGTCAAAAGGTTTCTGAAAAATATCATGGACACCAAGCCTCAATGCTTCCATCACATCCTCCAGATTCAAATAGGCGGAAATGATGACGCTTTTTGCAGGATTTTTCTCCTCACGAAGTTTCCGAATCAGTTCCAGTCCCGACATGCCGGGCATTTTCAGGTCTGTAATGATGAAATCAAAGCTCTTCTCATGAATGCGTGTCAAAGCTTCTGATGCGGTTCGCGACGTTTCAACGGCAAACCCCTCTGCTGAAAAGGCTCTTTTCAGGCCATTCACGATAGATTCCTGATCATCTATCACTAATACACGAGGCATATTTGTCCTTATATCCTAAATGTTATTTCTGAATCTATTTTCATACTCAATTCTCAATTTAAACTTGTCCATTCTCAAAGTTTCCCCCTCATACTTCCAAATCTTCTTCAAATGCTTCATCCGTCGTATCTGCAGGCTGATTCATCTCAGACATCGCCTGAGAAACTCTATTATTTTCCTCTTGATCCGACATAACGGGCTTAGGCTGAGAACTCACCCCCTGCATCATCATCTCAATATAACGGGGAATCCTGATAACCATGCCGGGATAAATGAGATCCTGGTTCAAAATTTTGGACTGATTTTCATGATATATTTCCATCCACTTATATCCATTTCCATAAATATTTTCCTTGGCAGCGATCTTCCATAGACTGTCCCCCTTTGCTACCTCATAGTACGCTGGATAATGCGAATCAAATATCGCCTTTTTTGAAAGCAAATCCACTTTCAATTGGTTGAGATCATCCTCTGCCTTTAATGCC
>JAFGBW010000176.1 GCA_016932965.1 Candidatus Auribacterota bacterium
GATCTTCAGGAAAAGCGCCTTTTCCAAGAAGGGTGTTTACAACCGGAATATGCAGCTTCTCAGCGAGCTCGCGGACTTCCTTGTGTGCATTCGAAAGCACACAGCCATGCCCGATCAAAAGGAGCGGTTTTTTGGAAATGTGCAAGGCTTCCGCGGCTTTTTTTATCAATTCCGTATCCCCTTTTTCTCTGAGATGATAGCCTGGCAAATCCATTTCAACGGTTGAAGAGGCGGTGCAGAGTCCTGAAGAAATGTCTTTGGGAATATCAATCAGAACCGGACCTGGACGACCGGTCTGTGTGATATGAAAAGCTTCCTTGACGATCCGGGGGATAGCATTGACGTCTTTGATCAGATAGCTGTGTTTCACAATAGGCATACTGATTCCGAACATATCCGTCTCCTGGAACGCGTCTTTTCCGAGCATGGAAGTGGCCATTTGTCCGCACAGGATAATCATAGGGATCGAGTCCATATGAGCGGTCATGATTCCGGTGATGGTATTGGTAGCGCCCGGACCGCTGGTGACGAGGACAACGCCTGGTTTTCCGGTCACTCTGGCATAACCGTCTGCCATATGAGTAGCACCTTGTTCGTGGCGCGTGAGGATGAATTTAATCCCGGAACTCAGCAGGGCATCCATGATGGGAATATTGGATCCACCCGGATATCCAAAAATATACTCAATTTCTTCTTTTTTCAAACAATCGATTAGAGTTTGTGCTCCATTTTTCTTTGTTTTCATTTTGATTCTGATCCAATCATGCTTCTATAAGATTTTTATTTCATTGTTTTTTAAATACAATTATATATTAACCATAATGTTTAATAAAAAACAAATAAAATTTCTATCATTTATCTTGTATACAAGATAAATGATAGCTTTTCAAAGACCCTCCCTATGGATTTGCTCGGCAGAAAAAGCGGATAGATAATAGAAGAAGATAAATCATTGAAGGGCTCAGAAGTCAGAAACCCGATTTCAAAAGACATCATCAAAACATGAAAAAGAAAAAATGACAACGGTGATTCGAAATTAATAAAACGTTGTGCCGTGCCGCCTTTTTCTTTTTCTTTATTCTGAATTCGTTTCTATAATTCGAGGTTCTCTATAGGAGAAAAATCAATGAGAATATTCAAATGAGCGGCAATTTCGTTCAAATTGGCTTTTAAGTTTTCAGTTGAAATGGAAACAGGGACCTCGATTTTCACCAACACTTCAAATTGATTCTGATTATCTTCCGTTTCAGAATGCCGGCAGTGAATATCAGCAATATTGATGTTCAGCCTGGACATTTCTTTCATGAAATAGAATAAGATTTCTGATCGATCATCACAATAAATGGTGATTTTGTAAGGGATCCACTCCGCCTGTTCTTTTTCCATCAAAGACGGCGGATGACATTCCCCGAAAAGTTTGATATTCACTTCGAAATTGACTGTTGAATGTTTGATGGCTGCTTCCAGCTCAGACGCATCGAAATAATCTTTCGATGAAATACAAATCATCAGGGAAAAACATTTTTCCAGTGTGATCATTTTGAAGTCGAGAATGCGGCAATTGCGTTCATATAGAACTTGGGTGATAGAAGCCCCCACGCCAGGGACATCATACCCGTGTGCGAAAAGGATCATTTTTTTCATAGAAAATAATTATAATTCAACTCTCATTAAAAAAAAAGGATTTTTTTAATTGATCACCAAATAAAAATTGAGCTTTTCCTTTGTTTCACTTAGTATAACCGCCGATTTTGGCGCCATCGTCTAGCCTGGTCCAGGACATCGCCCTCTCAAGGCGGCGACACGGGTTCAAATCCCGTTGGCGCTATTTTTTCTTAACTGAGTCTCTGCGAATAGCAAAGCTGATGAAAATCTGCTCATTATCTGTTTATCAAACCGCATTGGATCATTTCATTGTCCCATAAAATGCGGGCGGAATGATTTCTCACATACACGTTATACCGGGAATTAGGCCACTGGATGAGCCGATAATCATTTAATAAATAGGGTTTGGCTTCCTGTGGGCCGCTCCAGTATTGCCACAGGTGGACCACGATATCCGGCTGCAGTTCGCCGATGGACCAGGCATAATCCCATTTGTTATGACCCGGGAAAAAACTGGTCCAGGGACTCACTCCCGGCGGAGGATTTTTCGCAGGAAGACCGGCGATTTTTTTGTCGTTTTTTCCCAGGAAATCAATCGTATAACGGCAGGAAAAATAGGCCATGGCCCCGACCCGGCTTGCCCCGATTGTTGCATTTTCCTTCGTAACGGCTTTTACCAGAAGCGCTTTTTCCGTGTTCAATTGATTCTCGCTGACTTCATAGGGTTTTTTCTGGAACAAGAATTCATGCCAGCCATCCAGGGAGAAGGAATTGAATTGAATCAAGCTGAAAAAGATCAGGATACCATAAATGAAATTTTGTTTTGCTTTGAAGATTGCAGCATGTTCGCCCAGCCTGGACAGGAAATAGGACAGTGCATAGGCATAGACCGAAAAATATAGAGGCATCACAAAAGCCAGGAACCTGTTGGCGTCTCCGCGCTCCCAGGCGTCTCCCCCAACCCAGATACTGTATAGGATCTGGGTTGAGAAAACAATCAAATGCAGTACAACCGGCCGGTCGTTTTTAACAAAAAGCAGTCCTGCCGGAAGAAAAAACAATAGCGGATTGATTTGCCTGACAAATTGAAAAAACACATAGCCCCCCCTTGTAATCCGGTAGGGAAAAAAAAGTCCTGTCATTTTGAGGTAATAAGTATTGGGAAGCCATTCATGGTAATACAGTTGCCTGAAAAGGGTCTGTATCCCCAAAAAAAAGGCAAAAATGGATACAGCAATGATGCCGTGTCTGATTTTATTTTGTTTTTCCTGATAAATCAATAAGAGGCTCACACACAAATAGGGCACAACCATGTCCAGACGAATGAGTGTTCCTGTCCCCAGCATGAGATACACCCACCACTTAAGCCGCTTAGTTTCTCGATGGCAAAGCAGCAGCCAGACAGAAAAGCAGACCACAAACGTTTGCAGACCTGTTTCCGTTCCCTGAAGCATCCAGTTATGAAGCGGATAATAAAAGGCCGTTAAAAAGAACGCTCCGATCGAAACAGCTTTAGAACCACCTGAGAGGATTTCGGCTGTCTTTGTGATCAAGACGAGGGACAATACATAGAAGATGAGTCCGGAAATCTGAATCACCAGACAGATCTTGGATGAACCGATTGGAAACAGATGGAAGAAAGACATGAGCCCTACCCAGAGCGGATTGGAAAAGCCTTCTATTTTTTCACCACCGGGATTCCATACTAGTCCAAAACCATCAGCCAGATTTTTGGCATATCGCATGGAGATCATGGCATCATCGAACAGGCAGAAAAACCGTGTATCGCCTATCCGGAAACTGGTCTGATAAATAAAAATCCCGGCATAAAGAAAAAAAATGAAATAAAAGAGGCTGCTCAGGTATTTGAAAGGATGGGCGGGCTCATTCATTGTATTTTCAATATAAGATCACACTCAATCCGGTTTATCTACTATTTTCATACATGAATGTCCGGCTTAAAAATAATGAAATAACGTCAAACACAATAAAATAGTTGGACTGATTAAAAATAAAAGGAAGCCGGACATAGAATTGCTGCGGGCAACGCCTTTGTCCTTTGGGCCTCCCTTCAGGGATGGAGGCCGAAGGCCGGAACAATACCGGATTCTGAATTCTTTTAAACATCGCATAAAGTAAAAACCTAAAAAAACAGCATAAAACAATCATGGAAAAAAAACCGGACAGCAGTGATTTTCATATGAAGCATCATGGAAAAATGACACCCTATTATTTCCTGATGTTAGCCTCAAGGATTGAAATTCCCTCAAGCGGTCTTTTTTTGGACATCTCAACCCGTAAGAAAGCTTCACAGCTGTTTGTTCGGCCTAACCTCGCTGCTTGCAGAGAGGTATACGGCCGGCGAATTGATGAAATTATCATTTAACAAACAATCTAAAATATTTTATAATCCCGATAAACAAATTTCCTTGTCGGTCACGAATAGGTCACAGAGATGAATGCTCTCTTAGAAAAACCGTTGATCTTATTTATCGATGATGATGAAGATGTCCTCAGGACCCTGAAATTATGTCTGAACGAAGATTTTCAGGTGCTGACGGCTGCTACCCCTGAAGAAGGTCTTTTGCTGTTTAAGGAGAATCATCAAGACATCAAGGTAGTGATCACTGATCTCAAAATGCCTTCCATGAATGGAATTGAATTACTGAAGGAGATCAAACATCTTGATAGTCAGTCAGTGTGTCTTATCCTTTCAGGCCGAGGGGATTTCGAGGAAACCGTGGAGGCGATCAACCGCGATTTGGTATACCGTTACCTCCAAAAACCCTGCGACCGTGATTCTCTCCTGGAAACCGTTCACAGCGCCGTTAAAGCCAGACGAATGAATGAAACATTGGAAACCGTAAAAAAAATTCTGGCTGAAGAAGGCGCCCATCTTACTCAATTTTATGATCAATTGATTTTAAAAGGCGGAACCCCCCTGAATTTCCGTTCAAATGATTATTCGGCCGGAGAAATCGGCCGGATCAAATGTCTGGCCGAAGTGGGGATGGTCACATTGAAAATTGCACACGATATCAGGAATAAGCTGCTGATTTTGTCTCTGGGGATGGAAGGAATCGAAACCAGCCTGAAAAAAGAAAATTTTCCTGCCATGTTCATGAACGTGGTAAAAAAATCCATTTCCGAAATCTCAGATTTATTGGAGGAAATTCATTTTTTTGTCACCCAGAACGGTACGGAAATACACCCGGCCCAAATCCAGGTAAAAAATTTTATTTCGTCCTGTCTTCCGGAAATCCGTTCTGTTTTTGCGGAAAAAGAGATATCGGTACATCTGCAAATACCTGAAGACTTCCAAATCAAGATGGATTCAAGGCTGTTATTGCGGCTCATTCTGAATCTGGCAATGAATGCTGCTGAATCCATGGTGAAGGGAGATTTCATTATTTCGGCCGAAGAAAAAGATACCACCATGGAATTGATTTTTTCAGATACTGGGAGCCGCTTATTGGAACAGAACCTGGATGACATTTTTAAACCTTATGCCACGTATAAAACCGGAGGTTCCCGGATCGGTTTGATGAATCTTAAAAAAACAGTGGAATTACACGGGGGAACTGTCCGGGTAGAAAGCGCCGCCGGCAAGGGGATCATTTTCATATTGTCCTTGCCGAAAGAAAAAAAGCTGTGAACGATAAATCCGTTCCTCTTCTGATAAAAGAACGGCAATTTTGTGCTGAAATTCTGCCCAGGGTCTCCCGTACTTTTGCGGTCAATATCGGTTTCTTAAAAGGCGAACTGCATGAAGCGGTATTATGCAGTTATCTTTTTTGCCGCATGATCGATACTCTCGAGGATTCCCCCAATCTGGATGTCTCTCAAAAAGTTGCGTTGCTGGAAGAATGGAGCCGGTTTTTCCCTTTTGAGAATCAGCCGGTTTTCCTTCAAAGGATCCGACTTTTAGGAGAACAAAAGCTTCTCACAGAGAATCGATTTGAAACAGAACTAATCATGAACGCCGAAAAGGTGTTCACCCTATATCGTTCCTTTGCCACACCCGTACAGGAAATGATTTTAATATGGATCAGGGAAATGGCAAAAGGCATGGCGGAATTTCAAACACGTTCCGTTACCGGCGTCTATCCGACCTGCCTGAAAAACATGGACGATCTTGAAAAGTACTGTTATTACGTGGCAGGCACGGTAGGACACCTTCTCACGGAACTTTTTTGCTATTTTCTTCAGGATATTTCCGAAATTGCCCGTGAAATCATGCGGCAAACAGCCAATTCGTTCGGATTGGGACTGCAGATCACCAATATCATCAAAGATGCGCAAAGCGATAAGAAAAGAAACTGGTGTTTCATTCCGGAAAGCCTGATGCTTGAGCATCATCTCACTCCTCAAAATTTTTATGAGGAAATAAACAGTTTCCAGAGAGCAAAGACCATGCTGGAATTAATAACCCACACCGTACCCAAGCTGGACGAAGCTTTGTCATACAGCCTGGCCATTCCCTCAGAGGCAAAAGAAATCCGTTTGTTTTGCCTGCTGCCTGTGCATTTTGCCATCCAGACTCTGGTTAAAGCCAAAAAGCATTTTGAAAATAAGGAATTTGATCAGATTAAAATATCCAGGTCCCGTGTGAAAGGAACGGTCATTCTTACCCGGTTGACCTATTTTTCGGATTTTTTTCAGAGACATTTCTATCGGTATTACAGGAACCAGTTGAACCAAAATTTGAGAATTAAGAATTGAGAATCGGCATGAAAAAGAATATGCCGGTGCTTCTGGTTATTTCGGGTTTAGACCCATCCAATCATGCGGGTTATGGAAGCGATATCCGGATTGCAACATCCATAGGTGTTCACCCGGTAGGTGTGATCACAGCCTTGACTGCTCAGAATCCTGTCCGGTTTGAAAAAGCTTATTCCCTTCCCTCTTCCTTGGTTCAACATCAGCTAACCCATCTTCTTTCCTATTATTCCGTTCAGACTGTTAAAATCGGCATGGTTTACAGCCCTGGCATCTGCAGGATTATTTCAGAAGTCATCAAGAAAATAAAAATGCCTGTTATCACGGATACCGTGCTTACTGCCAGCAGAGGAGGGACTCTTTTAAAAACTGAAGCCTGGAATGCCTATCATGAGGTTCTCCGATCATCCGATCTGATAACGCCCAATATTCCTGAAGCCATGAAATTGGCCGCAACCAACCATTCAGATCCCAGGGAATTATGCGCGAGGCTGCATGATTTATACGGAGCGGCTGTTCTCGTGAAGGGGGGGCATTCAAAAGGAAACATCCTTGTTGATTGGTATCATGATGGCAGGGATTATTGCAGCTGGAAACGAAAAAGGGTATCCGGCGTGAACACACATGGAACCGGCTGCATGCTTTCTTCAGCCATTGCCGCTTTTAGAGCCAGAGGATACAGTCTGATCCGGTCCATCCATCTTGCGGAAGAATTTCTCACCAGGAATTTCAAAAATTCCGTCCGGATTCAATCGGATTTGTTTCTGCCGTTTTTTGCAGGATGAAGATCAAAAATGATGAGATGGTTCGGATCATAATAAATGATGGGATATTGATCCATGAGCCTGTTAATCAATAACGGATAACACTGAAGATTCATAAAATCGGTGATGGCATAGTAATCCGCCCCCTGTTTCACATACTCATCAAATCGGGTTTTGATAAGATTTTCCCTGTCCGGAGGTTTTTTTTTCATGACCATCAGGTAAATAGCCTCTTCTGCATAATTAAGATTCAAATTCCAGCCATATAAATCCGTGAAAAAGAGCAGCCCTCCTGTTGGATATGAAGAGACGATGATGGATTGATGCGGGGGGATCATTTTTTTTATCATTTCACCGCATTTGGCGTCATTCTCTCCGATCAAGATTTTATTGAATTCTGTCCGGCCTGTAACGGATGTCATGAAAAAATGCAGAAGAAACAAAACGCATGCAGCAAGTCTGACTGCCCTGTGGGAATGTTCTAATAAAAAAAACAGGCTGACAGCAAAAGGCAGCAATAAGGGGAGGAGGTAATAATAATGGAAGGCCGTGACGCTGTTAAAAACTATGAGATAGAACAAGGCAGATAATAGAATCATGAGCCAGAACCGGCAGCCTTTTATCACAAAAAAAATGAGGGAACAGGCGAGCAGAAATCCTTCCACGATGGATAGAAAACCGTAATTCATATGGAAACAAAACCGGATATGCCAGAGTATCCTTGTGTAATAATGAAGGTAATTATCCGGTAAGAACAGTTCTGGCTTAAACCAGTCGAATAAAGATGTGACTGAGGAATAATATCCCGGAAATTCCCGGTAAACGCAGATGCCATGCAGGGTCCACAAGCTGATCGGCAGGACAGCGATGAGAATCCATGACAAGCATTTAACGGTAAACTGCCAAACGCCCGCTGAAGATTTATAAGCACAGTACAACGACGGCAAGATCAATAAGATAAATGAATAGGATTTGGCTAAAATCGAGAGCGAAATGACGAGACAGGAAACATTCCATAAAAAATAGCCTTTTTTCTTCAGGGATTGATATAAGAGGAAGATACTCAGGTTATATAAGAAAAACATCAAAATATCAGGCTGGATGGCGCTTCCCTGCAGCGTTAACACTAAACAGGCTAAAACATAAATCAGCGTCAAATACAGGCTGGTTCCGTTTTGCTTAGAACGGGTTTCAGATATGGTTTTCAGAATAAAAAAAACCACGATCAGGGAAGAGAGCCACAAGATAACGGAAACGATCCTCCCGGATAAAATCAAGTCATGACAAAATGAATGGTATAAGGCCGCGACAAGCATTTGATAAAAAGGAAACTCATAAAACACATATTTGTTTATAGGCCCGTTATATTGAATGGTCGGATAAAACGGATTGAAATCCCTGGTCAATCCTTTTGTGATGCTGAGCGTCTGAATTTCCCTTGGATACATGCTACCTGAAAAGGAACGCCTGATGTTTTCAAGCTGAAATATAACAGCGAGAAAAAATACCAAGAGAAAAATAATCCTGGAGCAATCGATTTCTTTAAGCAAATTTTTCATGGAAGGTTCTTTCAACTTTCGGGTTTACTATTGAACATTTTCCCGCAAATAAACAGATAAAAAGTCAAATCCCACCGACAAAGCCGGAGTCTTGAAAATATTCCCGGCTTAAAGCCTCTTTCACTCCAATAAAAGTGGAATTATATTCGATAATTTTCTAATTTTTATTCACCACGGAGAGCACGGAAAAAAAAATAAAATAAATTTTGAGTTGTGAGTTTTGACTCGAAGCCAGAAGGTCGAAGAGGGACGATACAGTCGCCCTCAAGGTCAAGGGCAGGATGCCCGCAGTCCAGTTATGAGTTAACAAATGAAATTTCATTTAAACTCAACAGTCTTAACTCGCTCTCTCCAGTGCCCTTCGTGTTGAAATTATTTATTCAAAAAATTTTCTCCGATGACCAAACTTCCTCAGGCCGAAAGCGGTGCGGTAATTTATCGGATTAATCAGGAGAAAAGTTTGAGCCGATACCAACTCAGATTGGGAGCGAAAGGGGAACTGTGGAATTTCGTTTCGCATCCATGAACTGTTTTCTCACAAGCAAGGGAAATACAATTTAAAAACAGTCCCCTGTCCATAGTCGGATTCTGCATGAATAAAAGCATTATTTTTTTTAAGTACCCGCATTACCGAATTCAATCCAAGTCCGGTTCCATATTTTTTTGTAGTTGAAAAAGGGGAGAACAAATGCACAAGCATGTTCGGATCCATGCCGCAGCCTTGGTCCTTGATCGAGAGACAGTAGTAATGTTCGGCCAGATTTTCATGGGAGGACAGGCCGGGGATATCCTGAACAGAACTCTGATCAAGAAAGAGCCGGACGGATTCATTTTCGTTCACGGCTTCAAGGCTGTTTTTAATCAGATTGACGAGCACTTGTTCAATTTCATTCTGGTTGCACCGGATTAAATCAGAGTCGGATTCTTCCCTGAGCAAAGGAGACAGTTCGATCTTTTTTTGAGACTCCGGCAAAAAAAGCAAAAGAGTAGACCGCACAATCTGAGAGAGTGAATGAATGTCGTTTTTTTTCTGATCGTCCGGATAGCAGGGATAAGGAGTTTTTATCAGCTCCATCATGTGATGAATACAGGCTTTTAATTGAGAAAATATTTTTTCCTGAAAGGATGGATCTGTCTTGGATTCCATCAGATAGACAGAATTCCAGGCAGTCGTAAGCACATTGGCGAGATTATGCTGTAAGTGACGAAAAAACAGGATCAGTTCGAATAGAAAAGTCTCATCTTTTATCTGAAACTTGGAATTAAGCCATTTTCTCATAAAAAAACGATTGAGGCTTTGCCTGGCTTCTGACAGAAATTCCATGCCGATTTTAAAATCTTCTTTTGTGAAAGCCTTTTTATCAGGAGAATGCAAGGTGATGAATTTATCGCTTTGATCCAGACAATGAAGCAAGGGGAACACCATGGTGCTTTTTCCTATATAATATGGGTAGCCTGAAGGGTGAATGCGTCCTTGTTCAGAATCAATATTGGAAATATAAATAGGAAGCTGATTCTCCAGGGCTTGATTCAATGGGCCGTGTTCATTTAAAGCAAACACCTGGTTTCTTTGTTCGAGCAAATATTGGTTTCCGTGAATGATTTTTCCATACCATGTATTATTTCGGTATTCGATAAAACTCCCCCCTCTGGCTCCGGTCAATTTCATGAAAATAGTGAAAATGAATGATTCAACCTCTTCCGCTTCTTCAGAAGAGTGAATTTTATTTAAAGATCCTATCAACCATACCAGATTTTCATCTATGGAGGGCGACATGCTTATATTTAAAAAGCATAAAATATTCCTCATTTGTCATTCATGAGACGCATGACTTAACTAAGCCTTAGAACGATCCCTATGCTATGAGATTGATCCTATTAGGTTCGAATAGGATAACAAATATGTTACCAATTCGTAACGTGACAGGTAACAATGTTACAAAATTTACTCAAAATAAAAAAAAACTGCTTTTATATTGAAATACATGAAGTATTTCATAGGATAAGACTTTCAGAAACAGATAGAAATGAGATCAAAACGATAACTCAATCCCTGTCATGAATAAATTATGTATTTTTATCGGCATATTAGTGGGAGGATATCTTGGTTGGTGGCTTGGAGAATATGTGGGTCCAATGACAGCTTTTATCCTCAGTTCCATTGGGAGTCTTCTGGGAGTGTATTACGGCTGGAAGATTAACCGGGATTATTTCTCCTGAAATGAAGTTAACTGTTCGTAGATTTGAATGCCTGGATTCGACCAATCTTTATGCCAGGGAGAACTTTTATTCCCTTTCAAACGGGGTTGTCATTTTAGCCAGAACGCAATCTGCAGGAAAGGGACGAAGAGGGCGTAAATGGATTTCCCCTGATGAGGGCAATCTGTATTTCAGTATTGTGCTTAAAGACGATTTCCCGCATACCGAACAGGTCAATAATATCACCCAGGTCGCATCCATTGCTGTGGCACAAACTCTTGAATTTTACGGTCTTTTTCCTTCTATTAAATGGCCTAATGATGTTCTTGTTTCAGGGAAAAAAGTATGCGGCCTATTGAGTGAATCGGTCATTTACCGGAACCAAATACAAGGCGCTGTTCTTGGGATTGGACTCAATGTGAATATGTCTTTGAAGACGTTAAAAACGATTGATCAGCCTGCAACGGCAATGGGGATTGAATTGAAAAAAAATCTGGATCCGGAAGAAGTCCTGGCCATATTGTTGAACCATTTTTCCGTCTGTTATGCCTGTTTCCAGAAGAAGGGTTTTATCGGATTAAAAGATCATTGGATAAAATACACCAAGGAGTGGATAGGAAAAAAAGTGAGGGTGGAGAATGAAAGCATCAAAAAGACAGGTTCTATCCTTGCTTTCAATGAGAACGGCACGTTGAAAATAAATTTTGACGATAACGTGTCAACTGTTTATGACGGGGATATTTATATTGACAAATGAATTTGCCCCGTAGCATGCTACAAGGCGGAATTGATGTTCCCTGAAGTAAGTTTAAGGGAATCTCCGCTTAAAAGGATGTTTCTCGACTGTTTGTACGGACATTCCCCCGATGCAAGCTGCGTGGAATGCAGCCGGCGAATTCATTTGATACCAGGAAAGGAAATGATATGAAAAAATATGTCATGGCCATGATGCTTGTTTTATTGCCCGTGAATTTATATTCCATGGGACTTCAGGATCAAACGACTGCTGGGTTTGATCTGGGAATGAAAGATTATGACGGAACCAGTGACAACGGGGCTTTGATGACACTGAAAGGCCGTTTTGCCATGCTGGAGAATCTGGATTTGATCGGTGCTTATTCCTATGAGTCATTTGAGATAGGCAATTTAAACTGGGAGACCACCACCCATGATTTCGAATTCGGCATGGACTGGAATTTCATTCCCAAGGATCAGTTTGATCCCTTTATCGGATTCAGCCTGCATTATATCACTTTTGGAGGAGACAACGATTCTGATAACACAACAAACTGGACATTTCGAGCAGGATTGGAGATCAATCTGATCAACAACTGGTCCCTCACCCCGCTTCTTTCATACAATCTCAACGAGGATTTTGAAAACGGCATTGTTTTATATGAATTGGCAGTAAACAAATGGTTTAATGAATCCATGTCTTTCGAATTCCGCATCCGTTCAGATGAGGACGC
>JAFGBW010000022.1 GCA_016932965.1 Candidatus Auribacterota bacterium
AGGGTTTTGACTCCATAGGCGGCAGTCTGGCCGGAATAGGCGTAGCCGGCATGAGGCAGGATCAATGCCTGGACATTTTCCTTGAGATTCACTTTGGCGTTCGCCAGATAGGAATCCAGCTCATCTGAGAGAATTTTTTGATTGCTGGAGTACCAGCCCATTTTGGAAAGCTGAGAAACAAAAGGACTTCTGGTGGATTCCGATGCGGATGCTTTATCCTGACGCATGGGTGAATATGCAACAAAACCCGTTAAAAGAATCAAGAGAAAAATCAAAACCCCCTTTTTTTTCATCCGGTCATCCTTTCCATTTTGTTGATAAAAGCACAGCCTTTGGGTCAATGCTTTTAAGCCCGCCCGGATAAGCATCCGGTTTAAAGGCTATGGTGTATTTTTTAAACAGAATTCTTTTTATTAAAGAAAAATTCGCAATGAAAATCAAACCGAACAGGCTTACAAGGATTTTAATAAAATATCTCCGCGTCATGACCATACTCCAGGAATTTTTGTTTGGCAGCCAGGGCATTGGCCTTTTTCCAAATTATTTTCCAAGATCACATATCTGTCCCGCTGGATAAGCTTTTTACGGCAGTTCGGACAAAAAGTATTTTCTCCATTTTTCGTGGACAGATTGCCTATGTAAACGTAGTCCAGCCCGACAGATTTGGCAATCTGAAAAGCCTTTTCCAGGGTCCGGGAAGGGGTTGGAGGAAGATTCTGCATGAGATACATTGGGAAAAATCGCGAGAAATGCAAAGGGGTATCCTTACCCAGATTGGTTTTCATCCACTGGCAAAGAGCCTGGATGTCCTTGTCGCTGTCATTTAAAGTCGGAATGATTAGATTAGTGACTTCCAGCCAGACCCCCATTTCCTTGGCAAGGACTAAAGCATTCAAAACCGGCTTCAGAGATCCTCCGCAAATTTGCTGGTAAAAAGAATCCGAATAGGCTTTCAAATCAATGTTGGCCGCGTCAGAGAAAGCATAAAGTTCTTTGAGAGGAGGGGTATTCAGATACCCTGCTGTCACGAGCACATTTTTTATACCGGCCTTTTTTGACGCCCTGCAGGAATCAAGCGTGTATTCATAAAAAGCAACCGGATCTGTATAAGTATAAGCGATCAATCGGCAGTCATAAGATGATGCCGTCTTTGGCAGAGACTCAGGAGGAAGATAAAATGCTTCCACATTCTCCGGATCTGCCTGGGAAATTTCCCAGTTTTGACAGAATTTGCAGTGGAGATTGCATCCGACGGTAGCCAGTGATAATATTCGACTGCCTGGAAAAAAGTGAAAGAGCGGTTTTTTTTCTACCGGGTCTACATGCAGGCTGCATGGGTAGCCGTAAGTGACGGCGGTCAAT
Organism: Candidatus Auribacterota bacterium; assembly: GCA_016932965.1. Classification (GTDB taxonomy): domain Bacteria; phylum Auribacterota; class JAFGBW01; order JAFGBW01; family JAFGBW01; genus JAFGBW01. Next base: position 1,363 of record JAFGBW010000022.1, read on the forward strand.
TTTCCGTCCAGATTGATCCGGATTCGGCATTCTCCCCTATGACCGGGAAGAATGATACATCCCTTGGGGCATAGTTCGCATTGAACCAGCATAGCTGTTCCTTCATGTGGAAATAGGATTCATCATCCGGGAAACCTCCACCGCAGGTTTTGGAGTCCTATCGTTTGACAGATACGGAAGTATCTAAAAATAATTGTCACCACGAAGAGCACGAAGCGAATCAGGAAAAATTTTGAGTTGTGAGTAAACAAATAAAATTTCATTTAAACTCAAAATTCATAACTCTTTTATTTTCGTGTCCTTTGTTGTGAAATAAAAATAGTTAAATATAAAATAAATATGAATGTTATGCCGTATTCAGGGGCTCATATAAAGAAGATTTAAGCCGATAACCATTTCAAGCCACCCGGATTTGCCGGTGGTATTTGACTTGATCCGGGTTAAATGGCTTTGATTAAAAATCGAGGCGGATGGTTGCCTCGCTTTTACTCATCTCCAATCCCATGTAATTGATGTATAAAATACCGATAACAGTGAGTGGGCCGGTTGCTCCTTTGTCCCTGGCCTGTTTCACGATGGTTTGGCTGCATTTGTCCGGATCGTATTCACAATGGAGAAGGATTTTATCCATTTCGTTATCCGTGACATAGCGGTGTACTTCATCTGTGCAAAAAAGATAGTAATCATTGGGAAGGGCATGAATGACCTGGAAATCGATTTTTATCCAGGGACGACAGCCAAACGCCCGATATAGGATCGAATCATACTCTGAAGGGACTAGACCTGACTCGCTGCCTTTCTCTTTCCTGATCCGGGCAGCAAGGGTGTGGTCATCCGTCAGGCATCGGATTCGGCCGGCACGGGCCCGATACACTCTTGAATTTCCCACATGGGCCAGATAAAGCTCCATTTCATAGGTCAGGGCCCCTGTAAAAAGTGTGCTTCTGTTTTTAAGGTGGGGGGAATTTTCCTGCTCTTGAAATAAATGGTCATTGATTTCGTCCAGAACTGTTTTATAAAGATAAGGGATATTTTTGGGGGAAGCCTGAATATTGACGGCCAGATTTTTATATTCCTGTTGTTTAAAATATTTGTCCAGTTCAGAAAGGAGATATTGGCTGGCTGCCTCATCCTCAGAGCGTGTGGGGCTTCCATAAGTTTTGGCTATGCCTGCCATCATGGCTACTTCACTTTTGGGATTGGAGAAACAGACAACAGCATCCCGTTTTTCCTTGAACGTGTCCTCTTCAGAATAAAATCCGATTTTTTTTTCCAGGTAACCCATTAGATGTCCATTTTAAAACGAAACAGTGTTCGTCCTATTTGAATTGAATCCCCTTCCTTGAGCTGGATTTTGAGTACCCTTTTCCCATTGACCAGGGTTCCGTTAGTGGAATCCAGATCTTCGAGGTGGGGGATTTCACCTCTTTTTATGGTGAGAAGGACATGTTTCTCTGAAACCATCAGATCGTCGACAGTGATATCATTGGATACGGAACGGCCGATAAGGATTTCCGTTCCGATTAAAATGATTTTTTTGCCTTTTCTGGAGCCTTCCTCAATAACCAGGGCATAACCGTTTTTTTCTTCACTCCTGAACAGGGACTTGTCTTCTTCGTGAAGGCCTGTAAAGAACTGATCGGTTTTTAATTCCACGCTCTCTTTTCTAAGAGGTTCTGTCTTTTGGTCCGATGAAGACTTTTTTTTGAAGAATGAAAACGGCATTAACCTCTCCTCAACCAGATGGTTGACTGCAGATCCGGTTGTTTATCTGAATTTTTTTAAGGTTCACGGGACAGTTTATCCTGAATAAAACACAAGTGACAAGAAGATTTATTCAAATTACGATTCATACCAGGGAATAATGTCTTGATTGATCAAACCGGACATCCGAGTATCCTTAGGAACATTAGTAGCGGATATCAGAAAAACTCTTATTGACAGATGGATCGGAATTATGTTAGTGGTTTGCCACCTTTAATAATTTAGGAGTCAAGTAGAATAAAAATGTTGAGATGGGTTCTCATTCTATTTTATGCGGTCTGTTTGAATTTTCCGCTTCTTGCTTCCATTGAACACTCGCAAACTGATGTTCTTTTCGAAACAGATTCAAAATCCAATCCGGAAGCAGTTTCTTTGGATATAGCGGCAAAAAAGAAAGAAACGGAATCTGCCCTGGAAAATTCCACCCAATTGCATATCAGTCCGATATACCTGACAAGGGATTTTTTTTCCATTTCTCATTTTTCAAGGTTGCCGGTTAATTTTCAGATGACTTTGAATCAAATTCTGCTTTCTTACGAACTGAACAATAAAAACCACCTTTATGTCCGGACGGCTGAATTGGATACCATTCATGGATCCAAAGGTGAAATGGCGAGTGTTTCTTTTCAGCATCGCTTTGATCGGCTCCCTTACCGGATAGAGACATTTTGTGATTCCATTTACGCCCAAGACGGAATGAACCAATTGGAAGCCGTATCCTTTGGCGGAAGAGGGAAAATGCCTTTGTCCAATCAGTTTGCTATCAATAGCGAAATAGCCTGTGGAGAAAGAAAAACCATGGATTCTATTTCTCCTTTCTATCATACCACTCTGTCAGGCATATGGAATCCCCAGACATCAGGAAAACCTCAGGTGACGCTTTCCTATCAATATCTTTCAGGAGATGTTCCGAAAATGAAAGAAATGGACAACGATTCCTCCGTTTCTTCCATTTCTGTCATGAATGTTTCATTAGCCTGTGCGCCGGTTAAAAGCCTTTTTATGAGTGTGGACTATTATTATTACCTTCAGAATGAGGCCGAGATTCAAACACTTAGCAATCATCGTTCTCTTCTCGCTAGTTTAGATTTGAATGAGGCGCAAGACGTATTGGAAGAGGAGCTCAATTTCAAAGCCACGTATGTTTATTCAAAAACACTGGTGTCCCATCTTTTGGCAGGATGGTTTAACCGCGGCCCCTTGTCTTACGGACATACGGATGACAGTAAAACCTTTGAAATCCGCGGAGAGATCATTGTCAATTTCTAACGGATTGATCTCGTATTGACTCCGTTATCTTTTGGAAGATCATTGGAGGTTCCTCTATTTTGACGATCCTTATTTTGAAACAGGGGTGAAATGCTTCATGCTTTGCCGGATAAAAAGATTTTTACCGTATTTTTTCCGTCTCGTGCTGACCTTGTTTGTGATCGCGGTCATTTGTTACGGGTTTGAAAAAAAACTGGGACAACAAGAGGATATTCTCGGGCAAATCAAAACCCATTTTCAGCATATCCATTTCGGCTGGTTCAGCCTGGCTTTGTCGATTTATTTTGTCTATTCCTTTATCTCAGCTTACCGTATCGCTTTATTGACCTGGTCTCATGATATCCCCATTTCCTACAATAAATTATTGAAGAATATCTATATTGGATATCTCTTTAACTTATTCTTAATGGGATCCACTGGCGGAGATGTGATCCGTTCATATTACCTGACCAAGGAGACAGGGAAAAAAACGGAAGTGGTCACGGTTGTTTTTCTGGACCGGCTTTTAGGAATGGCCGTCATGGTTTCCCTGGCCATCATGGCTCTCATATTCAATTTTAATGAACCCAAACTGCGTTTTTTAATCACAGGTGTTTTGAGTCTTTTTTTTATCATGATGGTGGTGATTCTTTTTTTCTCATCCAGAAGAATCATGAAAAGATTTGCTTTTCTGATCCCTTTGCTTGACAAATTGAAGATAAAAGAGATCGCCATAAAAACTTTTGAGACGCTGAATCAGACAAAAAAAAGAAAAAAAGTTCTGATCGGTGTGATCATCAGCACGTTGATCATCCAATCCTTGGCTATTGTTTCAGTGTGGCTTGTTTCTCTTTCCATGATGAAGATCCATTTCATTCCCTTGAGATATTTTTTTCTATTCCTTCCGGTTATTTACACCATTTCTTCCGTTCCTATATCTGTAGGAGGGCTGGGGGTTGGCGAGGCCTTGTTCGCCGGATTGTTTGCCATCGTTGGAGTCAATCAGGTGGATGCCATCAGCATTTCTCTTTTAAGCCGCTCCATCCTCATTATCGGAGCTTTGGTGGGCGCCGTGATATACCTTCTTCCTTCCACCGTGCCTTATTCGGAAGAGGAGAAGGAACAAATGGGCGTTTGTTGCTGATTTCAACCCAATCTGTGTCCCACTTTTTCAGGATTATGAGCTTGCTTCTGCAGAGGTTCTGTCAGGAAAAGGAATGTCTGCATGGATTCTTTTCTCCAGCGTTTTTTCCGCTAAAGCAAAAATTTCCCTCATGATCCTTTCTTTTTCTCCCTCAGAAGACCGGGCTGCGGTGACCAGATGGAATGGAAAATCAGCCAGAGATATTTTTAACGGGCTATCAGGTTTGTCTTCTTTTATCATGGACAAAATGTCTGAATCCAGATGATCAAACAAACCCTGGAAAAAATTTAAAACATATATAAGGCGCTCATCCGGAGTGAGATGACAAACAGATTCTTTATCCATATCATCAAGCAGTCCCAGACTGTTATTCAGTTTCAAGCAAAGGTTAGACAGGGTGCGTAATAATATCATATCAGGAGTAAGCATCGTTACCGATTCCAACGAAGAGAGTTCTGCGTTTTCTTCCATGACGGATGACACTTCACAAAGATCAGATTCTGAACCGCAGAAAGATTCATCAAGCAAGGAATAGGTTTTTTTTATTTTGTTCCAGTTGATCAGATACGCCAGAGCGGTTCCCTGACGGTAAATGATCCACTTCAGTAAATCTTTTGCAGTTTGAAAAACAGGAGCCGGAATCCCTAATGTCTTTAACCCTTGTGAAATATCCGAGGTTAAACGGGAAAAAGAAGGATCAGACATTTTGATTTGTCTGAGATGCGGTAAACGATAGGGTGTGACAACAACGGATATTTCTCCATAAGGAATGATGTTATTATCCCTGAAAAAAACAGAATCAGCCACTGGTACCAGTGATCCGGCTTGATCTGGGAGGCTTTTATACTGGCGAATCCCAAGAACGATAGGGAAAGGCCCGCCGTTTAATTCACGGGCGGCATTCAAAGCATGTGAGGCCTCCTCTTGTCCCCCCAAACCCAGGAAACGGTGTTGATATTTAAAATAGGGTCTTGGGTCATGAGGATCAATATTTTGACCGGAAAATTTATGGCAGAGAAAAATACCTCCTTTTAAAGGAAAAAAAGCCGATCTTCCGTGGATAACGTCAAAAATTCTGAATGGGTCTTTCTCATAAGGCCTGTCGGTGAATCCCACAATGATGGTTCGTCCCTGGTGATGTAATTTCAGGGCATTTTCAACTGATCCGGTTGAAAATCCGCAGATGGAATTGATATAATCCATTCCGCCAGCCAGATCAAGATAACCGGAATTGGCTTTAACCGCCTGAAAAGGACCTAATTCGCCTTTTGATTCTTCCAGCACAACATGAAAAACAGGACGGAAGGCAGGATGTTTTAATAAAATGTCTTTTACCAGCGCGTTTGCCGGATGTTCCATGATGAACCGGAACATTTCCAGATTATTACCCACATCGGAAAAGATCCTTTGCTCATCCTCACTCAACTGCCTTCCCTGAGGAGAAAGAGCTGAAGATTCTTTCAGGGCGGTATAAGAAAAAATGATCAGTGTCCCTAGGATAGATTGAATCATTCTTTTCGTATAGATGAGCATGAGGCTTTTCCTGGATTGCTGAGTATTATTATCTATTTGCCAGCCCTGGCATGGTATGGCATGAAACCATGCCATCACAGTATGCAACCGGTTAGGGGCTTTTTTCCTGACTCCTTACATACTTTACCACAAACCATCAGCTTTAATCAAGGCCACCAGTTTTTCCACTGCTTTGTCTTCAGGGATGTTTTTTTCCACTACCTCTTTTTTCCGGTAGAGGGTGATTTTTCCAGGCCCTGCCCCGACGTAACCGTAATCAGCGTCAGCCATTTCCCCGGGGCCATTCACCATGCAGCCCATGATGGCGATCTTGAGTCCGGTCAGATGCGAAGTTGCGTCACGGATTCTTTGCGTTGTTGCCTGGATGTTGTATTGTGTTCTGCCGCAGGACGGACAGGAAATGTAATCAGGACGGGTCATTTTAAGGCGGCCTGCCTGCAGGAGGCTAAACGACAGGTTCATGGTTTCAGCCACAGATATACGGGGCGAATCAATGAGGATTCCATGACCGATTCCGTCATTTAAAAGACTGCCCAGATCCGCGGCGGAGAAAAGGGACAATAGATCCATGGCTTCATTGCTTCGATACCATAAAATAATGGGCAGGGTCATGCCTTTGGAATTCAAGAGTCCCTGAAAATGACGGAGATAGTAAGAAAAATGATCCGTCGGGGCTGTGACCAGGAGAAGGGTCGATGAAGTCAATTTCTCCAGCCAGAGAAAATCAGAAGAGGTCTGGAGATCCACTGTTATAACAGAATTATCAGATGTTTCATGATTACCTGAAAATGATTTTATGATCTCGAAATGATCCCCATGAGGCTGAATGGCTGTTGGTTTAACAAACACAGGTATTTTCTGCGGCAGGGAAAGGTGAGGCGCAGGCATGAATTCGTCGATCAGAATGAAATCCGCTGCGGTCCGTGATTTTTTCCATCCATGATGATCATCAATCCAGCCGGCTTGTTCCCATTGATCCAAACCCGGGATTATTTTGAGATGAAGTCCGACCCATGGAGGTTTTCCATATCTGACGAAAAAGGGATTCAAGGATGATGGGGAACCAGAAGAAATTTCTATGGGCTGGCTCATGGGTTGGACAGGTTTGGCCTGAGCCAGATGAATTTTTTTTAAAAGATCTCTAGCTGCAGGGATTTCCTTTTCGGGGTCTTCTGTCAGTGAAACGCGGATGGTATCACCCAGTCCTTCCAATAAAAGGGTTCCAATCCCCATGGCAGATTTAATCCGTCCATCCAGGCCCTCTCCTGCTTCGGTGACTCCCAGATGAAGGGGATAATTTTTTCCTTTTTCGTCCAGTGTTTTTACCAGTTCCCGGTAGGCACGGATCATGACAGAAGGAATGGAGGATTTCATGGATATGATCAGATCAAAAAATCCAAGATGTTCGGCAATCTCTATGTATTCAAGAGCGGAAGTGACCATGCCGAGTGTGGTGTCCCCGAAACGGCTGACGATTCTTTCCGAAAGAGAGCCGTGGTTCACTCCAATGCGTAAAGCGACCCCGTTTTGTTTCAATTTCAGGATCAAAGGGGAGACCCGGTCATGGAGTTTTTCCAATTCCAGAGCATACTGTTTTCCGTTGGATGAAACAGAAGATTTTCCCTGTTTGGGTTCAGCGTAATTACCGGGATTGATCCTGATTTTCTGCACATAGTCTGCAGCAGTCATGGCCGCTTTTGGATTGAAGTGAATATCCGCAATGAGGGGAACCTGAACCTGGTATTTTTTAAGCGCATCTGTAATGGATTTTAAATTCCTGGCCTCTTCCACTGTCGGCACGGTGAGCCTCACATAATCGCATCCTGCATGGCAAAGAGAAGTAATCTGTTTTACTGTGGCTGCAGTATTTAATGTCGGAGTGTTTGTCATGGATTGAACGCGGATAGGACAGGTTCCGCCCAGAGGAACATCTCCGATCTGAATTTGCCGGGTGTTTCTGCGTTTGTAATTAAAAATGGGTGGGTAAATGGACATCTTTTTAGTTTTTTTATAGCATTTTACGTAAATTCATGGAAGAATTGAGAATTGAGAATTATAAATTGAGAATTAATTGGCCCGTTTCTTGAAAAAAACGGCCATGATATAATACCAGGACATCACGCCTATCATGCATCATTTTATTAGCTATATGATTTTGTCCAATTCTTGATTCTCTATTCTTAATTTTCAATTTTTCCTTGAATCAGGAAAAAGCAATATAAATATAAAGAACAATATTTAACCATGATTTTATAGGAGTGTCATGACTTCAAAAGCCATCATCATCTTTCCTTATCTGGGATATGAGAATAACGAAGGGTGCGAATATTTTTTTTGGTGGACAGTTGATAAATGCAAACAACTGGATGAAAAACCCATTATTGTCATGAGCAGAGAAACGGTTCTCAATAACAACGCAAATTCGTTTCTCATGGACGAGCGTTACGAGACATTGGAGGTGATTCAGACCTGGTCCGTGGACACCTGTCAGACCTGGCTAGCCGGCTGGGGACATGTCCTGGATCATTATCCTGAAGCGGACAGGATCATCCAGACCCCGGGAGACATCGATTATATTCAGGAAGAAAACGATTTTTACGAGAACCTGGAGGATTTTATTGAAACAACCGAAGCGGATATTGCCATCGGTGATTTTAAAACTGGAGATCAATACAGTGCAAAAGGCCTGGTTGACACTTACGGCACGTATTCGCTTTTGGCGAACTGGTTTCCTGAGATTTCCAAAAGTATTCGTTCTCTGCCTCTCAACAGGGCAAGATCGGAATTCTTAAATATCAAGATATCTGTGTTAAGGGATCTTTTGATCAATCATAGAAAATTTGCGTACGAACAAACGCTTAATTTCTTGATCAAATCATGGGATTACTCGGAAAGCAGATGGAAATATCCGATTTCAGTTTTCCCGCTCGGCACTCTTTCCGACAATAAATCCTTCAGAAAGTACAGAGCCTCCATTGACCAGATTGAACGGATCGAAAGGATGCTTTCTCTGTTGTGGAGGGAGATAAAAGAGCCTAAAAAAGTAAAGGGTATCAGTGAAAAAGCGTTTGAAGAGCAGTACAAGGAATTCAGCGACGAATACGATAAATTGTTTACCAAATCCAACGGCATCATGGAAACAGCCCGGACTACCCTTCGTGCATTGCTTGGAGTGTGATGTTGGTTAAATTGGGCTCGTTTACAAACAGGCCAATCTGATTTCAATGACGGATGATCAGGAGTTAAGAATGCAGAATCTCGCATCTCAATATCAATTATACCGCTTGCCCTGGAGTGCCGTTGACAATGTTAACGGGTGGATTGAAATTACGGATTCATGCAATCTCAATTGCAGCGTCTGCTATAGAAAAATCAGAAGCAATACCTATTCATTATCCGAATTAAAAGAGATGGTTGATACAACCATCAGGATGAGAAACTGCGATCACATAGCCATTGCAGGCGGGGAACCTCTCCTGGTTGATTTTCTGGAAGATTTAGTTGAATACATAAAAGAAAGAAATGTAAAAGTCACGGTCATTACCAATGCAGTTTTATTGAATGAGGATAAGCTCAATTCACTTCAAAAGGCCGGATTAGACCGTTTGACACTGCATATTGACAGCAGGCAGCCGAGACCCGGGTGGGAAAATAAGACTGAGCTGGAATTGCTCCTGCTGAAACAGACATACCTTGATATGATAAGCCGATATTCTATTCAGTGCAGCCTGATTTCCGTTGTTTATCCAGAAACCATGCAATATGTGCCGGACATCATCAGATGGGCCCTGGAAAATGCTGATAAGATTTCAAATCTGACTTTTGATCTGTTCAGGTTTTCTCCTTTGCCTGAAAAAATAAAGAGTTGTTTTGCCCTTGACGGAACTCAGATCCATCCTGAAAAGATAAGGGCCATCAATTCCGTTTCCGATGAGAAAGCCATCCAACTGGATGAATTGTTTGCCGAGATCCATCAATCTATTCCTGAATTCATACCCCATTCTTATTTAAACGGCACCCAGAAACAGGACACGGTAAAATGGCTGCTGACTTCTTTGATCATTTTTAATAAAAGGATAATCGGGCATGTCGGGCCAAAAACGATAGAACTGGCGACGATGCTGCATCATTTATTTAAAGGCAGATACCCTTCATTTATCGGAAAAAATAATTTAAAAATGTTAGCGTGGGGCTTGCTGTTTGACCGTGAATTACGAAGCGCCCTCTTGAATTATTTATCAACATGCCTGAAAAATCCTCGAGGATTTTTTAATAAAATGAATCTGTTGACCATAGCGCTTATTCAACCGACGGATATTTATCCCAACGGGATGAATAACTTATGTGACGGGTGCCCTGATGCGATCTTGTATAAGGATATGCTGGTTCCATCATGCAGACTGGATGAATACCGACAGTTCGGCAGTTTATTATATGTCCCCTATAAAGAATCCTGAATCCGCCTGGGCAAACTTCTTTACCTGCACAGGATTATCCTTTTTGATGATTAAGAGAATTTAGAAACCACGAAATGCACGAAAGAATGGATTTACGGTGCCTCGTTTATTTCAAGGCTCGACCGGGATATCCAGAAAGGGATCATTTTCAGGGATTCATCCAGGAGCTTTTTGAGCACCGGTACAGGGATTTCCTGTTTTTCATAGGCTTTTGGGTCATTACCCAAAAGACAGGCGACACTTTTTATCACAAGCAGCCTGACCTTATTGACAGAGGCAATGGACGAGACGGAGGCGGATTCTCTGTCCCAGGCCAGAGCGCCGAATTGATTTTTTAGGTTGGCCATTTCCGCAGGTGTTTGGATGGGTTTATCCCCGGAGGCGATCACCCCTTTTTTTGCCCACGCCGTGGCCGCAGCTCCGAGCCAGCTCAAATCGATATCCGTTGTTATTTTTGTAGCGGACGCCACTATTCTTTCGACAATCAGCAGCTCTTCCTTGTTCACGCTTCCTTCAAATCCGTTACAGACTCCAAGATGGATCATGAGCTTGGGTGACCAGCGGTCAATGGCATATTGAGTGGCTCCTCCGGCAAAAATCGCTCCCGGACCGTTGTAAAAAAAGGCGACCTCGAAAATGTCATCTTCCAGGGGCATTTCAGCCAGGAACCATTCACCATACGGGGTGGATTCCTTCGGTACGTTGGAAAAAAATTCTTTTTGGATCACTTCCCATTCACCTGCCCCTGAGACCAATATGACAACTTCTTGATTTTCATCCTGCACAGGTACTTGAATGGGATGGGCTGTTTGCTGTTCATCGCTTTGTTTGATGCTAACAGATGAACTTTGGCTTTGGGCGGAACTGGTTGCGGATTGAAAATAGAAAAAGATACCCGCTAAAATGCTAAGGACAGGCCGCATGATAAGATAAGCCGTTTTACAGGATGAAGAGTGGTATCGATTCATTGCGATCCTCTTTTAGATCAAATGATTTTTTCTGGTTGAATTTTTTTGTGTTCAGGATACTCACGCGCCCATTTTTCCACTTCCCGGCAAAATCGTTCAGTCTGCGCCGCTGCCAGACCCGTTTCTTTTTCAGGATGTTTTACCAGAGCATCAAGCTCTTTTATGGTGAGAGGAAAACCAGGAACAGCAGCCAGCCGTGTTGTCAGATCATTTCGTTCGGTTTTGCCTTCGGACCACTCCGTTAGAACAGCATGGGATTGTTCCTTGATGATCTGATGCGCTTTTTCCCTGCCCATGCCATTTTTTATTGTTTCCATTAGAATCACCGTGGAACACAAGAAAGGAAGATATTTTTTTACTTCAGAATCAAGGCGGTGTTTGAAAAAATGCATCTCTTTAAAAACAGTCATGGCTGTCTCAAGAAGCCCGTCTAAAGCGTAAAAGGAATCGGGCAAAGCGACCCTACGTACCACGGAGCAGGAAACGTCCCCTTCATTCCATTGGTCACCGGCTAAACCGGACGCCATGGCGAGGTAACCGGAAAGGATCACGTGAAATCCGTTTATTCGTTCGCAGTTTCTTGAATTCATCTTGTGCGGCATGGCTGAACTGCCCACCTGACCTTTTTGGAAACCTTCGGTCGCCAGCTCCTGTCCTGCCATGAGGCGTATTGTTTTGGCAAAATCGGAAAAACCCGCTCCCAACTGATATAGAGCCGAAATGACTTCAAAATCCAGGGACCGCGGGTAGACCTGGCCTACCGCATATAGTACCTGCTTGAAACCCAGAAATTTTGCAACCTTGGTCTGCAACAGATTCAGTTTTGAAGATTTTCCAAGAAGGCTTTGCTGGTCGATTAAGGTGCCGACTGCGCCTTTCAAACCCCTTAAAGGATAGGATTCAATCAGATGGGTCAAGCGCCTGAGCGCGATTAAAATTTCCTCTCCGGACATGGCCAGCCTTTTACCCAGCGTTGTCAGCTGCGCAGTCACATTGTGTGTTCTGGCTGCCAGAACGATAGTTTTATGCAACCAGGCCTTTTTAGACAAGAGCTTCAATGCGGCGATTGTCTTGAGCTGGATGAGTTTTAAGGATTTTAAAATTTGATACTGTTCCACATTGTCGGTGAGATCCCGGCTTGTCAGACCTTTGTGGATTTCTTCGAATCCTGCCAGGCTGTTGAATTCTTCGATGCGGGCCTTGACATCATGGCGCAGTATTTTTTCTCTTTCAGTGATTTTTTTCAGATCAACTTGTTTTTTTGTTTTTTCATAGGCGGGAACAGCGCCGGAAGGGATGCGCATGCCGAGCGCTCGCTGGGCCTTTAATACCGCAATCCAGAATTCCCGTTCCAGAATAATTTTCCCTTCTTCGCGCCAGATATTTTTCATCTCAGTGGACGCGTACCGTGAAGCCAATACATTTTTAATCATCTTGATTTTTCCTCATATTTGATTCATGATAATATTTCAATATTGTCCGGACAAATCTTTTTTTAAGGATAAATCATCATGAAGGCAGGGATCATCGGCGGAACAGGATACACGGGGAGGGAGCTTGTGCGTATCTTATTGCGTCATAAGGAAATAAAATCCGTCCGTGTCTATGGAAGGACTCATGGAAGATTTTTGAGCGAGGACATCCCGGAATTAAGGGGAATTTATGATGGAAAAGTGCTCTCCATTGAAACGGAAAAAATCATCAAAGAGAATGACGTGTTGTTCATCGCTTTGCCTCATAAGGTTTCCATGGAAATCTCCCCGGTTTTCCAGAACCGGATACCTTTGTTTGATCTGAGTGCTGATTACCGTTTAAAGACAGCTGAAGAATATGAAAAATGGTATCAAACCCCTCATTTAGACAAGGATTATCTTGGTAAATATGTTTACGGGCTTCCTGAAATGAACAGGGAAAAGCTCAAAGGCGCCACTTTGGTTGCCTGCGCCGGCTGCTATCCCACTTCTGTTATCTTAGCCGTGCTGCCCCTCATCGAAAAAGGGCTTGTTGAGAATACGGTGATAGCCGATTCCAAATCCGGCCATTCAGGGGCCGGAAAAAAGCTGACTGAGATGACCCAGGCAGGCCAGACCAATGAAAATATTCAGCCTTATAAAATATTGAATCATCAGCATAAGGGGGAGATCGAACAGGTTTTCGAGGAATTGAACCGCGGCAATAAGTTTTATCTGACTTTCACTCCCCAGGTCATGGATTTTGACAGGGGTATTCTTTCCTCAGTGTATGCGGATTTAAAAGAACCGCTAAGCCAGTCTCAACTGGATGACATATACCGGACCCGGTACGGTAAAGAACCTTTTATCCGTTTGTACACCGGGGGTACTCTTCCTTCAGTCAAGCTTTCCGTTCACACAAATTTTTGTGACATCAGCTGCGTTATGGATGAAAGAATCGCCCGCGTGACCATCATTTCCTGCATCGATAATCTGATCAAAGGCGCTTCTGGCCAGGCTGTCCAGGTCATGAATATCGCAATGGGATTCGATGAAAAAGAGGGGCTGATCAATTGAGAATTTATTATCTTATTTTGTTAAAAAGATTGTTAAATATTAGTATAGAGTTGAAAACGGCGTGTATATTTTTTATTCAAAAGCATTTTTAATTCTCAATTCTCAATTCTCAATTTTTGATTGCTCCATGGATTAAGGGAAGAACAACAATTAAAATGAAAAACAAAGCCCGTTCTTTTTTTAATAGAACTCATATCTCATTCAGTACCCATGGTGTTTGCTGGCCAAAAGGGTTTCGTTCAGCCGGAATGGCAGCCGGCATCAAAAAGGAAAACGCCCTGGATTTGGGACTTGTTGTCTCGGATTTTCCTGCTTCAGCAGCCGGGGTGTTCACGCGGAATCAGTTTATGGCTCATCCGGTAGCGTACAGCCGGGACGTCTTAAAAAAATATAAAAGAGCCAGGGCGATTCTGGCCAATTCCGGAAATGCCAATGCAGGCTGCGGGAAATACGGGAAAGCGGTGGTTCTTTCCTCGGTCCAGACTGCCGCGAAATTATTAGGGCTCAGATCCCAAGAAGTCCTTGTTTTTTCAACTGGGCGTATCGGACAGAAATTTCCTGCTGAAAAACTCATCAGGAATCTCCCTGTTCTTATTTCAAGTCTCAAAATCAAGGACGCACTTTTTTCCACGAGCATTCTGACAACGGATACCATGATGAAAACCGCCTCGGCGGAATTTCAAGTGGACGGAAAGCTTGTCCGGTTAGGAGCCAGCGCCAAGGGAGCCGGTATGATCGAGCCTTCCATGGCCACCATGCTTTGTTTTATCACCTGCGATGCAAAGATTTCCCATGCCCTGATGCAGAAGGCTCTTAACGAGGCGGTGAATCAGTCTTTTAACCGGATCACCGTGGATGGAGACATGTCCACGAATGATTCTGTTGTTCTTCTGTGCAACGGCGCATCAGGCGTTCGGATTATAAATGATCAGGAAAAAGGATATGATTTTTTCCGGCAAAGCCTGATTCATATCTGCCGCTCCTTGAGTGAAAAAATGGTGGAAGATGGGGAAGGAGCGACAAAACTCATCCGGATAAATGTCTCTGAAGCGGCTTCTGAAAAAGATGCCGAGGAAGTCTGCCGTTCGATCGGCAACTCCATGCTGTTGAAATGCGCGTTTTTCGGAAACAGCCCCAACTGGGGCAGGATCCTTTCCTCCATCGGAGCCACAAGGGCAAAATTCAATCCTTTGAAAGTAAAAATTGTCCTGCAGGGAAAGATCTGTTTTCAAAACGGCGAGCCTGATTTTGAAGCAGCGGAGAAATTAAAGAACCGTATGAGGAAAAAGGAGATCACGATTGACGTGACTCTCGGAGCAGGAACAAAAAGCTCTTTTCTTGTTGCCTCTGATTTGACTTATGATTATGTAAAGATCAACGCCCATTAGAAGGATCAGGATAAAAGAATGAAAGCGTTTATTGATAAGGCTGATGTTTTGATTGAAGCCCTTCCGTATATTCAGCGGTTCAAGGGGAAAAAGGTGATCATCAAATTCGGGGGGTCGGTCATTTCAGAGGAAAAGCACACGGAATCGGTGTTGAAAGATGTGGTTTTCATGAGAACCGTGGGGATGCAGCCAATCGTGGTGCATGGCGGAGGAAAATCCATCACCATGCGCATGAGAGAATCAGGGATCACAGCCAGATTCATCCAGGGGCTTCGGTATACGGATTCCAAAACCATGGAAATTGTGCAGGATGTTCTCAGAAATGAAATTTCAAAAAATATCGGCGACATCATATCACAATTCGGTGCTGTTCCTGCTTATTTCAATGGAAGGGACACGGGCACTTTTTTTTGCGCCAGAAAAACTCAATTCATGGGAAAAGAGATTGATCTGGGCCTGGTCGGAGATATTGTCCGGGTGGATACGGAGGGCATCGTCAAGGCCTGTGAATCGGAAAAGGTGCCTGTGATAGCGCCAATTGGAGTGGATGAAGAGGGGGTGTTGTATAATATCAATGCGGATTCCATGGCCGGAGAGATGGCTTCTGCCTTGAACGCGGAAAAGATCGTTTTTCTGTCAGACATTCCTGGAATCCTGAAGGATGTGAACGATCCCAAAAGCATGATTTCCTCTCTGAGAAAAAAAGATGTGGACATCCTCATCAGACAGGGGGTCATTCACGGGGGCATGATCCCTAAAATTGACTCCTGCCTGAAAAGCCTGGAAGCCGGAGCCAGAAAAACTCACATCATTGACGGCAGGCTTTCCCATTCCCTGCTTCTGGAGATTTTCACGGACAAGGGAGTGGGCACAGAAATCGTTCGGGATAACTATTAATAATTTTTTATTCAGATTGAATATAAGGAAGCATGGATATAAGGAAATTATCTGTCACTCTTATCAATCCAAGTGTTGGAGCCTCCTTAATTGGAGGTAGTTATAATCGAGATATCAGACATGGAGAACATCTTTCATATTCATTATCTTTAGCTACCGTTGCCGGCGTATTGGCTGATTGCGGAGTCTCTCAAGTAAAGATCATTGATGAAAATCTCGGGGAATCCTATCTGGACTCTTTACAATCAGATATAATCGGAATTACGGGGTTCCCTTCGCAAAAGGCACGAATTCTTTTTCTTTCGGAATTTTTTTTCTTACAGAATCGTATCGTGATCCTCGGAGGACCTTTCGCCACTATATTTCCCAAGGGTCTTCATTCAATTTGCACTTCTGTTTTCATAGGAGATTGTGAAAAGACCTTGCCCCGGTTTCTCGAAGATTATAAAAATTCAAAAATAAGAAAGGAATACCATCAGGAACCGTCAACCTCGCCTCCTGTTTTTCATAAGCCCCGGTATGACATAATCAAGATGAAACAATATACCTTTTCCTGTCTGCAGACGACCAAAGGCTGTCCGCATGATTGTGAATTTTGTACGGTTTTTCTTCATTTTGGTCGAAATGTGTCTACTAAACCGATTGAACTGGTAATTCAGGAATTGGAGGAGGTATACCGGATAAAAGGCCCCTCTTCTTTTATCCTATGCGACGATAACTCGGCTGCGGACCCTGTGTATTTTAAAAATTTACTTCAGGCTATAATCGTTTTTCAGGAACAGAAAAATTATCCTTTTCGCTTCATCACCGAAGTGACAATTCTGATCGCCAGAGATGAGGCATTGCTTGAATTGATGGCAAGAGCCGGAATTTATATTGTTTTCATCGGTATTGAATCTCCTCTGGAAGAGAGTTTGAGGGAGGCGGGTAAAAAAATGAATTTAATGGTCGACATGGCGGGAGCCATACAAAAAATCCAATCCTACGGGATTTGCGTCGACGGGGCTTCCATTGTCGGATTCGATCATGATGATGCCTCTATTTTTGACAAACATTTTAACTTCTTTGATCGATTAAATATCCCCAACATTTTTTGTTCATTATTATATGCTGCGCCTAAAACTCATCTTTTTGAAAGACTTCGTAAAGAAAACCGTCTGATAGAGTCTCCCTATTGCATGGGGCCGGCCAGGGATTCTTCGGAATTGGAATTTTTAACAAACATCATTCCGGCCCGGATGACCCAGCAGGAACTCATCGAAGGGTATAAGAAGCTGGTATTCCGGTTGTATAGTTTTAAAAATTTTGGAAATCGTCTGATCCGTTACTTGCAGATACCGCTTAAAATGAATAATGAAACCCTTATCAACACAACCAAACATAAGGGTTTGTCTGTAATAAAATGCATTCTTCTCATTACCTGGTATCATCTCGTTGAAGAATTTCCTCAAAGCTTTCTGATTTATATGCGGATATTGTATCATGCTTATAAGCGTAAAAGGCTATATATCGCTTTTCATCACCTGGTTCATTTTAAGCAAGTCCATACTTATTATTATAAACATTGTTCCCCGACCCGGACTGAATGATAGTTCATTTGAGCAAAGTCAGAATAATATAAATTGATTGATAAGGGTTTCGATTCACTTGTAAAGCCAACAGCATATTAGTGAGGTTTAAGTATGTCCGTATCCGTCTGCCTGATTAATCCTCTTAATAGGAATTCTTTCTGGAGTTGTGAATACAACAGGGGAATACGTAATAATGAATCAGCATTTTATCCGCTGAATCTGGCAACGGTCGGAAATATTTTTCATAGATGTGGAATGATCGAGGTCTGCATCATTGATGAAAATATTGAGGATAAGATTCAAGAAGCTGAACAATCAGACATCATCGGAATAACCGGTTTTCTGAACCAGAAAGACAGGATTTTTCAAATAGCAGAATATTTCAGAAATAAAGGGAAATACGTTATTATCGGCGGGCCTTTGGCGTCTGTTCTTCCCGAAGAAGTTCAACCCAGATGTTCAACAGTATTTGTCGGTAATTGTGGGGATACGATCCCTTTATTTGTGGAGGATTATTATAACCATAACCCCAAAAATATTTATTCTTACGATCCGAAAACAGCCAAAACGGATTTTGTTGTTCCACGATTAGATTTGTTGAAAATGGATAGATACGGCGGGGCCATGATTCAAACTACCATTGGGTGCTCTTCCCAGTGTGAATTTTGCGCGACCCATTTGCATTCAGGCAGGGAAATCAAGACAAAACCCTACTCTATGATAATTGAAGAATTGCGTAACATATTAAGATATAAAGGCCCTACTTCAGTATTTCTGGCTGATGATAATGCCTATGCAAATAAAAGTTATTTCAAGAATTTGATGGGAATCATCACATCCTTTCAAAAAGAAAACGGATATCCTTTCAGATTTTCAACGCAGATCACGGTTTTAATTGCTCAAGATGAAAATCTTCTGGAATCAATGGCTAATGCTGGATTTTACAGCGTTTTAATCGGGCTGGAAACACCAGATATTGATTCTGCCAGGGAAGCGAAAAAAGATTTTAATTTCAGCTCGGATATTCATGATGCCGTCAAAACCATTCAAACTTACGGCATATCAGTTGATTCCGGATCTATTCTTGGATTTGATCATGATACTAAGGATTCTCATAAAAATCATTTTGAATTTTTTCAGTCCCTGAATATTCCGTTGGTCGGGCCGACCATGTTATATGCTTTTCCAAAAACCAAATTGTATAATCGGCTTATGAATGAAGGCAGACTGATTGAAGAGAGAGCATTGATTGCATCAGGAGCTGTTCAAGGCACCAGTGATACGGCAATGGAAACGAATTTTATCCCGAAATCCATGACCATGGAAGAATTGATAAACGGAACCAAGATGCTTCAGGAAAAGCTCTATTCTTTTAAATATTTTGGCGAACGATTGGTCAATTATCTGAAAATACCGGTTAAAATCAACAATGAATTATTCATTCATGCCCATGCTAAAAGAAAAAATAAATTTAAAATCATATTGAAGACGACTGCATTTTTCCTGATCGAAGAATTCCCCAGGAGTTTCATTATATATTTAAAAGTTTTATACTATGCCTGGAAGAACAAAAGATTTTTTATCGCATTCTGGCACATGGTTCTATATAAGCAAACCTATACCTTTTATATGAGGCTTTCAAAAAACAGGAATTTCAGCACTAAATATGACAGAATTGCAAAATATTTTTCCAGGCGCAGTAAAATAAGTATCTGAAAAATGGCAAGTTGGAATCATTGTGAGTTAAGAATAGTGGATGGTTGATGGATAAATAAGGGGATGAATGGGGATTTATGGACAGGATTTACAGGATCAACAGGAATTATATTTTATTTTCGGCGAATCTTTTAAATCTATCCTGTCCATTTTTTCGGTAAATTCAGGACAGGCTCTGTTTCATTCTACAGTTGCATGCTCTTCAAGAATGAAATAATATCTTTAGAATAGAAGCCGGAATTGAGAATTCAAAAGTGAACGCTAACGTGCATGTCTCTCAGGCTTTATTTTTTAAATGATAGGGACGACTTGCAGATAGAGACTCTCTTGAATGCCGGATTCTGAATGTTAAAATATGGTTTGCAGAGTAAATAAACTGGTTATTAATGAGTTCAATCATAAGGAGCTTTTCATGTTAAGAAATTCAAAATCATCCCGCCAGAATCAAGAGTATAAAGTTGCAGACATTTCCCTGTCTGACTGGGGCAGAAAGGAAATCGCCATAGCGGAAAAAGAAATGCCCGGACTGATGGCGGTCAGGGAAAAATACGCCAAAACCAAACCGCTGAACGGAGTCCGTATCACAGGCTCCCTTCACATGACCATTCAGACCGCGGTATTGATTGAAACGCTTGTGGCTTTAGGGGCCAATGTCCGCTGGGCGTCCTGCAATATCTTTTCCACCCAGGACCATGCGGCAGCTGCGATTGCCAAGGCAGGGGTTCCTGTTTTTGCCTGGAAGGGCGAAACTCTGACAGATTACTGGGAGTGTACGTTCAAGGCGCTGTCTTTTCCAGGCGGATTAGGACCGCAGCTGATCGTGGATGACGGCGGAGACGCCACGCTCATGATGCATTTGGGAGTCAAAGCAGAAGACGACCCTTCTTTTCTGGAAACAACGGCTTCCTCAGAAGATGAAATAACTCTTCAGGACATATTGAAAAAATTATTAACGGAGAATAAGGGTGTCTGGCACCAATACGTCAAGGACTGGAAAGGGGTGTCCGAGGAAACCACGACCGGTGTCCATCGTTTATATCAGATGATGGAGAGAAAGGAACTTTTGGTTCCGGCTTTTAATGTGAATGATTCTGTGACCAAATCCAAGTTCGACAACTTGTATGGCTGCCGGGAATCTTTGGCAGACGGCATCAAGCGTGGGACGGGTGTCATGGTGGCGGGCAAAGTGGTGGTCGTGGCGGGATACGGCGAAGTCGGAAAAGGCAGCGCCCAGTCCATGCGGGGTTTCGGGGCCCGGGTGATCGTGACCGAGATCGATCCCATCTGCGCTCTGCAGGCTGCCATGGAAGGTTTTGAAGTGAAAACCATTGAGGATGCCCTGTCTGAAGCCGATATTTTCGTCACAGCTACAGGCAATGTAGATGTCATTACGCTGGAACACATGATCAAAATGAAAGA
>JAFGBW010000177.1 GCA_016932965.1 Candidatus Auribacterota bacterium
ATTTTAGTCTCATCTCTGCGACCCTGGGCAGCTGAAGCTTTCGCAACCTCATCGTATGGAACATAGGTTGCCAAACCTTTTTTCGATAAAACCGATGTCAGTGCGCTGGTCAGAGTTGTTTTTCCATGATCCACATGCCCAATCGTGCCTATGTTCACATGAGGCTTTGTACGCTCGAATTTACCCTTTGCCATTGTCCTCTCCTTTTCATTTTTTGTCTAACAAGCCCGCGAGCGGAATTGAACCGCCGAACCTTTCGCTTACCATGCGAATGCTCTACCTACTGAGCTACACGGGCATTATCTAATATTATTTTTTCTTCGTTGCTCCATTCTTTCCATGCTAGAAAATCCAAGGAAAATGGCAAAACTATAGTATTATTGTTCTTTACGTCAAGCAGAAAATTTATTTTTTTAACCGCCTGAATCAGGCAGGCTGATATCCATTTTAAAACCTTTGTCGATTTTGGAAAAAATAACAATCAAATTCGCTTCTTTCTCCGTTCTAACAGCAGATTTATCTGAGAGTTCTTTCCCCTCTTTCAGGGATTGAATCACTTCCAGAAAATAAGGATAATTCATCTGAAAACGCAGGAATGAATCCGATGCAGGAGGCGAAATCAAATCCTGAGTAGCAATAATGGGCCTTATATTATCTCCCAGACAACCGACAATGGCTCCAGCCTCTTCCTGAAAAGTAAAATGGATTTCCGGCTCTTTTTTTAGAAATATTCTTACAGCCTGAACCATGAGAAAAGGCCAGCCAGCAGAAGCCTGATTTTGTTTAGGGATGATCCTCATTCTGACCGTCTTTATGGAATCAGCGGACACAACCGCCTCACAACGAAAAGGAGTGTTATAAAACAAACGTTTCATCCTGTCTTTGAACTCAGCCAGACTGATTCTTCTTTTTTCTCTTGAAATCGCAATCGTGGCTTGAACATCTCCCAGCTCAGAAATAGAGGCCGCACTTTTAAAAAAAAGGGTTGATGACGGGAGAGTGTCTTTTCCTCCGAAAATTCTTGCTGTTGATGTGCGAAGCAACCTGGCTTCCTCAGAGGTGATCGCGTACAGCTGGAACATCCGGTCAATGTATTGACGTAAAAATAGGGACATCCTCATCGGATTCAACACTCCTGCAATGGAAGAAAAAGGTTTCTCAGCAAGAAACAACTGTTGGGAAGAAGGGGAAGGACCCGGAATCACACTCAGAAACGGACTGCCTTCCTTAAAGGTAAAACGAAAAGAAAAAGTCTGATTATTTTCTTCTGTTTGAAGGGAAGCATGAAAAATAACGACAGAGAGGGAATCTATGACCCATAACAGGCCTTCTAAAAATTGATTGAATTGTCTTTGCAGGGCAGGAACTTCTGAAAAAGATAACGTAAAAAAAGCCATGCCTTTCAATAAATAGATCATCTGACGGTATTCATTCCAGATATGTTCCACATGTATTTTAGCGAATAGTCCTGTTCCCGACCGGGAAGGGATATCCCTTTGGATCTCTTGAAGAAGAGTCTCAGCGTCTGCCAAGGCTTTTTGAGATTCACTGAAGGCGCATATACCGCCCGGCATTTTCTTTCCCAGTAAGGGAGGAGAAACAGAGGAAAGCATGGAAGAAGGATCAATCGATGGCACAAAAACGATTCTGTCCGGTTTATTCCACAGGGATGGCTGCTGAGTCATTGCAGTCACCCAAACCGCGTATAAGGGTTTTGTCCTGTCCAGAGCGGTCCAGGCATGCCCCAAAGAAGCGGTCATTTGTAGTTCCCACCATGCCCTCCATGACGGTCCCATGGAAGGGCCGGCCATTTTACCGATGTGATTTTCAAATTCTTCAAAAGAAGAGACTTTAACCGCAATCAATATGGCTGAATGAGACGGCATAAGAAAGCCGAAATACATCATGATAATAAATAAAATCGTTCTCATCCTCAATGATCCTGGTGCTCCTGTCTGATTACAGATAAGATTTAAACCATGAATTTAACGAATTGACACGAAGAAAATGTTGAGATTGACTAAAGACATAAAAACTGTCATGTTATTTTTTTGATCCATGATCAACTTTTATCTCAGAGAGGGAACAGCATGATCTTTTTAAAAAAACAATCCGGGGAAGAAAATAAGAAACTTTTTTTCCTTGCCCATGCCGGATGGATAGCGGCCGGTATCCTGATCTTTTTTCTTCCCTATTGGATATGGTTCTTCTGGCGAATCGAACCCAAAGCAGGAGAAATTGCTGTTCTCATCCGGAAAACAGGAGAACCCTTGCCTTCAGGAAAAATCCTGGCTACAGAAATCCATGAAAAAGGCATTCAGATGGATGTGCTCCCTGAAGGTCGATATTTTTACAATCCCTATACCTGGGACTGGCAAATAAAAAAGATTACGGACATTCCGGCAGGCAAGCTGGGGGTGCAGATCCGTCTTTTCGGAAAAGATCTCCCTGAGGGAAAAATCATTGCCGGAAATGATGAAAAAGGAATTTTAAAGGAAGTCCTGATGCCAGGCCGGTACCGGATCAACCCTTATGCCTATGAAATCCGCCTGTTCAATGCTATTTCGGTGCCCCTGGGATCTGTCGGGGTACTGACCCAGTTGACCGGCAAGGACATCTTGACCGGTCCTGTGCCGGACAACATCAATACCTATCTGGTTGGACCAGAAGAAAAAGGGGTCCAGACAACGGTATACCCGCCCGGGACTTATTACCTCAATCCTTATCTTTACATGATCACAATCGTGAACCTAAAAAGTCAGCGTTTTGAAATGAGTAAGGAAGACTCCATTAATTTTTTGTCTCAAGATGGTTTTACAATCACAGTGGAAGGGACACTTGAATGGGCAGTGAAACAGGACTCCGCTCCGCTCATTACTACTGAGGTCGGAGACCTGGATGACGTGCTGAATAAAATCATTCTTCCCGCTGCCAGGGGATTTTCCAGGATTGAAGGGTCAAAAAAGCCTGCCATTGACTACATCATGGGTGAAACCCGGCAGGAGTTTCAGGACAAGCTCGCGAAACATTTGACTGACCTTTGCGGAAAACGGGGAATTGAAATCCGGTCGGTTCTGATCCGTAATATCATTCCTCCTCAGAAGATTGCGGGGATCATCAGACAAAGACAAATCGCTGTCCAGAACCGCAGAAAATATGAACAGCAGATTGCTGAAGCTCAATCCAGGGCGGAACTCGCAAAACAGGAAGAATTAGCTAATCAGAACCGGGAAAAAATTGAGCAGGAAACCATTAAAATCCGGGCTGTCATCAATGCACAGCAACAGCAGTCCGTTGCCCTGACAGAAGCCAATAAAAATCTGGAAGTGGCCAAATTGCATAATGAAGCCGCTGATTTTCAGGCTAAAGCCAAAGTGGCTCTGGGAGAAGCCCAAAGAGATGTGATCAAGATGAAAATGGAAGCAGAAGCAAATGCCCTCCAGCAAAAAGCACAATCTTTCAAGGATGGTTCCAACTGGGCGCGATATGTTTTTTATCAAACCATTGCAAAAAAAATCATGCGCATTTTCACGGATGATCAGGGCGCCATCGGAAATATTTTCAATCAATTCACTTCGCCTCATGCTTCCTCTTCTCAGAAAGGGGGGACCCAATGAAAATACCCTCTTTTAGAAACATCCTTCTCACTGTATTGGCTTTGATTGCAACCGATGGAATATGGTCATGGGGTTTCTGCAGATTCTATGTTCCTCCGGATCGCATGGCTATCATCACAGCCAAAACCGGTGATGCTCTTCCGGCAGGAGAAATTCTGGCAGAAAAAGGCCAAAAGGGAGTCTGGAAAGAAGTGCTGGGCGAGGGCCGTTATTTTTTCAATCCCATCCTGTATGAAAAGGAAATCAGACCGCTTATCCGGATTGATATCGGAAAAGTGGGAATCGTAACATCAAAAGTCGGCCAAAATCTGCCTCCTGGAGAATTTCTGGCGGAAAAGGGACAAAAAGGGATTCAAAAAGCAGTTTTAGGCCCCGGTAAATACAGAATCAATCCATACGGCTACGAAGTGCACTTCTTCGATGCATTGCAAATACCAATCGGATACGTCGGGGTTGTGACTTCCCTTTCAGGAAAAGAAACCCAAGAAGGCTTGTTCGCCAAACCAGGAGAAAAAGGCGTGCTTTCCAATGTTCTTCAGCCCGGACTGTATTATATCAATCCCAGGCAATACATGGTGAATATACTGGAAGTGGGAACCAATCAGATTTCTCTTATAGGCAAGACGGATACCATGCAGATGAAAGACGAAGAATTTGACGTGCTCAGGACAAAAAAGACCGATAACATCGCCCGCAATATGGTGGTCCAATCCCATGTAATTGAACAGCAGCTCGAAAAATCCGATGAAAAGAAAAAAAATTATAACCTCTCGATTCAAAAAGCAAGGGATCAGGCCGTTATGCCGATGAGACAACACATGCAGCAAGGTTCCCAGCAGACAGTCCAGGCTGAATACCTTCCGGAAAAAGAACTCTCGTCAGCACCTTCTTTATCATCCAACATCATCCAGTTTATCGAGTTTCCTTCCAAGGACGGGTTCAACATCTGCCTGGACATGACCGTGGAGTTTGAATTCATGCCGAAAAACAGCGCTTTTATTTACAAGGAATTCGGCGACTTGTTCCAGGTTGTGGAAAAAATCATTCTGCCTCAAATCCTTTCCATTTCAAGGTTAAAAGGCTCTGCATACGGAGCCAGGGATTTCATTGTCGGAGAAGGCAGGGAAAAATTCCAGGATGATCTAGTCCTGAAACTGAAGGAAACCCTTTCCCCCAAAGGAATAGAAATCCGTTCTGCTCTTATCCGCCATGTGATTGTGCCGGATGACATTTGCAGTCCCATTCAGGAAGCCTCCATCGCCATAGAACAGAACCTGACCAATATCGAAAAACAGGAAACCGCAAAAAAGCTGGCGGAATTGAATACCGAGCTCAGTCTCATTTCCCAGCGCAGGGAACAGGTCCAGCAGGAAACCCAAAAGATCAAAGCTGAAATCAAGGCCAATGAGGAAAAAGACGTGGCTGAAATTCAGGCTGCTACTCTTAAAAAAGCGGCTGAAATTGAGAACCAGACAGCCCTGGTCCAGGCTGAACGAACCCGTAAAATCGCCAAAGCGGAAAGCGAGGTTATCAGGATGAAAGGAGTCGCAGAAGCTGAAGGTTTCAGACTGAAGGTCCAGGCTCTGGGCGACCCCCAATC
Organism: Candidatus Auribacterota bacterium; assembly: GCA_016932965.1. Classification (GTDB taxonomy): domain Bacteria; phylum Auribacterota; class JAFGBW01; order JAFGBW01; family JAFGBW01; genus JAFGBW01. Next base: position 5,218 of record JAFGBW010000177.1, read on the forward strand.
CTATTCTTTGCTTGAATTTGCCCAGAACCTGCCGCCGAATCTGAAACTGACCATCGCTCACACAGGACAGGGAACCTTATGGACTGATCTGGAAAAATCCCTGTCCGGTCAGCTGGCCGGGTTAAAAATTTTAGAAAAAGAAGGAAAATAATCCGGACAGCAGTCATACCCTTTCGCCATGATGATTACGATGCTGGATGAAAAAAGATGGAAAGATCTGAAAGCCCGCCTGGCAAGATCAAAATTCAGGAGCCGTTTCAGACTCAGGGAAAAAGAGTCCGTTTATCTTCATTCAAAGGGAATGCCAGTCATCCAGGAGCATGC
>JAFGBW010000178.1 GCA_016932965.1 Candidatus Auribacterota bacterium
CATCAGGTGGATGGGCTGCGTCATCCGGAGCTTTTTGATTTATGGGTGAAGCAGGTCTGCGGCGTGGAGAGACGGGTTTTTTTCAGCAAGGAAGATCAGATTGAACCAAACACTCCAACGGAATTCACGGAATACATGGGGACGCTTGCCGGACGGAATGCCCTGAAAAAAGCCAATATTGATCCTGAAAGCATTGATTGCGTTATTTTTTCTTCCTTCACACCGAGCAAGCTGATTCCCAATGCGGGATGCACAACGGCGCATTTTCTTGGGACCAAAGGCGCTGCCGCGTACCATATCAATACAGCCTGCAGCGGTTTTGTGGATGGGCTGGGTTTGGCGCAGGGCCTGATCCGGGCGAAGATGTATAAAAGGATCATGGTGATAGCATCGGAAACCATGTCTGTTAATATGAATTTTGACGATGTGACCACGGCGATCCTTTTTGCAGATGGAGCCTGCGCAGCGATTCTGGAAGAAACTCCGGATTCAGGCGGCGTCCTATCCTATGTTTCCATGACCAGTTACAACCGGGAAATGCTGGATATGGATCTGGGAAAGGCCATCCGCATGGCAGGAGGGCCTTATGTTCAGAGAAACGCGGTGAATGGAATGTATGGGGCATTGGAAAAGGCCGTCTTGAAAGCGGGTATCAAGCTTGAGGACATCCAATACGTTTTTCCTCATCAGGCCAATTTAAGGATTCTCCAGGCTTTTGCGGATAAATTGCATTTGCCGCATGAACGGATGCTTCAGACAGTCACCTCTACGGGAAACACCAGTTCCTCGGCAGTGGGCATTGGTCTGGACATGGCCTTTGACGGAAAATTGAAGCCTTTTGATCTGAAAAAAGATGATATCATTGCCGTCACGGCAGTGGGAGGCGGGTACACCTTCTGTACTTTGCTATATCGGATTTAATCCTGCTGCGCCGGATTAAATGAAAGGCGTAATAGTGAAACCAATTGGAATAATCAGGATTCCATTCTCTGATAAAAAAGGATTGTTCGATCCAGCCTCTTTATTCATTTGATTCGATGGACGCATTGAAATTTTTGATGAATACGCAGATGGATTGAAGGATATCGAAACATTTTCCCATATCTATTTGCTATATGAGTTTGACAGAGCCGGTGAAGTCCAGATGATTCGTTCAACATTTCTGGATGATGAACCGGTCCTTGATATCGGATGCGGAGACGGAAAAGTCACAGCTTTATTAGCCTTGAGCGTGCCTCAGGGAAGCGTGACCGGTATAGATAATTCAGAAAAAATGATTTCTTTTGCGCAGGAAAATTTTCCTTCTTCCCGCTGTCCGAATTCAAATTTTATTCGAATGGATGCAGCCGATCTGATTTTTCGAGAACAGTTTGATGTTGTTTATTTCAATGCCGCGCTTCATTGGATAAAAGATCGCACTTCAGTTTTGCGGGGTGTGGAGAAAAGTCTCAAATCGTCCGGACGGCTTTTGTTTCAGATGGGCGGGAAAGGGAATGCGAAGGATATACTTGATATTGTTGAGGCCCTCGTTAGTGAGGACCCGTGGCGGTTTTTTTAAACATTTTTCCTGTCCTTATACGTTTTATTCCCCGAATGAATATGAAACATGGCTTCATGCAGCCGGTTTGATTCCAAAAAGGCTGGAGTTGATTCCCAAAGATATGATGCAGAAAGGAAGGGAAGCTCTTGCGGGATGGATTAGAACAACATGGCTGCCTTATACGGAAAGAATTCCTGAAAAACAAAGGAATGCCTTTATTGATGAAACAATCAGGAGATATCTCCAGGACTTTCCGGAGGATAAGGATGATGTGATTCATGTTAAAATGATGTGGCTGGAAGTAGAGGCAGTGAAAAAATTCGTGATTATATATATCTGCCGCTTCTCGCTTGCCTATGGTTCCCGGATATGCAGCCGTTCGCGGGCCCGCTAGAAACGACTTCTTGTTCTCACGGTTTCCTTCGTATTTATTAGCTTCTTCGGGCAAAATTCATATGGATCGTGAAAACCATATTTTGATCCTTACCTGTTATCACGAGACTTCAATGAATAATTACAAAAAATCCTCTTGACGATATATAAGAATTTAAGTAAAAATTTTCGCTCTTATCCTAAAATAGGACAAAGAGGAGGCAATTTGTGACCCGCCGTAACTATCTCAGAAAGCCTATGGTTGGCACTGTGAATGCCTCAAAAGATTCAGTAAAATAAAAATAGAAGAAATAGAAGAATAGAGAAACAGAAAAATCAGAATAAAAAAGAAAAACAAAAAATACTTTTTTGTTCTTCTTATTGATTTTCGATTATTTCCTCTCTCATTGTTTTCTGCTGAATTCTCAATTTGATGAGTATAACCATTTAATGAATTGTTGCTGAGTGAGCAGGGATGTTTTAACTTTAAGGTAACCAGATATGCAGAAGATTCGGATACGTTTAAGAGGGTATGAGCACAGGATACTGGATCAATCCGTGGTTGAAATCATCGAAACCGCAAAGAGGACCGGCGCCAAAGTGGCAGGGCCCATTCCCCTTCCTACCAAAATAGAAAAAGTATGCGTCCAGCGTTCTGTTCATATTGATAAAAAATCAAGAGAGCAGTTCGAAACAAGAACACATAGCCGGCTTCTGGATATTCTGGATCCCACGGCAAAAACAGTGGATGAATTGAAGAGGCTGAATTTGGCCGCAGGAATAGATATTAAAATCAAAGTTTAGTTTATAGAAGATCGCCATGGTTAAAGAATTAATGAATATCGATGTTGTTTCGGCTGGAGGCTCTAAAATTGAAAGCCTCACTTTTGATGTTTCTCATTTTGACACGGCCCGGGCTGAACGGCTTATCTCTGACGTGGGTATCCTTTATGAAGCCAATCAGAAAAAACATACGGCCAAAGTAAAAAGCAGGGCTGAGATCTGGCTTTCAGGAAGAAAACCATGGAAACAGAAAGGGACTGGAAGGGCGAGGTCAGGGAGTTTCCGGTCTCCTATATGGGTAGGAGGAGGTGTCGCTTTTGGGCCTAAACCCAGGGACACCTATTACACAATACCTAAAAAATTGCGTAAAAGGGCCCTGAGGGATGTTCTGATATTGAAAATCAGGGAGGGGCAGCTTCTGGTAGTGGATGATTTGAAGATCGATGAAATCAAAACCAAAAAAATAATAGACATGCTGAAGACGCTGAAATGCAATGAAAAGACGATGCTGATCACGGCTATGGTAGATCCTAAATTGGTCTTATCCTGTCGAAATGTGAAACGAGTTGTTGCCAGGACAGTTGGGGATTTAAATGCCTATGATCTTCTCCTGGGCGGGAAATTGCTTTTTACAAAAGAGGCTTTTAATAAAATAAATAAAGAACTGGTTGCGTGAGGGGAGTTGTGGATACGTTCGAAATCATAAAAGAACCGGTGATATCTGAAAAGGCAACTGATTTAAACGAGAAGTTGAACCAGGTGGTCTTTAAAGTGGATAGAAGAGCCAATAAATTCCAGATCAAGGCTGCTATTGAGAAGTTATATCCTAAGGTAAAGGTTTCGGCTGTGCGGACCATCAATATGCCCTGGAAAAAGAAGAGAGTAAGAATGCAGCTGGGTAGGACTGTACTTTGGAAAAAGGCAGTGGTGAAATTAAAAGAAGGAAGCAAGATTGATTTCCAATAAATGGAAATCATGCCCCATTATTTTTTTGATTCCAGTATACATTTACAAATAGACATCTGATCCAGATGAATAAGATAGGATGGATCAGGGAGATAACCAATGCTTTGCGATTCAGAGCAGGTTAAGGAATAAAGGACAATGACACTGAAAAAATTTAAACCGGTAACACCTTCATTGAGATTCACTGAACTGCCTTCTTATAAGGGACTGAGCAAAGTGAAACCGCATAAACCCCTGTTGCTGCCTAAAAAGAGTTCCAGCGGCAGGAACGTTTACGGAAGAGTCACCATGCGGAGAAGGGGCGGAGGACATAAGAAACAGTTACGCATTCTGGATTTTAAAAGAGAAAAATACGGGATACCGGCCAAGGTAGGATCGTTGGAATACGATCCGAATAGAACTGCCAGGATAGCTCTTCTTCATTATGCTGACGGTGAAAAGAGATATATTCTCGCCCCGGAAGGTATTAAAGTCGGGGATGTTCTGATGAGCGGGCCGGATGCCGAGCCAAAGGTCGGTAATGCTCTCCCCATTGAAAAAATTCCGGTAGGTATGATCATTCATAATATTGAATTGAAGTACAAACAAGGTGGAAGCCTGGTTCGCTCCGCGGGTTCTGGAGCAGTTCTAATGGCTTGTGAGGGTAATAAGGCTCAGCTAAAACTGCCTTCCGGTGAAATCCGGATGGTGGATTCAAAAAACATGGCTACCGTTGGAGCAGTAGGAAATGCGGAACACAATACCGTGGACCTTGGCAAAGCAGGCCGAAGCCGATGGCTTGGCATTCGTCCGTCTGTCAGAGGTGTCGCGATGAATCCGGTGGATCATCCTCATGGCGG
>JAFGBW010000179.1 GCA_016932965.1 Candidatus Auribacterota bacterium
AAGAAGCGAAGACAGGATGTCGGAGCTTGGTGACCAAAGGGAACCCGTAAGGGCAAGGCCAGGATGGCCGCAGCAAAAGGTTTTCCCGCACCCCTATCCAAAAAATTTTTAAGTGATGCGCGGAGAGCTTTTTCACGGAAAAATCTCTCCGCACATAAAATTTTTTATGAAAAAGATGTGAAAAAAATCATTTCATCAACTTCCCATTCTCAATTCTCAATTTTATATTTTCTCTCCGTTCCTTGACAAAAATACAATTATGAGGCATTATATGTCTGTTATGTTATGCATCATCACAGGTTGAATTGTATTGATGAAAAAGATATTAAACAGTCGTGACCCTTTTCTGGTTTTTTCTCTGATATTATTACTTCTTCCCGGAAAAGAAACTTCAGCGAATCTCTGCCTGGCGCCCGCGCATCATACCCGGCCTTTTTCATCCAAGTTAATCACCGATGAAGAGGAGCTCTCGGCTTTGTCTGCCAGCGTGGCGCAATGTCTCCACCTCCTGGATGGAAACGGATTGAAGGAAAAAACCGGCGATGCTATTTCCGAACAATATGTATTGGGAGAAATGACCTATCCGATCCAACGGTGGTGGTCCCCAGATGAGGTCCGTAAAGGGGATACTCTCTATCATCCCGTCTTCGTCAGGTTTGGTTTTCTTTTTTTTATTGACCGGGAATGGCATGAAAAACTCCCCCCTCCCTTAAGACTTCAGCTCAATCCCAATCTGATCGTCCTTGATGAAATGAACAAATCCGAATTCAGCGACCCTGAAATGCTGATACATACCCTGGATTCCATTGCTTTATTGATGAATCTGACCGGCAAAGAGGACGCTGTCTTTATTGATGCAGGGGCGGGGCATGGCATCCAAAGCCTTGTGGCGGAAAAAATAGGCATCAAAAAATTATTACTGGTCGAAAATGCCGTGCACTATGCTCCGCCTCAAAATGGCAGATATGTTCAGAGAGACGGCTTTCCCATACCCCAATGGCTGCCTGCAACACCCTACCAGACCACCTCCATCGCGTCCCTGGCAGAAAATAATCTGAAACTAAACCATTTAAAACAAGATGATTTTCTTGTTCTTGATTTAAATCTGGCTTATAGCCTTGATGAGATCGTCTCCGCTTTACAACAGCTCAAAAAGAAATCAAAAACTCCCGTCAGACAGATCGTTTTCAGCATGAATGTCGGGCCATGGTCTGAATATTTCATCACCAATCTGACCGGCTTGAATTTGATAGACGAGCTGGAATCTCGTGTGGATATTCCTGTTACCACAGTCATACTCAGCGGCTATCCCAAATATCCATCCTATCCTGACGAGTGGTGGGAGAATCCAGACCTTTCAAGAAGAAGTGAAAAAATGCTTGTCGCCAGAAACGGACTGATTCTGGGATGGGCGGCGGGCAGAAACGTCTGTTTTTCCGGCGCCATAGGAATGAGAAATCATACAAACAAGATCCTGGATCCGCGGGAAGTGGATCAATTGGTGTTAAGCATGCTGGGTTTTAAAATATCACCTGTCGAGGCACGGGGTGAATTATCCCTTATCAGCACAATCCCAACATCTATGAGGATTCCACCCCTTTCCAGGCAGGGTATTGCCATGATGGCAACACGTCAATCGTCAAAATGTACCGTTTCAGCCCAAAATCCCGGTTTTGTCCATCTGGAAGATATAGAAAGTTTTATCAGGGAATCCCGTGTCAGAAATATCGACTCGTTTGAAATCAATCTCTTAAATTACCCGCCTGGAAGCATCCCGACCCTGCTGCGTGATGAATGGAAAATGTCTGCCATAAGAAATGACATCTCATTGACCCTGTTGGCCAGCAGAGAGTATGCCCTGATACCCAATATCGAACTGGCCCGTCATATAGGTGCAAAAGTGGTGACTTTCCAGGCCCCTGCATTGGAGGATTTACGTAAAAACAAAGCCCTGATAAAAAAACTGTGCTCAGCCATAAAAAAAGCAAAAAAATACGGGATTAAAATCGGTTTTGAAAACGGGGCATCCCATTCCCCTGAAGATCTCAATGAGATCTTTTCCATCCTCCGCTCGAATTCAGATAGGGATATTTCAGACACAGCCGGAATCACGCTGAATGTCCGACACATTGCGGAAAGCGGCCGGGACCCGGCCGGTTTTCTGGATTTACTTGATGAGCGTGTTGTGAATGTTCATCTATCCAACTACAGCCCGGGTTCCCAGGATTTGAGAATCACGGATCCCGGGACAGTTGATTTCGTCTCTTTTATCCGGGCCCTGGCCCAAAAAGGATATCGCGGAAATCTGGTCCTTGAGTACTGGTATGATGATCTGGAAAAAAATGCATTCTGGCTGAAATCCCGGGTACTTCTCCCTCTCTATGCTGATCTGAATCAGGTACGGTTGAATACGGAAGACCGCACTTCAAGCCGTGAACAGTTTCTCGCCGCGGCATAATGAATAAGTCGTAAGGGCGCTGGAAGCTGCGGGGAAAACCTTTTTTATAAGAAGCGAAGACAGGATGTCGGAGCTTGGTGACCAAAGGGAACCCGTAAGGGCAAGGC
>JAFGBW010000180.1 GCA_016932965.1 Candidatus Auribacterota bacterium
AACGCCCAGTAATCAAAAGCCTTCTCTTTCGGAGCATAATTACTGAGGGATTCCTGCTGTTTTTTCGCGTCTTTTTCATACAGGGAAATACATTTATTGGCATAAATGACCGTATTCTGGATATTATCGCTTGTGAGCGACTCCCAGGCTTTTCGGGTCAGTGTCTCGGAAGTGTAATCTTCGAAATCGATGTTTGTCCCAAGCGTCATGATCATGTCACGGCAAGCTTCAGCCGGGCTCCAGAACCATCCCTTGGGATCCCAGCACTGGGAATAGGAATATTCGTCAATCACCAGCTGGCAGATTTTTTTTGCCATGTCGTTTTTTCCCTGCTCTTTTAATGCTTTTGCCTTGATGAAATAGGCGGTCCCTACGTCATTTAAAGCCCAGTAGGTATTGGCTACGGTTGCAGGCGGCATGGCGGTTAATTCCGATTGCTGCTTGAGGGCATGTTTCGTGTAAAGACCAATGCATCGTTCCGTGTAAGCTTCAACACCGGCCCAATCTTTCACCTCCAGCGCAGCCCATGCTTTTGTGCAAAGGGTTACGGATTTTTGATCGCCAAAATCATATTCTGTCCCGGAGGAAGAAGGACCCGCTTCGGTCTCTGCCGGACTGTCAGCCGCACCTGCATGAAACATGAAACAACCCACTGTTAACATGAACACGATAAACCGCACTTTGAGATATAAACCAGACATTTGTTTACCCCTTTCTGTATTGACCGGTTACTTGGAAAACAATTTTTGAGAAAAATTTTTTATATTTATAAAGAAAAATGTCAACTTATTTTATTTTCCCGGGATATCATTCATAGAGCTTTTGTAAAATTTCAAGATAATCATCAAAGAAAAAGGTAACGGACGTTCCAAAAAGCGATAAAATCATGATGCTGTTGGGAGTGGCATCCATGACTTCCGCTTCGGCGAGACGAAGCGCCATTTTACTGTTCACGATATTGATATGGGAATAAAAATCTTTCAATCCGCTGAAATTAAACTCACCTGTCCCCTCTCTTTTATTCTTGAAAAATTGTTCCAGTAAATAAGAGGACATGATTCTCTGCATGGTGTAAAACGGAGTGGAAAAAGGCTCATGGAATCGTGCCAGGGGCCTGAATCGGGAGAGAAAAGGGCAAGCAGAAGTAGCCATCCGCACACCGATTAAGGAATACAGAACGTCCTGGATCGGTTTCTCACCTGAGATTGTTTTATCAGGCATGCGTACCGTGCATTTGCAATTGGAAAACGAGGCCTTTTTTGAAAAGTATTCGATGATGTCCGTGATGGAGATAGCAGCAGGACAGTAAGGATATTCACTGCTGGAAAGGGGACATTGTTCGCATTGATGGAATTCCAGTTCTTCCCACTTATATCGTTTGCTGGAATAATGCCTGGGTTTTTTTTCAAGGATATCTTTTTCCACTTTGAAAGCAATGTTTTCTCCATCTTCAAATTCGAAATGATATTCCACTTTCAAGTTGTATGGATTTTCAACAATTTCGTTACCCATCAGTCTGACCTCTGCTGGCATTAGTTCGACACAAACGTTAACAGAAAATAACCGTTTCCTCGAGCCGTCTGCTTCGGATTGATGAAATTAAAAGGAGTTGCCCTCATTTTTCGTTAAGCGAAACGGCCATATTTTGCATAAAAATAAAAGAAAATTCAACTTCAATTTACCGGAAATGCCCGCCGTTATTTCCTGATATGGTGCAAGAAACCTTTGGATAGCAGCTCCGAGGCCTTGTCATCGCGTCCTTTTTTGCTTTTGCAGCCCAGAATCACGGCGATGACCCGGAAATCATGCCGCTTGGCAGTGGCAATGATAGAATAGCCGGCTTTTTTATAATAACCTGTTTTCATTCCGTCGCAGCCGTCGAATTTCCATAAAAGATGATTATGATTTCGCATCATGAAAGTGCCGTTTCTGAATCCGCGTTCCCTGACTGAACTGTACCGCAACGTGTCAGGATATTTCAGCAACTCGCGAGCCAGGATGGATAAATCTCTTGCTGTGGTGACATCTGGCAATTGCCCCACACCCGGTGGCAGACCATGAATAGAATGGAATTGTGATGCATTCATGCCCAGAGCTTTGGCTTTCTGATTCATCCATTCCACAAAAGCACCTTTACTCCCCGCAATATATATGGCTATGGCTGTCACGGCATCATTGGCCGACTGAACCATCATGGCATACAACAGTTCATCCAGAGTAAAAACCTCATTTTCTTTCAGATAGACCTGGGATCCGCCGATTTTTGCCGCTTCAGCAGTGATGTTGATTTGATCTTCCCATTTCAGAACCCCTTCTTTTATTTTCTCCAATATAATCAGAAGGCTCATCAGTTTTAACACGCTGGCAGGGTATCCCTTGGCGTCCGCATTTTCCTCAAAAAGCACTTCGCCTGTTGAGGCATTGATGACGATAGCGCCGATATAAGGCTCTTTGGATAGAGTTTCATTACTGGATTTTGTTTCCCCATATAGAGGGGTAAAAATGGATATAAAAAGCAAAATAATGATCCAAAAATAATTATTTTTCATGCATTCCTTTCAATTCAGGTTGGACAAAATCTTCACGATTATATACCGGGAGAGTGAAGATCCGTAATGCAAGCCATAAGTGGATCTTCCGCTCAAAACGATGCTTCTCCCTTTTTATCGGTCCTTTCCCTGCTGAAAGCAAAGGGGTTTGCATCTGGCGAATACAATTCGCTATTTATTAACAATGAAAAACGTGAAATACACGAAAATTTATTCAACCTAGTAAAAAATAAACGGACAATGGATATTTTAGTAACAGTCTTTTATCAATATGGAAAACAATACTGCCGTTCCATTTAATTCATAATGCATTGCGATGGTTTAGGATATGGAATAAACTGAAATAAGGAAACATGTTTGGCATTCACCATGCTGTGATCAGACCGTCAATGAGGCATGACAGTGAAGCCCTATCAGAAGAAACATGAACGATAAAGAAGGAGGAATCATATGAAATCGACAATCTGCATGCTACTATGCGCCGTGATCCTGACCGGATTTCATCTAGAAGCCGCTGACGAGGGAATTGATTTCGGCGATATGAAGTCAGTGACGCTGACAACCAAAGCATGGAATGCTCTGGAAGAAAAAGACTGGAAAAGCGTCGAAATCTATACAGATAAATGTATCACCCTTTATTCTAAAGAGGCTTCTAAACAGCAGCAGACGCTTTCTGATTTTCCTGTATCTGATTCAGCTTTTACTTACTGGGCGTTGAATGATGTGGCGACTTGTCATTTTATTGCAGCCAAAGCCTTGAATGAACAGGGAAACCCAGATGAAACAAGGAAATCATGTGAAGAAGTGATTAACCAGTATTCATTTTCCCAGTGCTGGGACCCTTCTCAGAAGATTTTCTGGAAAGTAGCTGATGCCTGCAAAGACCTGATCACCAGCCTGGAAAGCGGAGTGGATTTCGGGGATTACACATCCGAGACCTTCACAAGAAAGGCCTGGGAGGCACTGGATGCAAACCAGATATCTCATGTCGTCATCTATACGGAAAAATGCATGTCGCTGTATGAAAACGAGGCAATAAAACAACAGGCGTCTCTTTCCTCCTATGCTCCCAAGGAACATGCTTTTGATTATTGGGCATTGAATGACGTGGGAACCTGCTATTTCATACTGGGAGAGGCCTATTTAAAGAATCAGGAATGGGAAAAAGCAAAAAACTGTTATCAAAAATTGATTGATGAGTACGGATATTCCCAGTGCTGGGACCCTAAGGGATGGTTCTGGAAACCAGCCGTGGCAGCCAGAGGGAAGTTAAATAAAATAGCTGCAGAGCATCCGGATAATTAATCTAGGCCGCTTCTGCAACTGCATCCGGGATTTGACTTCTGACGTGTTTGCCAAGCACTGACTCCAGGTCCCGGATGAAATCATCATAAGAAGTATAATTTTCATACATGGCTTTTTGTCTTACTGCGAGAAGATCAGGGCAGGATTCTAATTCTGTTGGTTGGATGATATATTCCAATGCTCCTGCCAGAGAATAAATTTCATCGGATAGCGCATAGAGTTTATCACGTCTCCATTGTTTTTTATATCTGGCAAGTTTTTTTGAATAAGCCACTTTTTTATCCAATGGCATCTTGATAAAACCAGTAAACCGGTCCGTTAATTTAATATAAAAATGAATGATATCTCTTGTGCGGGAACAGTAGAGCCTATTGCCTCCTGCTGCCAATACTCCAAAAAGGCTCCTATTACAAAATTCTGCTTCGTTTATAAATGAAAAATCAAAATCAAATAAGCCTGCTTCTCCATCTGGAGTAATATAAATATTACTTGATGTAATATCCCAATGATAAAATCCGCAGGCTTCGTAAAGAGCTTTGAGTTTTTTTGCCAGGCTAAGAATAATTCTTACCGACTCAAAAATTCCCAATTTTGTATTTGCCGCGTGTTCGAAAAGAGTTTTGCCATCAAATTTTTTAAAAAGGACGGCTTTCTTGCCATTAAACAAAACAAAATGCTCTGCCTTGTCAAACCCTGTGGATATTAATTCGCTATGATGAATATTTAAATAATTCAAAATCCTTGCCTGGGGAACAACATCCCCCTCTCCTTTTTTTCTCCACCATGCTATTCGTTGCCACCACTTTCGAGGTCTGTCTCTTTTCATAATATATCTAACACCACGATATTCTACTTCATCCAATATGACATCTGGATTAATATGAATTCCTTCTTTGATTATTTTTATTTCTTTCCCTTTTTCTTTTGACCATTCCGGTTCGTATCTCAAAAGTTCTTCATAAGATACGTGTTTTTCTGTGAATGATTGTGGGGCAAGAAATCCTATCATAGAGGTCTCGGCCTGTCCGGGAATAGGAACACATGAAATAAATAGGATTAAAATAGTTATCATCATTATCTATTTCAGGGGGGAGAAGGTTAAAGCTTTATTATTACTTCATTAAGCATATACCATATATACTGAATATCGCAAAATAAGTATGGTGTAACTCTTCAGCGGTTTCTCGTCACGTCCAGGCTCAAGGCATACTTTTAATAATCCTTTAATTGTGTTTAAGACGCTTCAAGAAAACTGTATAGCATCTTTGTATATTGTTTTTCTCTTTCATGGGAACGTTTCGTTCCCATGAAAGCGCATATAAAAAATTTTTGAAAATTGGCTGGAAATACTTTTTAATAAAAAAGTTTTCCAGCCAATTGTACCCTTTTAATAAATTGAATAAGGCCCCCTGCAGAATTTCTGTTCAGCCTATTTTCAAATTATGATAATTTTTAAAAATGGCTGAAGACAAAAACACCAGGACGCAGCAGGAAGACAACCCGTCAGAAATGGGTTGTTTTAACAAAAAAACAATCGGCCATTATCAGCTCATCCGGGAAATCAGCCGCAGCGGCATGGGGATTGTTTTCGAAGCCTGGCATCCGGAACTCAAAAGAAAAGCGGCTATCAAAATCCTTCCTCTGGGGCAATCGCCGTCCGCGCTGGAACGGTTTAAAAGAGAGGCTGCCATTCTTTCACGGATCCGGCACAGCCAGATTGCCCAGGTGTACGACTTTGGAAAGGACGATAATTGTTTCTACCTCGTCATGCAGTATATCGAAGGCCGCACGCTGGAAGAAAAACTGGATAAAAAAGACTTTTCCATAGATGAAGGATTTCTTCTGATCAGAAAAACTGCCGTTATTCTCCATGATCTTCATGAACAGGGAGTGATACACAGGGATATCAAACCCTCAAACATCATGATCACTTCTCACCATGAGGTCGTTCTGCTTGATTTTGGGATTTCGAAATGTCTGGATAACGATTCTTTTTTCCGGATCACCCAATCGTCCATCGGTACTCCTGCCTATATGCCGCCGGAATTCATCGATTCCAAAGGGGATGTCTGTGACAGGAGGTCCGATATTTATTCTCTTGGCGTGACCTTGTATGAAATCGCAACGGGTGTTTTGCCTTTTGACGAACCCAATTACTATTCATTAGCGGAAAAAATCAGGAAAGCGGATTTTGAGACGCCCCGCAAAAAAAATCCTGATTTATCCAAAGCAAAAGAAAGCCTGATTTTAAAAGCCATGTCCTATAAAAGACAAAACCGTTATGCTTCTGCTCATGAGATGGCTCAAGATCTGGACAGAGTATTGAATGAAAAACCGCTCAGGCTTTCCAGGGTCCCGATTCTTTTCCATTATTTTATTTCCAAGTCAAGAGTCCGCCATGCTTTCTATTTCTTTCTTCTGTTTTGTTTTCTGCTTGTTGGATTGACCCTCAAGGGGCCGTTCAGGAAACAAGACATTTATCCTGAACACCAGTGGAAAACCGTCGCTCTGTTTGACCGGAACATTCCTCTAGACGTTAGGATCTTCAATAATCTGGACGGCGGGATCCAAGTCAAAGAAATCAGCGACTTCATTGAAGCCCATCCGGATAATAAGGGTTTTACCTGGAAGAGAGATTCGCCGGGATACCTGGTATTTCCGGAAATGTTTGAGTCTGAAATCAGGATCTCTTTCGATACTCCCTGCCCCAAAACAGAAGAATTCTTCGGCGTATTCAGTAATTCAGAAAGCGACTCGCTTTCCGGATATCTGGTCAAAATTCAGAAAAAGAGCGTCAGTCTCTGTAAAATGTATTATGGAAACCCCATCAAGGAATGTCCGGTCGTGTTTAAAACGGACAAAAACCGGATCATATTAGAAAGAAAAGGTGCTGAGCTGATCCTTTATTTAAATTCAAAAGAGGCCATCCGTTTCATGGATTACGATCCGATATTAGGTACCCGGTATGCGTTCGCCGGCCTTTTTTTCAATCAAAAAGGCAGAAATGTGTCGGGTATCCGGATAGAAAAACCAAAACATCCTCTGGTCCTATCTCCTCTGATTCTGGGGCAGAAGCTTTTTAATCTGGACCGTTTTCAGGAGGCAATACAGGAATATCAAAATATCATCAATGAGTACCCCGATCATTCCATCTCAAGGATCGCCTATTTTAGAATGGGAATGACCTATATCAAGCTGGAAGAATATGACAAAGCCATTGAAGTATTGACCCCCCTTTCTCAGGACAAATCCGACACTCAGCTGCTTCCTGAAATCGAGTATCATAGGGCGATCAGCCTTTTCCTTTCCGGTAAAACGGATGAAGCGAAAAACATTATTCTTTCAGCCATTCACGACTATCCGGAATCGGAAATCGCCCTGAATATTTTTCTTTTTATCTATGATTCCTTTTTTTCAGGAGTCCGGCGTCATCCTGAACCAGGCAGGAAAAATGATAAAGAAAAGTGGTTCGATTTTATATTGGAACATTTCCCCAACCAAAGGCCTCTTTTTACCACAGCAACAAGAAAGATGATCTCAGCTTTTATTTCAGAGGGCAAGATGGAAAAGGCCCTGTTCTATCTCGACCGTCTTGAAGAATATTTTCCCAATCAAACCGCCACTTGTGCCTGGGGAAAAATCACGCAGGGAGAACTCTATCTATCAAAAACAGATTATCTGAAAGCGCAGCAGGCCTTTAACGTTGTCCTCAAACGTTACAAAGGATTGAAAGCCTATGAAGCCATAGCCATCTTGAAGCTGGCTGGGATGTATCATCAAACCGGGAAACGGGACCAGGCGGAAATGCTATACAAGAAGATCCTTTTGGATTATAAAGATTTGAAAGAATTTGTCCTGAAAGCAGAGGAAGGGTTGAAAGCAATTGAGAATTCAGAATAAAATCGAAGAACTTTTTAACCAATAATGGCTAGGCTTCCCGCTGAAATTCAAACGAGATACAAACAGAAATATAATCCAGATCGAGGTGAACCTATAAAATAAGCGCAGATAGCGGCTCAAAATTCTCGATTCTGTATCCTTACTTCAAAAATCAATGAACAGAGGAAAATCCGCATAAAATAGACAAATGTTACAATAGTTGAAATTTTACCTGATAGTACTGGATTCTTATGTATCTCCATGTTTTTTTTAAAAATGAATATTACCAAACCATAAAAATCGGGGAAAAGGATCTTCCTCTTACGATCGGCCGTTCCGAAGAAAACAGCCTTTCTCTGCCTTTTGACGACATGATTTCCAGACGGCACGCCAGGGTAATCCGTCAGGAAAAGGAAACACAAATTGAGGATTGCGGAAGTAAAAACGGAATTCATATAGACGGAAAAAAAATACACAAACAATCTCTCCCTTATGAAAAAAAAATAGGGATAGGCAGTTCCTTTCTTGTTTTCTCTTCCGAACCTTACAAGGAAATAAAAAAAACACTTCATTTTGACAGTAAAATCATTGAAAAGACAGCCAAACTGGGCAAGGAACTGGCAGGAGAAAAAATACTGTCTTTTTTGTACACGTTATCAGACCGAATCACCTCCTGTGAAACAGAAGATGAATTATGGAAGGCGGTATTTGCTGAATTAAAGGTGTTATTTCGTCCTGACAGGATGATTTACTTCGAAACCGATACGGCACGAAAAAAAGCCGTGATCCGAAAACGGGCAGACCTTTCTTTGACCTCCTCGAGGCAGGGATTCAGCCGGAGTGTGACCCAGGAGATCATTGCCTCCGGAAAGGCGGTGTATATTCGGAACGTCATCGAAGAGTGTCAAGATAAGACAAAAACCATCTCAAGGATGGGAATCAGCTCGCTCATGGCTGTTCCTCTTTTTCATCAAAAAGAAATCAAAGGTATTCTTCAACTTGAGCTTTTTCAGCTTTCCCATTGCTTTGCTGAACAGGAATTCTTCGCATTATGCATTCTTTCACGCATGCTTTCCGGACTGCTTAAAGATATCAAAACCATAGAAAGAATCCGGACGCAAAATGAATGTGCAGTGGAAAATACAGTCAGGCAACACCCCATAATAGGAAAAGATATCAAAACCAGAGAATGCCTGGAATGGGTCAAAAAGGCAGCACCCACTCACACAACTGTTTTGATCACAGGTGAAAGCGGAACAGGTAAAGAATGTGTAGCCAGGATGATTCATGCTTTGAGTCCGAGAAAAGACAAGCCGTTGATCATCATCAATTGCGCTTCTATTCCTGAACAGATCATGGAGAGTGAATTGTTCGGACATGAAAAAGGCTCGTTCACCGGCGCTATAGCTAAAAGAATGGGAAAACTTCAGGCTGCAGACATGGGAACCCTTTTTTTAGATGAAATAGGAGAGATGCCTTTCACCTTACAGGCAAAGCTGTTGCGCTTTCTTGAAGAAGGAGAGATCCATCCTATAGGAAGCAATGAATGCCGTCTGGCAGACGTCCGGATTATCGCTGCAACCAATAAAAACCTATCAAAGGCTATAGCTGAAAAGTCCTTTCGCGAGGATTTATTTTACCGGATTTCTGTTTTTCAAATCAATTGCCCGCCTTTACGGGAGAGAAAGGGAGATATCATACCCATAGCGCTTTATTATTTAAAACAGTTCTCCTTTCTTCTTGGAAAAGAATTTAATGATTTTTCTGAAGAAGCCCGGCGTCTCTTACTGTCTCATTCCTGGCCGGGAAACATCCGGGAACTGAAAAATGTTATCGAACGGGCATGCATCATTGGGGAAGGTGACATCCTGGAAGCGGCATTTTTTTCTGATCATCTGAAAGGGGATTTTTTTTCACCTGCCCTCAATCCGCTTCTGAAGAAACACGATGAAATCCAAGCCCATTCCTCCCTGGAACAACGAGAACAAGACTACATTCTTCGTATACTGGAACAGACGAATCAGAACAAAACCAGGGCAGCCCAGCTGCTGGGAATAACGCGGAAAACACTGTATTCGAAACTGAAACGCTGGAATTGTGCTTGATTGGAACCTCAATAAAGGGTGAAAAATTCGCTGGTTATATTCCTTTATTATGTTATGATTTTATCCTTTCCGAAAAAAATGAAGAATAAATGGATATTCGATACAGTTGTGACGGTCAACATAATAGGATCATGGGTAAAACAGGACAATTAATAACCAAGGGCAATAATACCCGCCGTGAAATCAAAGAACAACGGCCTGATTGGAACTTGAACCGCATATGCATGGAATGAGATGACAACATGATCCATAATGCACCAAGCTTTTATCATCAGGCATGATTTTATATCTGGATATCACCTATGGACAGATCAGGATATAAAGGAAGAGAGCTCACCGTAGCTTCTTTGTATGAATCCATGAAACGCCAGCTGAGGCTTGAATTGCTGGCAGGGGCTGATGGACTCAATCGAAAAATCAAAGTGGCGGAAACCAATCGTCCCGGGCTTGCCTTGGCCGGTTATGTGGAATATTTTGCCAACAGAAGGATTCAGGTTTTAGGCAAAGTCGAAATCAATTTCTTAAATTCCTTATCCAAACGCAAAGCCAGGGAGAGGCTGAAACCTCTTTTCGTCCCAAACATCCCCTGTATCATTATTTCCAGGCGTTTTCCTCCGACTCAGGAATTGATCAATATGTCCAATGAATTCAAGGTGCCGCTTCTTCGTTCCCCTTTCGTGACAATGCGTATCATCAATAAAATCACGGTATTTTTAGATAATTGGTTTGCTCCGTTCACCCATGTTCATGGTTCTCTCCTGGAGGTTTCCGGAGTAGGAGTTCTCATCACCGGAAAAAGCGGAATCGGAAAATCAGAAAGTTCGCTTTCATTGATCAGCCGCGGGCACAGATTGATCGCTGACGATATTGTCCGTATTCACGTGGAGGACGGCATCACGCTGGTCGGCTCCTCCTCTGAAATCACCTCACATCACATGGAACTTCGCGGATTAGGGATCATCAATGTTGAAAATTTATTTGGCGTGGGCTGCATACGCGATCGAAAAAGGATTGATATCAATATTTATCTTGAAGAATGGGATCCAAACAGGGAATATGACCGTCTGGGGATGCATGAAAGCAAGACCACCATTTTAGGGATTGAAATACCCTACAATGTTATTCCTGTCCGCCCAGGAAGGGATATTGCCCTTTTAGTTGAAGCTGCAGCATTGAATCAGCGTTTAAAATGGATGGGAAGGAATCCGGCAAAAGAACTGAATGATAAAATCTTGAAAGCAATGAAAGGTAAAATCTGATTGTTCTTCTCTTGAAGCTGTTTTCCTTTTTTGATACGAAAACGCATCCTTCATGCATGATGAATACATAAAAAATTATGAGTACAGAAGATGCAACTAACACCTTTGAAAGACGCGTGGCCATTTTAAATAAGCTAGGACTTCATGCACGGCCCGCGGCTATGCTTGTTAAAAATGCCAACAGGTTTAAATCTGACATTTTTATCACAAAAGAAGACGCTAACGGAGAAACCGTGAATGGTAAAAGCATCATGGGAGTGATGATGCTGGCTGCCTCTATTGGGACTTCACTGACCATCAAAGCGGTGGGGCATGATTGTAAAGAAGCCGTAGAGACCCTGGAGGCCCTAATCAATGACAAATTTGGAGAAGAATAGACCTTGAGGAAAAAAGCGAAAAAATCCTCACAGCTTGACCAGATCATTTATTACGGCATCCCTGTTTCTGAAGGAGTTGTCATTGGCAATGTTTATAAGTTCGACTCCGGTATTTCAAAACCAATCCTTGAAAGAAACATCAGAAAATCCGAAATCGCATCTGAAGTTTTAAAATTCGAAAACGCCCTGATTCAAACCCGCAAGGAACTCCTTGAGATTCAGACGAAAATCGCTGAAGCCATGGGAAGCGATCATGCTGATATTTTCAACGCGCATTTGCTCGTTCTGGAAGACTCAACCATCATGGAGGAAGTCACCAAACGAATTCAACACGAACTGAAAAATGCGGAATTCATCTTTTCGGATGTGATGAAACAGTTCACCAAAGTCTTCAGCGAAATGCAGGATGAATATTTAAGGGAACGTATTTCGGATATCAAGGATGTCACGCGCAGAATCCTTCGAAATATCAAAGGGGAAAAAAAGCAGGATCTCACTCAAATTAAGGAAGAAGTGGTGGTCATAGCCTATGATTTATCTCCATCTGATACCGTTTTAATGCATAAAGAAAACGTTGTCGGATTCGCTACAGATATCGGCGGAAAGACTTCCCATACCGCTATCATGGCCAGATCATTAGGCATACCAGCCGTAGTGGGACTCCATGATGTGTCCAGGAGAATTCCACTTGGTTCCACAGTAATCCTGGATGGGACCAAAGGGCTTTTGATTGTCAACCCCGTCTCTGATACGCTTAAAAAATATTCCGATACAAAATCTCTGATCGAAATTTATGAAGAAAATCTGAAATCATTAAAAAATATCGAAACCGTGACAAAAGATGGACGAAAAATCGAATTACACAGCAACATTGAAATGCCTGAAGATATACAGTCCCTTCTTTCTCACGGTGCATTAGGGGTTGGATTGTATCGAACCGAATTTTGTTACATGAACCGGACGGATCTACCTTCTGAAGATGAATTATTTCATGTCTACAGCAAAGTCGTTCGAAAAATGAATCCCAAGCCCGTGGTCATCCGTACCATGGACATGGGGGGGGATAAATTCCTTTCGCACCTTAAACTGCCGGTTGAATTGAATCCTTTTATGGGCTGGCGTGCCATTCGATTTTGCCTCGAACGGATCGATATTTTTAAGACACAGATGCGGGCCATATTAAGGGCATCCGCGTTTGGCAAAACCAAAATCATGTATCCCATGATTTCTAATCTCAATGAAGTGATTCAGGCCAACAGTATTTTAAAAAAATGCATGAAAGAATTAAAAAATGAGCATTTGGACTATGATGAAAACATCGAAATTGGAATCATGATTGAGATCCCCAGCGCGGCGATTACTTCTCATTTTCTCGCCAATCATGTTCAGTTTTTCAGCATCGGAACCAATGACCTTATTCAGTACACGTTGGCTGTAGACCGTATCAATGAACGGATCGCCTATCTCTATCAGCCATTTCACCCTGGAGTTCTTCGGCTCATTCAGATGGTCGTACAGGCAGCCAGTAAGAATAAAGTGGATGTCTCCGTATGCGGAGAAATGGCGGGAGATCCTGCAGGCGCCATCATTTTAGTAGGGATGGGGATCACCAAACTCAGTTTATCCTCCATGTTTATCCCGAAAATAAAAAGCATCCTACGCGCCATCACCTATGCTGAAGCTGAAGATTTGGTCAATAAAACCATGCACTGTTCCCAGGCCGTGGAAATAAAAGAACTGGTTGATCCGATCATTAAGCGCGTTGTCCCCAATTTTGTCAATGAAACTGTCCTTTAGCAGGGAGGCAGCAGTCATGTTTAGAAAAGGGAACCTTTTTTTTCTTTTTGTTTTGTTTTTCTGCCTATGCTTTATATATGCCGGATGCGGGAAAAAAAGGAGCGATTCCGATGCAGTCATAATCTGGCACTGGATGACGGATCGTCACGATACGTTTTTAAAGCTGAGCAAGCAGTACAAAGCAGAAACAGGTAAAACCGTCATCTTTGAACTGTCCGCTCCTACCGATGTCTATACCTCAAAAGTACGCGCGGCAGCTCAAACCAACACACTGCCGGATATCTTCAGCGTGCTAGGAGTGTCTCAGGATCTGTCGAATTTCATCCATGCCGGATTGATTCATTGCCTGACGCCTTACATGGAAGAAAACCATCATGAATGGGAGAGGTCTTTTTATCCGAACGCAATCGGAATGAACGCGTTTACGGAACCCAATCAATGGAATGTTCCTGAAGGGATCTATGGTGTTCCCATAGATGTCACCAATATCCAGATGATATACAACAAGGATATTTTTAAAACAGCCGGTATCGATAAAATTCCTGAAACATGGGAAGAATTCCTGAAAGCAGGCGACTTAGTCACTTCAAAAACGGATAAACAATTTTTTGTCGTGGGATTTGGCGAAACCTGGCTGATCAACACCATGGTCAGGATTTTTGCCTATAATTTGATTGGAGAAAAGAAACTGATCCAGACCATCAAGGGAGAATGCCCCTATTCTTCCGCTGAATGGATAGACATTTTCAATAAATTCAGAGAAATGAGTGAAAAAAAACTGTTCGCGGCAGGTATTGTCACCATGATCAACAGAAATGCGGAACGTTTATTTGCTACTGGAAGGGCAGCGGTCACCTACAATGGCTCATGGAGCGTCAATGTTTTCAGAGGAATGAATCCGGATTTGAACTATGGAACCATGTTTTTTCCAAAGATCAGCGATCATTACCCCTTGCTGATCCAGGGGGGAGCCGGATCATCCCTGATGGTGAGCGAACATTCTCTCCGAAAAAAAGAGGCTGTCGCCTTTTTAAAATGGATGACCTCCAAATCCAGCCAGATCTTTTTATCCACGGAAACCAACAATCTTCCTTCAAATAAAGAGGCTGTAGGGCAGATGCCGGCTATTCTCAATGAATATGCAAAAGACATGGACAAAACTTTTCATCCAGCGCTTTTACCAGTCGGCGAAGATCCCAATATCGAAGAAGCGACAGCAAGGGGGATTCAATCCATCATCATCGGAGAAACCACTCCTGAAGAACTGGCCGAAAAAATCACGCTTTTAAAAAAACAAACCCTGAACGAGAGTGAATAATAATCAGAGAATTGAGAATACAGAACTGAGAATTGTGAAGGAACGCCTTCGGCGTTTTGTATTGGATGATAAAATCATTCGGCTGATTCGCAACGCAGCGAAGAACGGGCCCAATGGAGTCCCGTTACGGATGGAAGCCGCAGGCCGGGACCATTCCAGATCCTGAATTCTAAAAAACATGGCATGACTTAAAGCCATTGGTGATGAATATCATCCCCAGACAGAAATAAACCGGACAGTGATTTTTAATTCTATAGGGTATTGAATGAACAGACACATGAATAAAACGAAAATATATTCCCTTTTGACCTCTTATTCTTTTATTGTCCCGGCTCTGATTTTATTTGCCATTTTCAATATCTACACTTTTTTTGATTTATTTCGTCTCAGTTTCATGAAATCCAACGGACTTGCCGGAAGCATCGAGACGTTCGTCGGACTTCAGAATTATATTGAAATTTTCAAGGACAAAGTCTGGTGGGAATCCGTCGGACGCGCAGCATATATTACTTTTCTTGCCCTGACTCTTCAAAATTTTGTCGCGCTCATTCTGGCCCTCTTCGTGGACAGGGGGATAAGAGGCGAAACCATCTATAAAGTTATTTTTTTTCTGCCTCCGGTTCTTTCCGGTATCGTCATCGGATTGATCTGGGAATGGATTTTTGATGGCAATTATGGACTCTTGAACCACTGGCTGACATTGTTTCATATGGAAAAATTCTGCCGGGCATGGCTGGCTGATCCTAAAACCGCCCTCTATGCCATTGCTTTCATCCATATGTGGCGGGGTTTCGGCTGGGGATTCGTTATCTTTTTAGCAGGGCTGCAAAACATTGACAGGGAACTTTATGAAGCAGCGGATGTCGACGGAGCCACCTGGTGGCCCAAATTTGTTCATATCACCCTCCCGTTGATGGTTCCCGTGTTTGTCATTGTTTCCATCTTGACTATTTTAGGCACCATGCAGATCTATGATCTGATCGTTTCCACGACCAAGGGGGGGCCAGGTTATCATACAGAAGTCCCTATCACGCGCATTATTTACAGCATGACCGGCTCTTTGAATTTCGGCTATGCCAGTTCACAAGCGATTGTGTTTGGAGTGATTCTCCTGATCGTTTCTATGACCCAGATTTTTGTTTCAAACCGGCTTAAAAAAAATGACTAGGAACCGTTCATGTATAAAAACATAGAAGACTTGAGTTTATCCAAACTGGGCATACATGTTTTTCTCATCGGGGTATCAATCAGCTGCCTGTTGCCCCTGATATGGATGATCGCGTCTTCCCTGAAAACACAAGATGCTATTTTTACCAACATGAGTCTCTGGCCAGAGGTTTTTAAATTCAGCAATTACACTGAGGCCTGGAAAGGGGGAAGATTCGGGACCTATTTTCTCAATTCCCTTTTTTATACCGTAACAGTCATTTTTTTCATTGTTCTTTTTTCCTCGATGGCTGCCTTCGCCTTTTCCAGACTGGATTTTCCCGGAAAAAACATTTTATTTTACATGTTCATCGGCGTGATGATGATCCCGATTCCCGGAGTGTTTGTTGCCATCTTTGTTATCTTGAATAAATTAAGTCTCATCAACACTCGTGTGGGCTACATCTTGCCCCAAATCAATGCGGGGCTCCCCTTTTCCATCTATCTTCTGAAAACTTTTTTTGATAAAATCCCCAAAGAAATGGAAGACTCTGCCAAAATTGACGGATGCTCCAAATGGCAGATATACTGGCATGTGGCATTGCCTCTAGCCAAATCAGCCATCGCCGTTATTGTTATCTTCAATGCGCTTTCCACCTGGAATGAATTTCTGCTCGCCAATCTTATTTTTTCCGATGCAGATCTGATGCCTCTCCAGGTCGGATTATTGAAATTCCAAGGGGAACGCGTAACCGAATATCCTCAGCTGATGGCGGGAATGACCATGACAACGGCCTTCATCATCGTGACTTATCTTTTCATGCAGCGTTTCATCATCAAAGGAATCACTGCCGGCGCTGTAAAAGGGTGACTTTTTTGATCGTCAAATATATCGCGGGTATTGCCGCGGCCTCCATCATGAAAACAAACAGTCCAATCCATAAAACCGACTTCTCATAGAAAAATCCGATCAGCATACTGCCGATAAACCAGGCCGTTCCATACAGCGTATTGAAAATTCCATAGGCCAGCCCCCTATTTTCCGGCGAAGAAAAATCCGCGATAGCGGCCCTGAGAGTGGTTTCATGAATCCCCATCACGGAGCCCCATAGGATCACAGATAAGATCACCAGAATCATGTTGTTGGAAAAAGCCAGCCAGGGAATGGGAAAGGTCAATATCGGAACAAAAATCAGGGTGCTCAATCCCTTTTTATCATAGGTTTTCCCGGCAAAAAGAGCCATGACCCCATCCACACCCATAGCCAGAGTATAGAGCAACGGAAGATAGGCATCCATAATCACGGCCTGTAATTTGAAATGATAAGACAGGATTTGAAAATGACAGAATCCGGAAACACTCAAGATAACAAATAGAGCATAGTACCAGAAAAAAACAGGAAGTTTTCTTTCTGAAGACCGCGGGTTTTTTTCTTCCTCAAATTTCAACGGATTCGGATAAAGAAATCTGGCTGCAATAAGCGTGGCAAGAGTAAAAAAGGCAGGGATAAAAAGAAAATAAAACCCATTCCGATAATTTCCTTTAAAAAAAAACACGATGGAAAAAATCAAGGGTCCTGTCATGGCGCCGATCTGATCCATGGCTTCATGCAGGGCAAATGTCCACCCTCTGCCTGCCTGTTTGGAAGCATGGGAAAGCATGGCGTCTCTTGCCGGGGCCCGGATAGCCTTTCCGATTCTTTCCAATACAATGAAAAAAGCGATGCATTTCCAGTTATTGAATAAGCCGATGAGAGGCAATGAAAAAAGAAGACTGTAGCCGAATAAGGTAATGGTCCAATAGGCTTTTGTCTTGTCCGATAAATAACCCGACGCCAGGCGTAAGACATATCCCAAGAATTCTCCGATTCCTGAAATCATCCCGACTGCGAAAGCGGCTTGCCCCAAGATAGGCAAGATATGGCCCCAGAATACTCCGCGCTCCTTCATAGGTGATGTCCCCGAAAAGACTCACCAGCCCCATGAAAAAAACAAATCGTGCAGCGGATTTTTTATCGATTGTACGAAAAGGGGTATTCAAAACAAATCTCCTCATATATGACGTGGTGATTATGTGTTCCTGATTTCATTATCTTAAACAAGAAGTAGATATACTGCCGCCAGAGCCGGTAGCTTTTCAATGTGAACCTCTGCATCGCGGTTTGTTTTAATATAAGAATTCTTATTTATTTCTTTTAAAAATTTCCGGAATTGTCAAACTTTGACCGTGCAAAGGCTATGCCGGTGGTTTAGGAGATCAAATACCCCCAAATGAAAGACAATATTTCTTGTCAATCAGAACTGGCTATTGTAAACATCCATTTTTAAATTTCATAGATAGTGATGTTAGCCCGAATGGTGGAATGGCAGACACAGGAGACTTAAAATCTCCCGATCCAAAAGGTCGTGCCGGTTCAAGTCCGGCTTCGGGCATCCCTATTTTCGGAATGATTCATCCCCAGATAATCGATGGGTGGATAAAGATGGATTTGATTTTTTCGTAACCAATCCCCAGCAGCGCCTATTCACCAGAAAACTTCTCCTGGACCCTGAGGTACATTTTGAACGTCATCATTCACTCCTTATTCTTCATTCCTATACCACTGCCATGATTCATAACTCTTTCCGTTGCTGAATATAAGGAAAATAATTCAACACGTGATTCTGAAGATTATCTCTGAAAAAAGCAAGACAAAGCACAAAAAATATAAAATTCTTGACCCTGACGGATAAAAACGAAAAAATCACTTGGATTTTCCAAATAGGAACATAACTATCCCCCATGAGCTCAACTATTTTGTTATATGATCCCACCTCGGAAAGAAAAAATATCGTTCAATTCATTGAACAGATAGGGGATTATGAAGTTGAAACCGCTGAAACGATTGAAATCATTTATGAATTGCTGGATAAAAATACCTATCACCTGTTCATAACTGAAATCGAACTGGAAGGATACTCCCTCACTGCTTTTTTAACCAAAATCACGCAATTTCTTACCATTAAAAATATTCCTCTATTGGTGTTGACTCAATCACACGATATTTTCACGATCACTCTCGCTGAAAGCCTCAAAGCGGTTCCCATTCTCTATAAACCGATCGAACCGGAGCTTTTTATCCGTCAATTCAAACTGAAACTGCTCAACAAGAAAAAAGGGCTGTTTCTGTGTTCATCGGAAAACAAGAGCCTCTTTGAAGACAGTTTCAAGACGATGGGTTTTGAGATGAAATTTTCCTCTAAAATGGTGGATTTCATGCGGCACTGGCAGGATCCGGACATTCATTTCATTGCTTATGAGGAAGGAGCTGAAGGAACAGATCCTATTGCCTTTTTAAATCGCATTTCCAATTCCTCCCTGAATGATCTGCCTCTTTTCTATTTTATCAGGCATAAGGACGTGATCCTGGACAATGTGCTGAAAAAAAGAGGCAAAAATAAAATGGTGTATTTTCCCTTGGATTGGGATGCTGTCCCGGAAGTTCTGGAGGATCTGCTCATCGAGTCCTACTGGAACCAGCTTGCCTCACTGGAAATAAAGGATCTGGAGAGTGAAGAAATACCTGTTATTCCTGAAATCACCCTGGAGGTCCTCCCACCGGCCGAGGGGAAAAAACCTCTGACTCAGGCGCAAATCCAGGAAGAAAAAGCGCGGAAAAAAAATTTTGAACTGGAAGAAACAGAGTCCGGGTCCCTTTCTGTTATGGGCTTTATTCAATCTCTCTCAAAAGAAATGTCCGCTACAGGAGCAATCGGTTTTTTAATTCATTTTTTAAAAAATGGTTCAGCCTTTCAAAGACAGCAGAGTATCGAGGCGCTGAACGGCCCTCAGGGCGGGAAATTGATCCCATTGCTTGCCAATGCCTATAAAAACGGAAATAACGCCCTGCGCCGCGGGATCATGGATCTTTTTTCTTCTATCAAACCCAATCCTGCCACGATAGACACTCTCAGTCACGGACTCTTTGACCGGATATCCGATATCCAATACCTGGCCTTATTGGGATTCAAAGGTTATGACATGAAACAGGTCGGCCGTTTCATCAGGAAGAAGCTGGTTGATCCTAAACCGAAAATCCGGGTCGTGGCTGCGACTTATTTTGAACAAGTCAGGGATTTAAGTTTTTTCCCGGACTTATTGCACTGCTTATTGTTGAGCGAAGACAACAGCGTCAGGAGGTCATTTTTAAAATATTTAGATGTCAATTATCCGGACCTTCCCAACCTCAATGCCCTGACCCCGATTTTTCATTCTTCGCATACCCTGCTAAAAGAAAGCATTCTTGATTTATTGATTTCAAAAAAAGACAAACGGATGATGCCGTTTCTTACCCTGGCAGTGGCATCCGAGGAACGAACCCTCGTCCGACTGGGCATAGAGGGTTTCAAGATCATTCAGGCTCCGGAAGGCGTTTCGATGCTTTTAGGACTGCTGGAGTCAAGGGATTCCGGACTGGCACAATCTGCCATTGAAACCATCATGGATTCGAACGCATCGCCCAAATATCTCACTCTTTTTCTAGACGTCATGAAAAGAGGAGACGATAATCTGAAGGAATACTGTTTTGAAATCATCAAGAACTTCAATGAGAAAGAGGCCATTCCCATTTTCCGGGCAGCGCTGAATTATGGAAGCGCACCTGTGAAAATCGCCGCGATTGACGCCATGAATGCTTGGAAAAGCGATGTCGTTTTTTTGCTGGTTGGCCCTTTATTGGATAATCAGGACAAACATGTCAGAGAAGCCGCGTCCCGCTTTATTGAAGCAAACGTTACGCGTTCGGCCATTGAAAACCTGATCCGTGTTTTTCTCATTGTTAAACAAGAGGAGTCAAAACGGTTCATCGCAGATGTTTTGGCAAAACTGATTCAAGGGGCTGATGAGCAGTATCTGGCTAAAATGCTGCGCCAGGACAGTTACTCCATTCTCATCCGGATATTAAAAAACATGGGAGTGACTCTCGGTCGTTATACAACGGAAGTGCTGGGAAAATATATTTCCAAGAATTCTTCTTTCGATATCGTTTTGAAAACTTTGTACGAGGCCAATGCAGAAGCCAGGGCAGAGGCAGCCATTGTGCTTGGAGAACAGGGAAATCCGGATGCCATTCCGCATCTGGCGCGTTTTTTGGAGGATGAAAATTGGGATGTGCGCCGGGTCGTGGCTGAATCCCTGGGAAAATTGAATGCCGTTGCGACAGTGCCGTTGCTGATTAAAAAAATGAAGGATGACAACCCTTCTGTCCGTGCTGCCGTGGCAGCGACATTGGCTGCCTTTGACGTGAAATTTAAAGAACCGCTTTTCCCTACGCTGATCAAGGAAGATTCGGATAAAGTCCGGGAAAACATGATCCTTCTCCTGGCTCCTTTCAATGACCAGAAAACGGCCGAGGTTTACCTCCCGAAATTACTTGCATCCAGTCTTTCCGTCCGCGTCAACGCCGCATCCAGCCTTCTTTTCTTATGGGATGAGCTGGATCAGCAGCTGCTTTTTTCCTGGCTTCAATCTGATAAATGGTATATCCGCCTGATGGCTCTTTCCTACTTTACGAAAAAGAATCCGGATCTCATCAGGGAACAACTGCCGGTTCTGTTAAAAGATAACGAGGAGGAAATCAAAAAATTCGTGATCAGCTTTATCGTGAATGAAGAGCCGAAGCAGCGGATCGAACTGCTGAGCGGTTATGTAAAAGACCCTCATGCCGAGGTCAGAAGGCACCTCATTCAGGAAATGGAAAGGAAAAAACATCCTGGTATAATTGAATTTATATGCTCTTTTCTGGAAACGGAAAAAGACGATAACAATCTTCATACGCTTTTTGACATTCTAACTGAGGTGTCTGATCCGCGGATCTTAGAATCCATGCTGAAAGGATATCCAAAATGGTCTGAAAAAATAAAAAAACGGGCTGATGTGATCAGAGAAAAGTATAAATATGAAACCTCTTCTGAAGATAAAAGGGATAAAAACTGATGGATATTTCTTCGATACTAAACACGCTGGCTGAAAGAAAAAACCTGGATGATAAAAAGGCATCGGACCTCTTGAGACTGATCATGGATGGGACTTTGACTCCCTCCCAGACTGCGGCCATACTGATGGGACTTAAGATGAAAGGCGAATCTGCCGAAGAAATCGCTGCCTTTGCGCAAGTCATGCGGGAGAAAGCAACCGATATTTCTGTCCCAGAATTGGATCTCATTGACACCTGCGGAACCGGAGGCGACGGCGCTCACACTTTTAATATTTCCACGATTTCAGCTGTCATTGCCTGCAGTGCAGGTTGCGCGGTTGCCAAACATGGAAACCGCAGTATTTCAAGCCGCTGCGGAAGCGCTGATGTCCTGCAGGCACTGGGACTTGTTTTGGAGTTGCCTCCGGAAAAATTACAACATATCCTTCAAAAGCTCAGGATTGTGTTTTTGTTTGCTCCATGCCTTCATCGGGCCATGAAGTTCGTCATGCCGGTCAGAAAAGACCTGGGTATCCGAACCGTATTCAATATATTGGGCCCGCTCACTAATCCAGCGGGCGCAAAAAAACAGATGATCGGAGTGTTTAATGAAAAACTCTGTCATCTTTATGCTGATGTACTGCTCCGAATGAATCATGATGAGGCCTATATCGTGCATGGCAGAGACGGATTGGATGAAGTCAGTATCTGTGCTCCGACTCTTGTCATCCATCTAAAAGAGGGGAAACTGCTTCAAAGCGAGGTGACTCCGGAAGAGTTTGGAATCACACGGGTTTCCATCGAAGCCATCCGGGGCGGAGATCCCGAAGAAAACAGCCGTATCATCCGAAGCATTTTAGGGGGAGAAAAAGGCCCCAGACGTGATATAGCGTGCCTGAATGCAGCATTCGCCATACAGATGGGGCTTCAGACTCCCAGCTTAATAGACGCGTATCATCTGGCGCAGGAATCCATTGATTCCGGAAAAGCCAAAGCCATTCTCAGCCAATGGATTGAGGAAAGCAAAAAGTAATATTTTTTTTCATCATGCTGAAACTGTCGTATATTAGCCGCATCTTTTCTGCTTATGTCTTAAAAAGGAAAAGTCAGGTTTCTTTCTGGCATGAATATCCTGAAATCAATGAACAGGCTTTCCAGGCTCATCAGGGTCTGGGTGAATATTATATGCCTTTTTTTCAAAAGGCCTTATGGAACGAATTGGATTCAGACGGGATCCCGTTATTGAATTACCATGGAAAAATAGGAACGCAGTACAATCCCATTGCTATTGCACAATACGGACTTGGACATTGCAATTTATATCTCCGCTCAAAAAAAACATTTCACTTGGAAGCCATCATCAAA
>JAFGBW010000181.1 GCA_016932965.1 Candidatus Auribacterota bacterium
ATTGATGATGAGAGGGAATTAAGGGAGTCGGTCTCTTATCTGGTTCAGTCGTTTTCTCCTGTTGAATCAGGGCTTCAGTTTGGTCCTATCGGGATCAATAAAAACAAGGCCTCTGTCTTGCTCCATGTTGAAATTAAAAACTGCCGTATTCCCGGCGCATTGAAAAATATATATGTTTTTCAGATCAGCATGATAAAAGACAAGGGCAAATGGCTTATCCGGTCTTCCGATGAAATAGTGTATTGATGTATGAAAGGAAAAACCATGAAAAAACTATTATGGATTCTTTTGGGTTTCTGCTTTATTCCAGGCTGTTTGACGCTCGGCCCCAAGGGATTGCTGGGAGAGCTGCCGGCTTTGGCCAATCCGTCCGAATATGCCGAAGTCTCCATAGTGAGACAGAACCGATTTTTCGGAAAAGGCCTGTCATACAGGATTAAAATCGACGGAAACGATGTCTTTGGGCTCAAGGTCAGGGAATACATCAAAATAAAATTAAATCCCGACAGACATGAAATTTCCGCCACCACCTTCGGAGGAGCGACCCCCACGACCAAGGTCAGCAGTGTAGTTATCGATATGGAATCCTTGAAACAGTATTATTGCCTGGTTGTTTCCGATGTGTCCAGGGCGGTCGTGGTTTCAGTGCTGGACGAAGCACAGGCAAAACCCTTCCTGGAGAAAAGCAGCCTGGTTTTTGAGTCGAAGTAAGGCGGTACTATTTAACTGCTGACAGGGACTGCCCTGACCGGAATGACAGGTCTGCCGCTGCCCTGAGGAGATCCGTCTCCGGATTGCACCTGCCTTTCGGAATTGATTCGTTGGGCTTCAGCAATAGCTTGCTTGAGTGTTGCGACTTCAAATAAGATTTGATTTTGTGAATAGGACCTGCCGGTGTATCCGGCGGCATCCATGACGATGTGGATGCCGGTACAGGCCAGTGCCCTGATAATTCTGGATTGCAGGAGGAATTCATACTGTTTCGCATATTGAAGCGCCTCGCCGATGTCTGAAAAAGGCGCAGAATGGTGATAGAACGCGATGTCCTCGTCTGATTTTTCTATCATCCAGAACCCCCCCCTGTCATAAACCACATAAATGGAATCAGGAACCAGTAGTCTCATGGCTTCATTGAGCGCCGCCTCCCGGTCCGGAACATCTCTTCCATTCACCGTATATCCATTTCCGGCGGGATTGCCGAGAATCTGGATATGGTATTTCGACCTGAAAATGCTGCAATATTCCAAAAACTGCCTGTTCGACTCAATTACCATGGCTTCAACGACAGCATCGGGGTTTCCGGCCGTCCTGGGCGAGATGCCCCCGGCTATCAATGTGTTCGGTGAAACAGGTGAGTTGATCAGCGTGACTTTCATCTGCGCTCTCAAAGCCTCAAGTAAACCCTGGGAATCTTCGCGAAGATAGGGTGGGAGAAAATCAGCATAATTATACAAGCCTCTTCCGTATTCACCTTCCCCCCTGCCTATGAACACCTGTCTGCCGCTGCCAAATCCCTTAAGATTGGGATCGACCACGATGACCTCATTTTGCTGATTGCCGTCCAGGACATAAAGCGTTCCTGTGCTGGTCATATAATACATCCATCCGTGACCCGGGGCCGTCTTATAATAATAGTTGCCGTCCAGGATGTTCTCATCCACCACCAGTCTTTCAAATATGGCAGCCAAGAGCATGCCCATGTGTCTGCACTGGCCAGCTCCGTAACGGAGAAACCGCCCCACGTGGACATCTCTGTTTTTATATTCCTTCACGATTCTTTTCACAAAAGCATCCAGATCTCTTTTACCAAGCCTGGTGAGCTCGGTTTTGACGAGATTGAAAACAAATTCAACGAGGGCACCCTTGAGGACTCCCAGCAGAAAGGATCTTCTGACAGACGGCGCGGCGCCTGTTGTGTTAGTGATCCAATTCTGGACGCCTGCCTGGATATCAGCCGATGCCAGCAGTTCCGTTATCATTTCAGGAGGCAGATCCTGACCCAGCCTTAATATTTGTATGGCCCGGTAATAAACGGTTCTCTGGATATTTTGATAAAACAGGAAATACGCCCTTTTGTCCTCCCTGATCTCAGGATCCGGTTCTGTTTCAACCTCCGCAAGTGAGGTGACTTTATCGGCAACAAGGAGTTCCCGTTCGTCTGTACTTCCTGTGCTTTTGCCTCCGCTGATTCTTTGATACCGTGTCATGATACCAGGGCTATTGGGTTTCTCCGTAAATTGAGTTCCCACTTCAAATCTCATCATGGTCTCGGCCGGAGGCACGGGTACAGCTTCAGAAATCTGCGAGGGGATTTCTACAATATTGCTGGCCGCCCCGCCTGTTTCAGGATCAGGATGAATGGTGCGGATTGAGGAATAATTGGTCGGATTGAAGGCGGAAACATAATACTGGCTGTCATCCTGTGAAAAAAACCGGACATACACGAGTTCATGTCCGCGCACTCCTGAAGCCAGATAGTGCCTGTGGTCCGAGGTTTCAGGAACACACATGACATGGATGAAATCCGCCTGGTGCATGTGAGCCAGCTGCTGCAGGAGCGGGAGAGGGACGATGCCGGCAACAGGTACGCCGTATCTGCGGGCCATTTCAAGTATGGTTGAGGATCTTTCCGTATCATTGACATAAAGCACAATCAGGGGATTCTGGTTCAATGCTTTCATCCGGTCGGCATACGACTGGATTTGCACTTCGATCTCCGCCTCGATTTTCTCTGCCATACGCGGCATGAAATCAGCCGGGTAATAGATGCCGAGTCTAGAGGGATATTTTGAATTGTCCATGACCGTTCTCATGAACTCGGCAAATTGAACATTTTCCTGTCCCGGGTCTCCGTTGACCATGATCCTTTGGCCGAATTTCCTGCTTTGCCGGATGCGGTTCACATCTTGAGCCAGTGCGCCCATATTGCGGCTCATCGGTGCAAGATGAAATTCAGAGTGAGTTTTTGAATATATTTTTTTAAAAGACTGACCTGGATTCTGAGGCTCACTGGGAGACACCTGTATCCCGGACAATGTAATCAGAATAATAGATAAGCTGTATGGCAGGACATGCATATTTCACCTGATAAAATTATACCCCATGGATAGAATAAGTCAACCCGGGGAAGATAGGATGGGTACTGTTCAGTATAACATCAGCATCAGATCAGGGGGGAATAACAGGAGTCCAAAGGACAAGGGCGAAGCCCGCAGCTAGTTATGTCCGGCTTATATTCATTTTTATCATTCCATTTATTTTATTGGTTATATCGTCTTTTCTTAATTTTTAAGCCGGACATTCATGACAGGAGTTATGAGTGTTGAGTGTTGAGTTATGAGTTGAAAATAGTGAATGGTTGATGGTTGTTAGTAGGCAGTGATTCCGGTTTTCCTTCTGCGCCACCGCGCCTCTGCGGGAGTAGTTATTTTCTTGCGAGCATCAGCGAAGCAATTCCCCCTTCGTGTTTTTCGTGGAATGATATGAAGGCGTCACTCCTTTATAAAACGGCCTAACTTTG
>JAFGBW010000182.1 GCA_016932965.1 Candidatus Auribacterota bacterium
ATCACGACGGCCGGGCCGATGGTTGGCGTAAGGGCAATGAATATGGTGGATAAGCTGGCTGATTATTTGTCAATCAATGCTGATAAATTCGTTGCCGCAACTCCTGTCGCTGCTCCGGCACAGGCGGCTCAAGCTGCTGCGGCTCAAGCTGCTGATGTGAGACCTGAGGCATTTCTTGAGGCATTGCGCACAATGGCTTCGATCTTACAGCCCGGTACTTCTCTTACTAATCAGCTTCAAGAGTTGAGACGTCTCAGTCTGGCCGTTGGTCAACTAAATACATTAAGGGGGGCTCTTCATAACGCTCTTCAGTCCGCAGGTCGTCGCAGCACAGCGGCTTAAAAAGTCAAAGAACAATCCGTTTGATGGGGGCTTCTTCTGTATTACGAAATCTGTCTGCGCAGTTTTTGAATGGCATTGTCTCTTGTGTCGCTGATCTGGCTCTGCACATACCCTTCATCGGGTTTGCTGTGATACTCCTTTTCCGGCTCGGCATAATAGGTCTTGTCCGGGGTGCTGTGATATTCCTTCTTCGGCCTGCTGTGATACACCTTGGCCGGCTTCTTATTATAATGCCTGCTGTTTTTTGATGCAGGATGATACCTCCGAACAGGCGTATATGGCCTGTAAGGTGTATAATAATGGGGTCTGTAATAATGAGTATAATGATAACGAGGATAATAACGGTAGTGATGATAGTAATAAGGATTGAATACAGCCAGCATTGAAAATCCCAGTAAGGCGCCGGTCATCATCCACAGTTCCGGGTTTTGTTCCACGTAAACGTATCCAGCAGGCTGAGGTGAAACAAGAACGGCTTGGGGAGTTGTCTGAACCGTCCGCGTAACCGGAACCCCCTGGTACACAACCTGGTTGGGGGAAGGGGATACCAGTATGCCCCTCACAACGGTTTCATCCCCATTCGCCCATACTTTGACCGGTATGAGAATCATTTCAATCATGATCAAGAGTGATAGTATTTTTTTCATAACCACCTCCGCTTATTATCGCTTTATATTTCTATAAGTAATACGTTTAACTGAAGAAAATATTTTATGGTTAAATGATTTATCAATGTCAATTGGACTTCCGGCATCGTGCCCTTGCCCTTAAGGGCGACTCGCGTCGTCCTTCTTGGCCGTCCTGGCTTCGAGTCTCAATTCTCAATTCCATCTGCTCCCTCATTCTCCATTCTTAATTCTTAATTCAAAATTCTCAATTTGTATTTATCCTGCGTTTCTCATTTCCATTTTTATTTTCCCGCTTTATAATCTCTTCTCATGGATACGATTGCAGCCATTTCAACCCCGTCCGGTATCAGTGCCTTAGGTGTCATTCGCCTTTCAGGCAGGGAAAGTATCCCTCTTTTAACCCGCCTGTTTAAAGGGCATAAAAAGGTCTCTTCTTTTGAGCACCACCGGGCTTATGTGGGTAAACTGATAGACGGGGACACCTTATTAGACGATGTGGTTGTGATTATATTCAAAGCTCCATCCTCTTATACCGGAGAGGATCTGGTGGAAATATCCTGTCATGGCGGCAGGATCGTCCTGGAACGGGTCCTTAAAGCCTTTTTTAAATACGGAGCTAAACCTGCCGGGCCGGGTGAATTCACACAGAGGGCTTTTTTGAACGGGAAAATGGATCTCCTCCAGGCCGAGGCCATTGAAGATATCATCACGGCTGAATCCGAACTGGCCCTTTTAGCCGCCCAGAGCCTGCTTTCAGGTAAATTGAGCGAAAAGATCAATGAATTGAAAACCCAGCTCATCGAGCTGATTTCCGGTTTCGAGGCGGAAATCGAATTTCCCGAAGAAGACGATGTGACAGACCATGTCCGGCAGGCTTTAGAATCCAGGTACGTCCTCATCCAGACCATCATCGATTACCTTGAAACGCTTAGCGATTCTTTTGAGCAGGGAATGCTCATGAAAGAAGGATTCACTGTTGCCATTTTCGGCGCTCCCAACACCGGGAAATCAACGCTCTTGAACCAGATGATCGGTTTTGAACGGGCGCTCGTCTCGGACCAGCCGGGAACCACACGGGATTATATCCGGGAGAAAATCATGATCCACGGCCTTCCGGTCACGCTCATCGACATGGCCGGCATCCGGACAGACGCAGGCCAAATCGAGAAAGAAGGCATGGAACAGTCCAAACGACTTCTCAAGGAAAGTTCCCTGGCCTTATTTATCCTGGATGGAACAAGGCCGGTTTCTGCCGATGATCAGCTGGCCCTGGAATCCTGCCCTGAACCAATCCCCAAAATATGGGTGATCAATAAAATCGACTGCCGCATGAAATTGAGCATCGAAGACCCCCTGATTAAAGCTAAAAAACCTTTTCTGATATCCGCCCTAAAAGGTACAGGCATGCGTGAACTGGTCCTGGCAGTCAATGAAAGCCTTAACAAAAGATCCATCCCGCAGAAAACAGAACTGGTTTTAACCCACATCAGGCATAAAAACAGCCTTGTCCAGGCAAGGATGTTTCTTTCTGAAGCCCAGAAAGGCATCAAAACAAACCAGGAATCCGAGATCGTTGTCTATGAACTGAAAAACGCCCTGAATGAACTCCGGATCCTCACAGGTGAAGTCACTGTCGAGGACATCTTAAGCCATATCTTTTCCCATTTCTGCATCGGGAAATAAGGGGGATGGTTTTTTTAGGGGGAAAACTTCTTTTACCTAAAGAAGTTTTCCCCCTAAAACCCCTTTTTAAGAAAATTAATTGGCGGGAAATGCTTTTTTGAAGCAAAAAACCATTTCCCGCAAAGAGGGGGGTATGAAAAAGATGAATTCCGATTACACGATTTTTGAAGGAGTTCTGAATTATATCAGATTTTTAAACTCTTCCACTGTTAGCCCTGCGTCCCTGGCAATACCTCCCATGGTTATCGCATTGATGGGATTATGCCTGGGAATAGTCAGAATTCTTGAACCATTTGACATGACGGTATGACTTCCCTGTCTCACGATTTTGAATCCGGCTCGTTGTAAAGCTTTGATGGCAATCAAATGATTTATTCCGGGGATCTTCGGCATAGAATCAGGCTGAGATAAGCACTTTCTTTTTCTTTCGGATATCGGAAAGCGCGCTCAAATAGTCATGGATTGCTGCTTTGATGTTATGAAGGGCCTCTTTTTCAGTACGTCCCTGTGACCAGCATCCGGGAAGATCAGAACAGTGAACGCTTACGCCTTCTTCAGATTTGGTAAATACAATTTTAAATGGAAATTGGATTTGTCTTTTTCTCATGATGTTATATCCTCTGGGTTGAATATTATCATTTCCTTTTAATGATTCCATTAAAATTATCCGGTTTTTTCATTGAAGTGGGGTATAAAACGGATCAATTCAAATGAGTCGTTTCTTTTTCGTGTGTTTCGTGGTCCCAAAAATGATTTCCCGCAAAGATTTCTTTATAAAAATAAGATAATGATTCGAGCCAAAGGCAAAAAAAAGATCCTGTAAATCCTGTCTAATAAAATGTTCTTGAAGTGACTGTTCTTAATCAGTATAAGAACAACGATTTTCCCCGATAGCTCAGCTTGGTAGAGCAGGTGGCTGTAAACGTTGCAGCTTCCACAGGAAACTGTGGTTGAAAAATTGGGTGAATTCAGGGAAGCCTAATCCTGAAAAGGAATGGTAATCCTGAGCGAAGTCCGCTGAAAGGCATGAATGTAAGCGGAAACGTGCAGAGACTAGGAGATGAGGAGCCATCCAATAAACTCCAGATAGCGCCCGACGTCCTCATTGTTGTAAGACAAAAGGATGATGAGATAGTCCAAGCCTTATGGAAACATAGGGGCACTTGTAACCACCCTGTCGCTGGTTCGAGTCCGGCTCGGGGAGCTCATAGCCGGAGCGGCGTCAAGCCGTTCCGGCCTTTTTTTTGCCCGAAGGGAATCAGCCGAAGGCAAAGAAACCCCCG
>JAFGBW010000183.1 GCA_016932965.1 Candidatus Auribacterota bacterium
ATGGCAAACAGAACCAGCATCTGACCTTTTATCTTCTTATAGCCAGGAAAATTTATAATGGCGCAGCCATTGGGTCTGTATTGTTTTTCTTCGTTATTGGTGGTGAGTTCGTTCATGTGAGCGAATCCTTGGAACGGGTCGTTATTCTCAGGAAATAATCAGTCTGCATGGGAATGCGCATGTCGCTAGCAGTAGTGTAACCCAGGAATTGCGGAGATGTGATTCCCACCGTATCATGGACAGCAAGATTGAAATTTAAAAATTCATAAAACAAACGGTTGGCCACCGGTATTTTCAAGGGAAAATTATAACGGAGGCGGATTCTCAGGACTTTTTCAGACTGACTCAGCTGATCCAGGGTTTTGACCTGATTCAGGCGGGTCCGTATGTTCGGGTTAGTGAGTATTTGAATGGAAAGGTTTCCGTTGTTGAAATCCTGCATGGCCTTGTTTTTACCCTGTGAAATTTTTGATTTTGAATCTGTGGTCACATATAAAGAGGACATGGCCATGCTTGCCGCTTCCTTCATGCTGTTGGGGTCGGCTTTTGAGACAATTCCAGCCCTGGCAGCGCAAAAGGAGGCATAGGTTAAAAGCAAACGGGCATGCATGATCAACACAAGCTGAAAAAAACAGCATAACGCCAGAAGATACAATGGGATCACCAGGGCAAACTCCACAATGGCAGAGCCCTTTTTCTTCAAAAAGCGTTTTTTCAGCTTCATGAT
The DNA here is from genome assembly GCA_016932965.1 of Candidatus Auribacterota bacterium. Classification (GTDB taxonomy): domain Bacteria; phylum Auribacterota; class JAFGBW01; order JAFGBW01; family JAFGBW01; genus JAFGBW01. Next base: position 728 of record JAFGBW010000183.1, read on the forward strand.
GGCCATGTTAAAAGAAACCATCATCTCCGTAAAGAGGAATTCATATTTTCAATTGAATAATTCGTATTGAATCCTATAATAGCTTTCATATTTTTTCGGTCTTTGCGACTTTAGCGCTATGATCAAAACATGTTCATTTCCTGCTTTGAGCAGACAGACACAAGAAAGGAATCTACAATGGCAAAAAGAGTGAGTTATAAGAAACTGGGGCTTGTGAATACCCGTGAAATGTTTAAAAACGCCATGGCAGGAGGCTATGCCATCCCGGCATACAATTTCAACAACATGGAGCAGCTCCAGGCCATCATCAAGGGATGCAGCCAGAGCCAGTCGCCGGTCATCCTGCAGGTTTCAAAAGGCGCCAGGGATTATGCCAACCAGACCCTGTTGAGATACATGGCGCTCGGAGCCGTTGAAATGATGAAACAGATGGGAAACCCCATCCCGATTGCGCTTCATCTGGATCATGGCGATTCATTCGAGCTCGCGAAATCCTGTATTGATTCCGGTTTTTCCTCAGTCATGATCGACGGATCTCATCTTCCCTTTGCGGAAAATGTGAAACTGACCAAAAAAGTGGTCAAATATGCGCATAAGTATGACGTCACCGTGGAAGGGGAGTTGGGTGTTCTGGCAGGCATTGAGGATGAAGTTTCATCAGAGCATACGCATTATACCAAACCAGAGGAAGTGGAGGAGTTTGTCTCCAAAACCGGTGTGGACAGTCTGGCCATATCTATCGGGACTTCCCACGGGGCCTATAAATTCAAACTGAAGCCGGGCGAATCCGTTCCCCCTCTGCGTTTTGATATCCTGGAGGAAGTCGAGAAAAGACTCCCCGGATTTCCCATTGTCCTTCACGGCGCTTCATCCGTTTTGCCCCAGTACGTGGATCTCATCAATCAATTCGGCGGAAAGATGGATAACGCTGTCGGAATCCCTGAAGAACAATTAAGGCAGGCCGCCAGATCCGCTGTCTGCAAAATCAACATCGACAGCGACGGACGCCTTGTGTTTACCGCCATCATTCGTAAGGTTTTTTCGGAAAAACCCGGTGAGTTCGATCCCAGAAAATATCTTGGTCCGGCCAGGGAGGAACTGATAACAATGATCGTCCGGAAAAATCAGGACGTCCTCGGCAGCGCCGGGAAAGCCTAGTTATCTGTAAGTTTTAAAAGGCATGATTAAACACGAAACGCACGAAGGACACGAAAAAGAATTTGTCATACCCCGATTGATTCGGGGTATCCGGAAAATGTTTACTTTAATAAAAATTTTAAATACAGGATTGCCCGAACAAGTCGTGCGATGACATTTCCTTGTGAACGAAGCGAACAAAAACTTCCGTGCTTTTAGTGCTTTTCATGATCTCAAAAAGGAAAAAGTATTTTATTAAAGAGTGATATAGAAAAACTAAAAAACAGATAACCACTTCTTACACCGGATGCGTATTCGCTGGTTTTATCTTGCTTATCCGGCCTTACCCTGAAGGTGATTTTAAAACAACCAACCGTATCGTCGTTACTAAAGCCGTTTGTTTTTAAGTTTTCTTTTTTTTACGTTCTTTTTTCCCGGAAGGGATTGGATGAGGGGACAGAAGCTCTTCCTGTCGGGAAAGCGGTTTGATCATGGTTTTTGCGAAATCGTCCGTGTAGCCGAAGAGAATGTAGCCCGGAACATGGAAGGATTCCACGAGTTTGATCTCCTTGTATAAATGGGTCGGCGTCATGCCCGGCAGATAGGCCGCCAGCCCCGAATAAAAAGGTGTCGAAGTCTCTCCCAAGATACGGGTTTGCGTGTTCAGCCACTGATACAGGGACTCCAGTTTGAGAGTGTAATTCATGGGGACCAGGAAGGAAAAGATTCCTTTTTTTGCCCAGGTTTCCCAGTCCTGGGCCATTTCCTTTTTGGCACGGTACAGATCGTAGAATACGCAGGCTGAAAGCGCTATAGCTGGTTCTTTTTGCTTGATCAGAATGCTGATATCCTTGACAAAATTATTCAGGATGTTTTTTCGGATTCTGGTGATAGTGCGCGGAACTTTTTTTTCTTCATAAAAACGGATATAATCGAGCTGGATGCCGTCCACATTGAATTGCTCCAATACTTCCCGGATGATGTCCTGTACCAGTTCTCTGTTTTCCTGCTGGGAAGGATCAAGCCAGGGGGTTTGGGCCTGATATTGGATTTTGCCTTTCAGATTTTTAAGGCACCGGCCGCGTCTGATCATTTTTTTTATTTGTTCAGGAGGCGCCCAGTGCATGAAAAATGTGAGGATTTTAGCATGCACCCGGATTCCGGCTTCGTGGGAGACCCGGACGAGATTTTCCAGGGAATCTTTCGGTTGTTTGACCGGCAGATATTTGCTGGGATAAAAGGCGACCCCGGCTGAGGCGAAATTCACGAAGATGTCCGTGATCCCGATTTTTTTGATCCGGGTGATGACGGTTTCCCATTCATAAAGGGTCGGATCCGATACCCAGATTCCTTTTATTGACAATGAGGATTCTTTTGAAACCGCGGGAGTGCAGAAAACCGTAAAAAAGAAAAGGAGAATTGAGAATTTAAAAGGGAAAAAAATAGATTTTCGTTCCAAGGGCAGCAATGAGGCCATTTCGAATGAATCATTAATTCTCAATTCTCAATTCTCAATTATAAATTTACTTATCCAACAGCACGGCGATGCCGGGCAGTGTTTTCCCTTCTAAAAACTCCAGGGAGGCTCCTCCTCCGGTGGAGACATGGGACATCTTGTCGGCCAGGCCCATTTGTTCGATGGCGGCGACGGAGTCTCCTCCTCCGACAACGGTGACCGCATTGGATTGGGACAGCGCTTTGGCTATGGACAGGGTGCCTTTTGCAAAGTTTTCCATTTCAAACACGCCCATGGGACCGTTCCAGACAATAGTGCCTGCTTTCATGATTTCTTCCTCGAAATTTTTGATGGTCTTCGGGCCGATGTCCATTCCCTGGTAATCAGAAGGGATGCTGTCAAAGGGGACTACCTGTTTTTTTGCGTCGTTTTTAAAATCATCAGCCACGACGTTGTCAACAGGCAGAAGAACCCTGATGCCGTTTTCCTTTGCTTTCTGAAGGAAATTTTTTGCAGTTTCGATGTTGTCCGGATCCAGGAGGGATTTCCCGATTTCCAGTCCTTTTGCCTTGAAGAAGGTGTACGCCATGCCGCCGCCGATCAGCATGGCTCCGTCTTTTCCGACGACATCGGCCATCTTGTTTAAGACGTCGATTTTGGTTCCCACCTTCGCTCCGCCGATGATGGCGACCAGGGGTCTTTTCGGATTGGATAAAACCTGTCCCAGGTAGGTGATTTCCTTTTCGATTAAAAAACCCGCGTAAGCAGGCAGATGACCGGCCAGGCCCGCCGTGGAGGCATGCGCCCGGTGGGCGGTTCCAAAGGCGTCATTGACGTAAATTTGACCCAGTTTCGCCAGCTGAGATGTGAAATTCGGTTCATTTTTTTCCTCCTCGCGGTGAAAACGGACATTTTCCAGCATGCAGACCTCGCCGTCCTTCAGGGAGGAAACCAGTTGTTCCACTTCCGGACCGATGCAGTCCTTGGCCATTTTGACCTGGGTCCCCAGCAGTTCGCTAACGCGGACGCTTACAGGCTCCAGCGAGAATTCAGGAGTGACACCTTTTGGACGGCCAAGGTGGCTCATCAATACCAGTTTGGCTCCGGCATCTTTTAAGTGTTTCAGGGTGGGCAACGCGCCGCGAATCCGGGTGTCATCCGTGATTTTCCCGTCCTGCATGGGGACATTGAAATCCACTCTCACGAGGACTGTTTTTCCTTTTAATTCCGGCATCGGAATATCTTTGACGGTTTTTTTATTCATGTGGCTCTCCTTAACTATTAAAAAGCTCGATCGATTTTGGTTGCATTGAATGAAATACTCTATACGCCGATTCACGGATGATCAAGAGTTTTGTATCCGGGTCCCCTAATAATAATCTCGCGCAAAGGTGCAGGGACGCAGAAAAAAAATCATCAGATCTGAAGCGAAGGAACATTCAGTACCAAACAATAACAATTTTTAATAAACTGAAATAGACCATTGATTTTTGTATATCTCAATTTCCCTCGCCCCTTGCGGGAGAGGGTCGAGGGTGAGGGGAATGGATATCCTGTATATTCCGTCTGAAAATGAAAGGAATTCCCACTGCCGCTTTCATCCGGAAAATTATTCGGAGGGGTTTGATGCGACGTCATGCCTCCTTTTGGTGAAGCCAAGGTCAGGCTCCTTGTGAAACGATTCGGTCCGGACGAAGCTGAGGAGTTTGCGGCGAAGGCTGTTTTTGATTTATTTCGAGTGATTCCAGTTCAGCTCTGAGGATCGAATCAATCAGGTTTTGGACGGCGGATTTTTCTGTTTTTGAATCTCGGATCACTTCCTGTGTGGACCTGAGGTCTTTTCCATGTTCCAATCTGTAGGCCTTGCGGTCCATTTCAAGTCTGATCAAAACAGAAAGACTTTTGGGATCGTTTTTCAAAAGATGTTCCAGCAGTTTTTCACCGATGAAAAGCGTGCTGCCTTTGGCTTCACCGTAATGGGCGTAACTTTTACCTTTTTCATTTCCTGCCACAGACAACAGATCCTGCAGGAGCACCAGCCGGGTTTCGCCAAACAGTTTTCGTACGGATTCATCCAGAGTCAGATAAATGCCGTCTCCTATCGTTCCATTCATGAATTCTTTCATGAGGGTCACGATTTCAGGTTCAGGTTCAGCTGAAGGGAGTCCTGTATTTAACGTGTCCGGTTTGAAACTTTTAACTGTTCCGTGTAAACGGGTTTCACCGGGCTGCAGGTTTGCCTGATCCAGTCTGGCTGATATCCGGGTTCCGGCTGTTTCATTTGATATCCCTTCCGTCCCGGCTGGTTTTCCATCAGGCGTTAGAGAAAAATGTCCTTTGAGTTCTTCCAGGTTGATCTGGCCGGGAAGATCCTTGCCGCCGATATGAAAATAATCCGTCACATCGCCGACCGGAACATAGCCCAGCCCCCGGTTTCTGGCCTCCATGATTTTGGCAACGGCTTCAGCCACATCATAGGGCCTGTCCTCCCGGATGCGGATGAAATGCTGCCCCTTTTCTTTAAATGCCTGGACAGGGGATGCTCCCTCGCCAAAACCAATGGCAAAGATTTCAACCCCGGCCTTGCGGTACATCTCAAGAACTGCTTTCAGCTCAGGGGTCTGTTGTGTGCCGGATATCGCCCCGTCCTGACCGTCAGTGAACAATACAAGAGTTTTGTTTTTTGCCCGCCGGACTTCAGGGCGCAGATGAGAGCCGGTAAAATCCGATAATTTTTCCTTCAATGCTTTCAGCATATCGTTCCCGTTGTGACCCACCTGTTTGCCCATGGCGACACATTTTGATTTCCATTGTTCCTGGCTGTAAAATCTTCCCATTTCACAGACTGTGACCGGAGGCTGATCCGTGTAAAAGGACATGTCATAGAAGAAATGTTTTGGCGCTGCCTCCCTCCATTTTCTGCAGTTATCGCCTATGCATTTGACCGCATAGCCCATTTGTTTTGTAAAGGGGCTGAGGCTTCCGCTGAAATCTCCCAGGAACATGAAGGCATGGGGGGACATGTCCCATACCTGAAAGCGTTTGATCAATGCGTCCTGCTGTTTCAGCATGGCGCGGTAGGGATCGATCTCAAGCCCGGTCCTGCTTCTGACCGTGAGAGTCTTTTTTCTGGCACGGATGCTGTTTAACCCCCTTTGAAAGACAGCATTCGCATATCCTTGTCCGTTCAGCCCCATTTTTTCATATTCATCATTTGAGGCTTCAATTCTATTTTCAATTTCCTCCGCTGTTTTTCTGGATTTCTCAAAATCCCGGATCCGGTCCTGTTCCCTTCTTTTTTCAACATCTTCAGGAAGGTTCTGCGGGGTCTGATGAGTCACTTCATCCGAGCCTTCGTTCCGGGTGACCTGGATTTCCTGTGCAGCCCCTCCCTCGACTGTTTCTATCTCCACCTCAATTTCACCATCCACTCCCTGCATCAATTCAGCGTATTCGCTCTCTCCTTTTCCTGTTCCGGCCTTCTGTTTATAAGAACCCTTGTTCCCGCTGGCAAGATAGGACGGATGGTCGTACAGATAACAGGCGATCTCTTCCAATTGTTCATCACCTAACGTACGGACAATTTCTGTGACTTTTGAAATGTCAGCAGAGTCGAATGCATCGCTTATCTGCGGAGCATAACCGTCCCGCTGTTCCATTTCCCATAAACGAAGAAGAATCCCGTTTAATATTCCCTTGGCTGCCTGGGTATAATAGGATTTGGGATCTTGGGCCAGCCAGGGGATCAATGAATTTTCAAGATATTGTTTTTTCCCCTGACTGTGCATGAGAGGGGAAAGCATGGAATTCAATTCAATATTTTTCGGGACTATCCTGCCGGGACTTGTGTCATTTCTGTGACCCAGTTCATGATGCGCCGTCCATTCGGTCTGAAGGGAATCTTTCCCTCCATTTTTGGAGGCATCCACCAGTGCAAATTCTCCGTCAAAATAGCCCAGTTTTGTCCCTTTTTCCAGGCCCTTGCCCTCAATAACAAATGCTTCTCCGCTTGTTTCCCATCCGGGTTTGTGGGAGAGCGTGATCTTCTTTAATATTTTGTTCGGGAATAAATGCAAAAACCGGGTTGTCCGGTTTCCCGGTTTGCTCATGAAAACAACAATATGCCTGTCAAACGGAATGAACTTTTTTCTGAATTCCAATATCGCGTATTTGATGAGGTCCTTTTGGGGATAAATATAGGAATACTGGGTCTGAATGTATTCCAGAAGTTCTTTGAGTGTGGAAGCACCTTCCGGTATCCCCATCTGTTTATCCAGTTCTTCAGCCATGGCCAGGAAATCCTGATTGAACCGGGCCCCGTCCCGGTTGGCCAGGGCGCGCATATAATGGGAAAGTCCTTCCAGAAAAACATCTATTTTATTGTTTGGATCTTCGGCATCGATCAGTTTGGGAGCGGCATGAAATTTTTGTGCGGTTTCAGAAATGAGATTGGAATCATAGTCGATCTCCTTGATATTGACCGGAGCTTCAACAGGGGGAACATGGGGGCGTTTGGGGGCAGGAGGGATGATTTCTATTTTTATTTTGCCCCAGACTCCCCAGAACGTTTCTGTGATAGAGGGCCTGTCTTTTTTTTCCGGCAGTTCCATCCAGGCAACGATCATTTTATCCAGAATCCTTTTGTCTATGGCGTCCCGCCCTGAGAAGGAATCCGGATTAAAGGTGAATACGAGCTGGACATTGGGGCCTATCTCAAAGGGTTCTTCACCGGGAAACATGGGAGAGATCCTTTTTTCCCCTCTCAAGATAGGTTCCAGGATCCACAGGATTTCAGGCCTGATATTGGCCTCGTCTATGTCAATGACCACATTTCCTTTTTTGAGCCAGTCATAGAGTTCCTTGGTTCTTTTATGAAAGGTTTCGTCAATGGACTGCTCAATGTCAAAGGTCCAGTCTTCTGTCCGGCTTTTTTTATGGCACTGGTATTTATAATATTCCATTCCCTTTAGAGCGGCATAATGTGCCGTCAGGGTGGTCTTGACCGCTCCGGGCTCTCCTATAAAGGCGACGGCTTTTCCTGTTTCGCCTGCGCGGGAGAGCACTTCCAGCCCGAGCCTGGGAGCGGTTCCGCTGTATGAGATCCGGTCTTTTTCCGGCATTTCCAACGGGGTTTTTGCGGTTTCTGACGGGTAGAAAGGCACGCCTCCGACCGAGATGATTTTTCCGTCAATATTCCCCGTTGTGGTTTCCAGTTCATGCTTCAGCTCGGGTTTTTCCGCTAAACCGAGTGTGTCTTTGAGAATCTCCCTGAAGTATTCAAAATCCTCTTTTTTGAATCTGGAACCGATGATCCGCAGGGCCTCGGTACTGATCAGGTCCCGGGTCAGCTTCTGCAGTTCCTCAAAATCCGCTTTTTTATCAGGCGGCGGTCCGTGGAAAAGCATGGAATCCAAATCCCTGCCCAGTCTGATGTTGAGCTCATCAATTTTTTTATTCTGCAATTTGGCTTTTTGAATGCATTCGGCGAGTGTGTAAAAAATCGTAGGGCTTAAGTCATACGTCTGTTCCGCGAACCAGCGGTTTGCCGTTTCGGCTGAATCGATCTGCATGAGGGCTGAATACAGGCGGCACAGAAGAAGCGCTTCTTCGAGATTCAGCCCGTATTTCCGGACAAGCACGGTTTCAAAATCAGAGAGTTTTTTTGCGTTATGATGATAAATTAAAAATTCGGCATGGATCTTGTCCTGCTGTATCCCGGACGGTTCTTTCGGAAAATGTTCGGGATTGAAGTCCGGATTCCATTTATAATGACTGCCTTTTGCATCCATTGGGAGAAGAACGTTTTCCCGGACAAGAGCCAATAGTTTCTCCTGTCTGACGGTCTGTTCTCCGGAAAGCATGTTAAGGATATCGTATTTGCTGTAGATGCCGGAGGCAGGGGGGTCTTCGCGGGGAACGCCGAGCTTGATCCACCGGTTGAAAAACGCGCTGGAAAAATCCTGCACGGAATCGGAGGCGATTTCCGCGATGAAATGGATATGCGGGGGACGGATGAATTTTTTCAGTCTTCCATCCCCCATTTCGATTTCGATGAATCCGTCCTCTAAAAATCCGTTCAAAGCGGTTCGCAAATCCTCGCTCCAGAGGTCGATGTTTCTGATCCAGATCGTTTTGGGTTCCGGAGTTGTTTTGGATGTTTTCATCTCTTCATATTCTTCTTCTGTCATGAGATGCTGGGTGATTTTACCGAGGATAAACCCAATATCCGTTGTGGATGGCTTTCCGTGAAAATCAGGAAAGAGCCCGCCCAGGGTTTCAAGCCTTGAATGATCGGGGGTCGCGTCAATGACGCAGAGGGAGGAATGCATGTCGGAACAGATTTTTTCGATGAGTTCATGGGTGCGGGAGCCTTGTTCATTGATGAATAAAACCGGCTCTCCTGACTCCATGCTGAGTTTGGCGATAAAAGCCTGTTCCAGCTCATTATCTGTAAAAAGCTGTTCCTGTGTTTTGGGATGGAACGCGGATTTCTTGAGGGTCTGGAATTTTTCTTCCAGTCTGGGAAGGCTTCCCGGTTCGATCCGTTCGATCGTTTTTCCTATCAGTCGTTCCACCTCATTTTTTTCCCAGGTGTGCGAGAAAAAGGACTCATACACGATCCGCAGAGAAACATAATAATTGAACAACGGATCATTGTCTTTTTCGTTTGACCATTGAAACAATTTGGCGGCCCTTCTGATTTCACGTTTGGAGATGTAATGCCTGTCCGTATCATCCAGCCCAAGGTCAGTGCCGATCCTTTTTTTCAATTCAGTATGGAAGGAGCTTATTTCAAGTGCCAGTTTTTCCAGCCGGGCTGATTCAATCCCGTAATCCTCCAGATAATACTCATAGAGTCCTTTCAGGGTATCCGGTCCGTCGTCTTCAGAAACCTGGATGAAAATGAGGTTGGATGCGGTTTCGCTTTTGACCACTTCGCGGGCCTGGGTTTCCCCTGGAAGGTTGTTGGTGATGATGAGCCTGAAATCAGGATGGACGGTCAGAGGAATTTCAAGCCCGGGAAATTCATGCAGCGTAAAAGTTCTCCCCGGAGTCCGGTCGCGTAAAAGAACCGAGAGCCAGTTTAAAAGCGCTCGTCCTTTTTTTCCGACCGCCCCTTCGTCAACCACAAACACGCCGCCGTGAGTGATGGCCTCTAGTAATGTTTGCCGGAAATGACCTTTTTCGTCAGGGATGTTGTTTCTCCGGATGTTTCCGTGCGCATCCTGGCTGTAGCCGCCCACCCAGTCCGAGAGATTACGCTGTCCGTGCATCTGGAAAACATAGGAGGGGATCCCAAGGAGAAGGGCGATTTCTTTGGAAATACTGGTTTTTCCTGCGCCTGATCCGCCTTCAAGGTCAACCGCCCATCCCCTTTCAAAGGCTTTCAGGACCGAGAGCTCAACGTCTTTCAGGACATCCGTTTCCATGAGAAAATTTTTACGGATGAGGGTCTTTTTCTGTTCCTTATCCTGCGGGTGAAGAATGTCTGAAAGGTTGAGGATTTTTCCCTGAAAAGCGGTGATTTCATGGCCTTTTCTTAAATAGACCGGTTCCGGTTTTTTAGTGATACTTTTATAAGTGAGTCCTTTTGCAGGCTTATGGCGGGTTTCAAAATATCGGCCCTGATAATTCAGATACACTTTGTCATCTTCACCCAGGACAAAATAAAACGGCAGTCCTTTATATTGGGGACGGAATTCCGGATTAAAGAAATTTTTAACCGCTTCTTCAGCCCTGGGCATTTCTAACGACGGAGGAGGCAGTCCTTTGGGTTCCAAAAGTGTGACGGCTTCTGCTGATATTTCAGAGACGTTGTGCCCGACTCCGGTTGCGGCATTGATGAAGGTTCCTTTTTCTTTGTCAGCCATGATGCATTTTTGATTAAGCAAAATGGTGTTTATTTCACCCTTATCACTGATTGCAACCAAAGTGCCGTTTTGGAGCACTTCAAAAAAGTTACAATATCTTCCGTAGGAATCAATAGGAAGCGGCGGTGCATTGGGGTTGTTCGGATCAAAGACCAGTATCTGGCTTCCCTGTCCCATCATTGATCTGGACATCACTGCCAGACGCCCGTCCGGCAATAAATTCATGTGATGGATGGAATCACCTGATCCCGTCAGCATAATTACAGGAGATTCTTTGGGTTTAGCAGGGTCATAAATCTTGATTGCTCCGCCCATTCCGCCAACAGCCAGCCGTTCATCGGGCAATACCAGCATGGTATAAATCGAAGAGCCGTCCGTTATCAGAGGAACCGGTTCTGAATCAGGTTCTGCAGGATTATAAATCATTATTTCGTTCATGTGATGAGCAATAACAAGGCGATTATCCGGGAGCTTTCTTATTTCAGAAATACCGAAATGATCGGTAAAAAAAGGGATGGTCATAGGATCTGCCTGTGGATTGTGAAGATCATAAATCAGCATTGCATCTATGCTTTTATTCGCAATAAGTTGACCCAGGGGATATTGAGGTGATGGAGGAAGCACTTCCAAACGATATATTTTCTTATTGATCTTATTGAAGTAAACAGGGGGATTGATAGGAGCTTTCAAGTCGTAGATGTATATTTCACCATGATCATCCCCTATAGCCACACAGATAGAGCCATCGGGCAGCCTCTGCATGGCTGTGATTTTTTTTCCTAAAGAAACCAATGATATCGGTTCTGCTTTTGGATCCGCCATGTCATAAATTTTTATTCCGCCATCAACGCACCCCACAACAAGAGCTCCATTGGGATATTGTTTTGAAGATGGTAATGTCATGGTTATAGACACCATATGACCGTCTGCCTCTTGAATTTTTTCCCTGATCCATTCTTTTTCAAACACCATGCCCTGTTCCAAGTCAGGTTTGTTTAGTGTTGCCTTTTCCTCCCAATCCTCAGGATCTGGATGCGCGTTCACGATGCGGGATATGGATTGGGCCTGGGGAAGTTTTTGTTCAGACCTGGTCTCGTCGGCTAATCTGTCGATTTTTTCCTTCAGCTCCTCCTGCCAGGGCCTGGGGGACTTGGGTTCTAAAAGTGTGACGGCTTCTGCCGGTATCTCAGAGATGTTGTGCTCGACTCCGGATGCGGCATTGATGAAAGTTCCTGCTTGTTTATCCGCCATGATGCAGGTGGAATCCAATGTAATGACAATGATTTCGCCTTCCTCTCCAGCCACTGCCAGCTGATTGTCTCCAACAAGCTGCATGGAACGGACATTTTTTCCATATGAGCCAACTGTAGTGGGTTGGGTTTCCTTGGGCTGATTCAGGTCATAGATTTTGATCTCTCCTCCATCTCCAGCCACAGCCAGACGGCCTTTTGGGAATTCATTTGTAACAGGAAGCATTTGCATGGAATAGACAAAATCTCCATAAGGGACAAGTGAGGTTGGCTCTTTATCAGGGTGATTGAGGTCATAGATTTTGATCTCGCCGCTTTGACCAACTACAGCCAGACGGCCTTTTGGGAATTCATTTGTAACAGGAAGCATTTGCATGGAATAGACAAAATCTCCATAAGGGACAAGTG
>JAFGBW010000184.1 GCA_016932965.1 Candidatus Auribacterota bacterium
GGCTTTTCTGTCGGAATAGACTTTCACAACGGCAGAATGCACGCCCTCAACGGTATTGACGATTTTTTGAATGAGTCCGTTGATGGCCTTATTGGATATCTGAATCAGCATGCCTTTTTTCGAAATGAAACAAAGATCATCACAGGCCATGACACGGCTCCTGCGAAACAGGATGGAAAAAAGCGTGATCACCAGAAAAACAACGGCCGCAAGCCTGCAATGGGTGAAAAATACGGGTGAAGCAGCGTATGCATCAATTCTCTCAAGAAGAAATGTTTTCGACCATGGCCATTCCCTGTAAACGGAAGCACAAAAAAGGCCGCATATAAAAACAAAAAAAATCATGAAACTGTCCAATAAGGCGATTAAGAAAGACATGGCAACTCCTTCTTTTGTTGTTTTAAATAGTGAACTGTCACTGGCTCATTGTCAATTTATTTCTCAATTCATCGTATTCAGGACAAGTTTATTTCTGTATGGATGACTCCATGAATTCCTTCATGAAGCTCGTCGAATAAGCTCCGGAAATAAAATTGCCGTCATGGAAAATCCGTTTGGTGAGTGGAACCGTGGTCTTAATCCCTTCAATCACCAATTCATCCAACGCCCGTTCCATGGTGCGAATCGCTTCTTTCCGGTCCCGTCCCCACGTGATCAGTTTCCCGATCATGGAATCATAAAAAGGAGGGATGACGTATCCGGAATAGATATGGGAATCCATGCGGACATTTCTTCCGCCGGGCAGATGGCAAAAATGAATCATGCCCGGACTGGGGCGGAAACCATTTTCCCAGTCTTCTGCATTGATCCGCGCCTCAAAGGCGTGTCCGTTGATCTTGATGTCTTCCTGCCTAAAGGATAATTTCTCCCCGGCCGCAATCCGGATTTGCTCCTTGATCAAATCCATCTTGGTGATGACTTCCGTGACAGGATGTTCGACCTGAATACGGGTGTTCATTTCCATGAAATAATAATTGAGGTCCTTGTCAACCAAAAATTCAACGGTACCCGCGTTGACATAACCGGCCTCCTTGGCAATTTTAACCGCATCGGATCCCATTCTTCTCCGCTGCTCGGAGGAAATAACCGGAGAAGGGGATTCTTCGATCAATTTCTGATGACGTCTTTGTATGGTGCAGTCACGTTCCCCGAGATGGACGCAGTTTCCATTTTGATCGGCGATGATTTGAAATTCAATATGACGCGGTTCCAAAATCAGCTTTTCAATGTAAACATCGCCGTTCCCAAAGCTGGCTTCTGCTTCGGTTTTGGTCGTAAAAAACACATTGGATAACGCCAGGGGGGTGTGAGCTTCCCGGATTCCTTTTCCACCTCCTCCGGCAGAAGCTTTCACCAGAATCGGATACCCGACTTCCTCTGCTATTTTTTTCGCTTCCTCGATCGTTTTAACGGTCCCTTCGGACCCTTTGACCAGGGGGACCTGAATCTTTCTGCAAAGATCCTTGGCCGCAGATTTATTCCCCATCAGCCTGATTGACGATGCGGCGGGACCGATGAATTTGATATTACAGCTTTCGCATACGTCGGCAAAATGATCGTTTTCAGCAAAAAAACCATATCCAGGATGAATGGCCTCCGCGTCGGTCACTTCCGCTGCGCTGACAATGGCCTGAATATTCAGATAACTTTTTGAGGATTCAGATTTACCAATACAAACCGCTTCATCCGCATATCGCACATGCAAAGAAGGCCTGTCTGCCTCGCTGTAAACAGCAACGGTATGTATTCCCAGTTCTTTGCATGCCCTGATAATCCGAAGGGCAATTTCCCCCCTGTTGGCAATCAAAATTTTCTTGAACATACTCAAATTTTAACTTTGAAAAGCACCTGACCGAATTCAACGATCTGGCCGTTTTTAACATTGATGGATTCAATCACACCGGATACTTCAGCCTTGATTTCATTCATGACCTTCATGGCTTCGATGATGCAGACCGTGTCGTTGGGGGAAATCTTGGTTCCGACGCTCACATAGGGGGATGCTTCAGGAGAAGGCGCGGCATAAAAAGTCCCGACAATGGGAGCCGTGATGAGATGGACGTTTTCCTCCTTATTGACTGAATCCGCCCCCTGGCTTTTCGCCTTTTCACTTTCCTGAACCGGTAATGGCTGAAAGAAGGCTGCCTGAGCGGATAGGGGCATGGAAGGAGGATAGGGGACCGCGCTCAGGGAAGCATTTTTTTTAACCGACAGCTTCACTCCTTCCCGCTCAATATCCATTTCAGCTATTTCATATTCTTTCATCAAATTGAGAATCTGTCTGATTTCTTTTATATTCATGCCATGTCTCCTGTTTAGAAAATGTGGCTCATTTTTTCCGAACTCTGTTTCCGCAGATTAAACTGATTTTTATATCAACAATCCGGGGGAGAAGGAAATATATTTTTTATCTTCAGGTGATCTGCCTGAGCAAAGTCAGGCCCTTTTGAAAAAAAAATAAAAAAAATCAGGTCAGCATGATGCAAACAGAAATGAATCTGACAAGGATCAACCTATTATAATTGTAACAAATCACGTTGATGTTGACTTAGTTTGCTTGCAATAAGCGCTATATGGGCACCATTAACACCCAATAAAGTCACATCATTAATAGATTGTACTTGTTCTATGGTCAGGGCATTGGTTTGATTGGTATTGAAATAATTCAGCTGATACGCATCCAGACCCGAAACCTGCACGGCCGTCAGTTTCGACACGTTTTCCGGCGTCAGACCGTACACCTGA
>JAFGBW010000185.1 GCA_016932965.1 Candidatus Auribacterota bacterium
CAGGTCACATCATCCAGATCCGAAAAATTCAGCCATTTCCCTTTCAATGAAGGCGGGGTGGGCAGGAGATCATCACTTTTTGGATCGAGATTCAATTCGTGCTTGATTTTTGTCGTGATCACCGGAAATCCCAGTGGCGCACCGAATGTTATTAGGGTTTGAACCGGTATATCCGGAACCGTATGCATGAGCACATCATAGGCAATGATCGAGCCCATTGAATGGGCGAGAATAAGGATTTTTTTACCGGCATGTCTGGAAAGATACCCTGCCAGTTCCTCGCGTAATATTTCTTTTGCCGGACGGGAACGGCCCTGTTCATCAGGTATGTCATGATGGTAATAGATATCCAGCTCGACAAACATCCGGTGAAGAATGATGTTGGAAACAGCCTCGATGTTCATGAAAGCTGATTTGCCGGCTATCAGCTGAAAGATCTGTTTGTGTATGCCTATGGAAATGTTTTTTTTGAACGGATTGGGGTCCCTGGGTCCGAAATTGGTTCCGGGCTCATACGGTTCCTCCAGGAATTGGGGATCTTTCGTGTCCGTTATGGATCCGTCCTGCGGCTTTGAATTCAGGTAATGCGCCCAATATGCCATCTCGAAGTCAAACTCTAAAACCGGCAGTTGAAAGGCCTGAAATCCCTCCACAATGGATTTTTTCCACCAGTCTGCAAGCAGATCTTTAGGAGGTTTGTTTCTCAATCCGTGTATGCCTATAATGACCGTATCCATGATTCTGTTTTCTTTTGATGGTTATGGACCATTTTAAACGTCATATGGGGCAGGCAAATGATCTGAAAAGAAATCACAGGCATCCTTAAATCTTCAGTATAATATAACGACTATGAAGAATAAAATCAAGCTGCTTCCCGGGAAACCGTTATTTTTGATTCGTTGATCCCGTTGAAAAGAGTCTGGTGTCCATCGATTCTCTTGATTTTTCAGGACTTTTTATAAGGTAACGTATTCCTTTGGTTCCAGGTTTTTTGTCATGGACCAGACCGAAGCCTTCATGTTTTTCACCCGGAATACGGCAATGCAGTCCTGCCCGTATTGGGCAACGATCGGTTTGAGAAAAGGTCTTTCTGAAATGATGTTCTCCCTTAACTGATTGTCATTTTCCAGTGCGGCCGTTCCACTCACGCGCACCTGGACCAGATTTTCCCGATTGGCATTGTGAAAGCATAACTCAATATTTGGATTGATCTGAAGCTGTTTATACAGATCTCTCATGGTGCCGGTGTGAAAAATAATCCCCTTTTCATCAGCCCTGTACATCCACATCCCCCGGACAGACGGTTTGTTGTCAATACATGTTGCCAGCATGCAGGACATGTTTTTGTTGATAAACTCAAAAATTTCCTTCTGCGTCATTTTTTTCTCCTTCAGGTTTTCAACATGAGAGGTTCCTGGCTCAGGGCGTCAGAATTCCCTCTGTCGGTTGGGAAACATTTCTTTGATTTTTGGTCCAATGGATCCGTCAGCTCCGGCCCTCAAATCCATTATCCCGCATGGCGAAAGTCAATATCTTCTGGATCAGGTTGTCATAGGAGATGTCGATTTTTTCCGCTGATTGGGCGACCTCATCGTTGTGGGCCAGCAGAGGATTCGGATTGGCTTCAATGATGAATATTTCCTTGTTTTCTCTCATGCGTATGTCAAAACGGCCGTACCCTTTCAGCATCAGCGACCGGTAAGCTTTTTTACAGATGATTTCCAGGGTCTTATTGGTTCCATCCTGCAGCCGGTCCGCAAAGACATTCGATATCCCCCATTTTTTTCTGTATTCATCGTCCCACTTGGCCTTATAAGTGGCCACTCTGGGTTCGTCTTGAGGGACCTGGCCGAATATCATCTCTCTCACCGGTAAAACCTGCAGCCGGTCGTTGCCCAGCACACTCACATAAAGCTCTCGGCCGTCGATATATTCTTCTACGATCGCATCCATTTTCAGACTCTCATGAATATAGCGGACTCTTTCTTCGAGGTCCTTGTCGTTTTCCACGAACGAACTCCGGGCGATTCCGACTGAAGCGTCCTCCTTTAACGGCTTGACGATCATGGGAAAATGAAAATGTTTTGAGCGCCGGATGCGTTTATTTCTGGCAAAGACGGTAAAACTGGGCACTTTGATACGATGGAACTTGAGTATTTTTTTGGTCAAATCCTTATTGCGGCAAACAGCCAGGGCCGTTGAGTCGGACCCGGTATAAGGCACTTCCAGGAGCTCCAGAATGCCCGTTATATTTTTATCATAGATGTCATTGTCCAGGAAATATTCAACCAGATTAAAAACGACATCCGGTTTATATTCCTTCACCGTCTTAATGAGTGGGTTGAGGTCGTCATGAATGCCGAGCATTTTGACTTCATGGCCCAAACGGTTCAGGGCCTGAAAGACATCCCGCTCCGCATCCCAGTCTTCATTTCCCTTGTCATCCAGCCATTTGCTGAAATCATTGTCCGGGGGAGGCGGAACGGCCATGCTGAACAACAATATGACTTTCAGTTTGTGTTTCATCTTTTTCTCCCAAAGCTCCCGGTAACCCGATAATTCATGATCAGACTGGTTACGTAAGCCGTCAGCTTTAAAATGGTTTCCATTTCGTTGTGTGAAACGAATAAATGTATTTCATTGCTGCGCTCGATCAGGTCCTGCAGAAGCCGGCTGATGATGAATTTTTTTCCTCCGGTCCACAGGGACACATCATTGATTATTTTCACGCGATAGATGCGGATGAATTGAGAGGCCTTTTTAGCTGTGGCTGATGATTCCCTGGTAAAAATTCTCTCCAGATCAGAATCATGAAAGTCCGGGTAATCTTCCCGGTTGATCCTGCGTTTGCGTTTATAATATCCTTCCAGTGTTGTCTTCATACGGGAAGCGGAAAAACATTTGTTTCCTTTTTTTACAATCGCCTGTTTGCCCTGGATTTCTTTCATCAGGGTGTCCGTGTATTCCAGTTTTTCCAATGCCTTCCAGCCTTTATATTCGTTTTTCCAATCGTGGTTCGGAGTGAGCCATACGGCGAAAGTTTCCGCGAAATCTTCATCAGGGTGACATTGTGCATACCAGTCTTCCAGATGGAGGACATAACTTTTACTGTAGGGACGGTAGGTATACCGGTCTCGATATTCTTTGGAAAAAGGGCCGAACAGCTCGTTCCAGCGCTCTTTCTTATGCAGCAGATAAGCATAATTGAAGGCATGTCCGGCCTCATGCCGCAGGAGGCGTTTAAAAGAATCCCGGGTGCCGCCTTCGACATCCATGCAGAATTTCTGTTCCAGTTTTTTCAAACGCGGATGCGCGAGGAAAAACGGGACTCCAATTACCGGTTCGCCGTCGGGGGTCAGCCATTCGTCGGCCAGATAGACAACGGGGTGAAAAATCAGGCCTTTTGCATCGAGTTCAGAGTAGAATTCCCGGATATCATCCTGCAGTTCCGTGCCTTCGATATGCAGTGCCAGATCGCACACCCGCATTTTCAAAAGTTCTTCGTCGCTGGAATGTTCCCAGGGATATGCCGGAGCCGCAGTTTCATTCGAACCGTTTTTGATATTATTTTTTTCGATCTCCATTGCCGCCGGTCTCCTTAAGGTAGCTGTGATGATTCGATTCCGTGCAGCTCCCATCCTGACAACAGGCTTGAATCACATTCGGCAGTCGTGCGTCAGTTCCTATTATTAACCGAGCACGAATGAAATTGTCATCAGAAAAGTTATTATTTTTTTCATCTCCTTGGGATCCGCTGCCTAAAATCCGGCTCTCCTGAGCACGGGGGAGGGGAGGAAAGATGAAGAAAAATTGAGAATTAAGAATTGAGAATGTTTAATTGGAAGGAGTGAATGAATTATCCCCTCACCCTGACCCGCGGGATGCGTCCCCTCAC
>JAFGBW010000186.1 GCA_016932965.1 Candidatus Auribacterota bacterium
ATCCATTTGATGACCAGATTGGAGATATAAATGGAAAAAACGGAAGGGGTATTATAAAGAGAATTATTTGCAGCATGGATTGCATAGGAAAGCATCGGGCACAGGTTTTCATCTGATTTTTTTATCCAGTCCTTGTGGATGACTACGATTACCACACCGGCAGGCCCCACATTTTTTTGGGCTCCGGCATAGATCAAACCATAGCGTTTGATATCAACAGGACGGGATAGAAAGTCAGACGAGGCGTCACAAACCAGACCCACTCCGTTGGAAGGAGGTTCTTTTTTAAATTCGGTTCCGAAAATGGTGTTGTTCGATGTGAAATGAAGGTAAGGGCTGTCCTTGGGGATTTGATCTTCCTTTACTTCAGGGATCAGACTGAATTTTTGTTCTTCAGAACTGGCTACGACGTTGACTTTTCCGATCCGTTTGGCTTCCTTGATTGCCTTTTGGGACCAGCTTCCGGAATTGATATAGGCCGGAACCTTTCCTTGCGTCAGATTCAGAGGAACCATGTAAAACTGCAGGCTGGCTCCGCCCTGGAGGAAAAGAACGTCAAAATCATCCCCGGCGCCTAACAATTCCTTCACATTGGCTTTTGCCTCATTCACAATTTTTTCAAAAGCAGGGGCCCGGTGGCTGATTTCCAAAATACCCACTCCGGTTTCCGCATAACAATAAATGGATTCTTTAGCTTCCAACAAAACTTCTTCCGGTAAAACAGCAGGTCCTGGATTGAAATTATATCCTCGATTACCCATGATGTGATCCTTTCATTGGACTTTGGACTTTATAAAAAGCAGAAGTTAATATTTTTTCCGATAAAAGAGAAACAGTCAAGAAAAATGCCTTTTCACAAGCAGCAATCTCGCGGATTGTTTTGTGTGAATTATGAAAAGGAGCAGACTTAAAGAAAGATAGAGAATTCAGAATAGAAAAAAATTTTTTAACCAATACGACCAGAGCGAAGCCCGCAGCAATTCTTATTCAAAAAACAATGGACAGCGGGAAAACCCGCAAGAAATAAACAAATATAATCATCGTGCAAATAGATCCGGACAGTCAGGGTTTTCATAATCCATATTGATTGATTTTATATCTGAGTGTTGAATAAGGCATGTGAAGGATCCTGGCGGCATTTTTCCGGTTCCATTTGGCTTCTTTCAGAGCGGAACTGATTTTTTCGGCTTCTTCATTCGAAGCGGATATTTCATTGCCCTGGCTAGTATTATCAGAAAGTTCGGAATGAATATGCTGCGATAAATAGAGGTGTTCAACTCCGATTTCAAGTGTGGAAGAAATGATGGCTGCCCTTTCAACAATGTTTCTTAATTCTCTGACATTGCCAGGAAAAGAATAATTTAAAAGCGCTTGTCGGGCCCCGGTGGATAAAAATTTATTTCCCATTTTTTTTGAGAACAAAAAAGAATTCAAAAAATGCTCTGCCAGAGGAATGATATCCTCCTTTCTTTCTCTCAAGGGGGATAAATGAATGTGAAACGCATTCAATCTGAAAAACAGATCCTGTCTGAATCGTCCTTCTTTTAATAAATTTTCCAGTAAGATATTGGAGGCGGCAATCAATCTGAGATCCACTCTGATTTCTTCATGGGAGCCGATCGGTCTGAATGAGCGGGTTTCCAAGACTCGTAATAATTTCGCCTGCATGGAAAGGCTCAAATCGGCTATTTCATCCAAAAAAAGCGTGCCTTTGTCAGCCATTCTGAAATAGCCGTAATGATTCATGATGGCTCCTGTGAAAGCGCCCTTGACATGACCAAAGAGTTCGCTTTCCACCAAGGTCTCTGAAAGAGCCGGACAGCTGACCGCAATAAAAGGAATCCGGTCACCGCCTGCCTGATCATGAAGGACTTTGGCTACGACTTCTTTTCCTGTACCGGTTTCTCCTGTGATAAGAATACTGCTACAGCGTGCCTGAACCGCCTGGCGAATCTGTTTTTGCACTTTTCGGAGGGAGGAACTTTGTCCGATTAATTGCGGAGTGGAAGGTCCGGAATTGCTTGCCTGCTGAACCGCAACCAATGTCTGACTGAGGAGCGTCTTTTCCTGATTCAGTTTTCTCAGTTGTTGAATTTTTTCCAGAATTGCGTCCAGTTCCAGAAGTTTGACAGGTTTTTCCAAATAATCTGCGGCACCGAGACGAAGCGCCTGAATCGCCGTTTCAAGAGTTCCCTGTCCCGTGATGATGACGACCGGCAGTTCAGGGTATCTTTGCTTGATATCCTTCAGCAGATTGATGCCGTCCATATCGGGCAGATGAATATCGAGCATGATTAAATCGAAATCGCTTTCTTCAATTTTGGAAAGGGCCTCTTCACCATAAAGGACTTTGAATATTTGATGTCCTGCGCTGGAAAAATATCCTTCCAGAACACGAAGAACGATTTCTTCATCATCCACCAAAAGGATTCGCAGCGGATTTTTCAAGTGGCCTCTTTTATTAGTTTAACGGTTGGCAAGTAGATTATCACCTGGCGTCCTTTTTCCTTTTTTTTGTGCGTCATCCTCCCGTTTAACCTGTCAAGAAGGGTGGGGATTGTTTGGAAAAAAGGGGAATTTTCAATGAAATTATTTTCAGTAAAGATATTTGACACGCCTTGATAATCATAGGTGACAGCGATAGGAAAATCAAGATCACTGTTATTCAGGCCGGTTGTTATCACCAGGCTAGGAGGATCGATCCCCTCTATTTTTTCCATTTTTACCTCATATAAATCAAGGAAGGCGGCCTGAAGAACAAGAAAAATTTCGCATAAGTCGAAAAAATGTCCCCAGATCAACGGGAGGTCCTCTTTCAAGTAAAGATGGTATCCGATTCTCTTTTTATTCATCCTATTTTTGAGTAATTCAATAGATAGGAGGATAGCCTCATTCACGGATACGGGAGACAAATCTGTTGTTTGGGCTTCTTTCGAAATTTTCTGAACAGGCTTTAATATGGAGGTGATCCGGTCAATCTGGTGAATGATCTCTTCCGCATGATCCCGAATTTTTCCCGGGTCCAGATCCCATCCTTTTTTTATAGACAGCAATAAGTGCTCAGCGAGCCCTCTGATTCCGAAAAGCGGCTGGTTCAATTCATGAGCGATCCGCAGTGCCGTCCCGCCGAAAAATTGCGTCCGGTTTTGTAAGATGGACGAAGTCTTGATTGACTGATGCTGTCGGATTTTCAATGAAACCCCCGAGTTTTAAAAAATACTCCTTCCAAGATCATGATTTAGTATCTTTATTTTACCTGATAGCCCCATATTGCTCTATAAAAAAATTCAGATTTGGGGCTATTCAGCCATATTTTTATTTATCCTGAAAGACATCCTTTTTTATAAAAAGGATTTTATCCGGGCTCCCGACTAATTTCATATGACTTTTTACATAGGAAAAACGGATGGGAAGGTCCCTGAAAAAATGATTTATTCCATCATTTTTTCACCCAGAAGGACACGAAGCGCATGATATAGGGAAACGGGCAAAAGTATGACTTGCTTAGCCTCTTCTTCGTGTTTTTCGGGGTGAAATTGATTTTAAAAATAGAGATTCCACTTGTCATTAATCCTAATCCATTGTGATTTTTATCAATTGAATGGGGGCTGTCCTGAAAAATCGGATGTTTTGACTGGCCATTCTTCCCAAGAGATACGGATACACATCGAAATGGGATTTAAGAAAAATCTTTTGTTTTTTCTGCTACTTATTTATAATGAAATAAAGGAGAGTCTCATGACTGAAACGGAAGTTAAGCAGGCATGGCAGACCTATATCAAAACCCGGAATATGAAGATCAAAAATGATCTCATCCTGCACTATCTTCCTGTGGTCAGGCACAATGCTTCCCGATTGGCGTTAGCACTCCCATCTCATGTGAACATCAATGATCTCATTTCTTCCGGTGTAGTTGGACTGATTTCTTCCATTGAAAAATTTGATCCTAATGCCGGTTTTCAGTTTAAAAGCTTCGCTTCGCATCGTATTCAGGGGGCCATGCTCGATGAGTTAAGAAATCTGGATTGGATTCCGCGTACCATTCGTTCCAAATCCAAAAAGGTACAGGCAGCCTATAATGAAGCGCAACAGAAGCACGGTCGCATGCCGACGGATGTGGAAGTGGCTGAATATCTAGGGGTTTCCATGGAGCAATTCAATGAGCTTTTAGAAGCCACCAAGATCATTTCCTTATTTTCTTTTGATGCCAGGATCAATCCATCCCTCATGGAAGATTCCCCCCTTTTATCGGAGCTGATCAAGGACCCCAGGATTGCCTCTCCCAGCCAGGAAATTTCCAGGGAGGAACTCAAACAGCTTCTTATCCAGGCCATTAATGAACTGCCTAAACAGGAAAAAACGGTTTTGATTCTTTATTATTATGAGGAATTGACGTTAAAGGAAATCGGGGAAGTATTGGGGGTGACGGAATCCAGAATTTGCCAGATTCATGCGAAAGCTATTTTTAAATTGAAGGCGCGGGTTCATACGAGTGAGATCAAGGAATATGCGACCCATTGAATTTCTTCAGTCAATTGACAGACAGATTGCAGCGGATCAGATCCAGCAAA
Source organism: Candidatus Auribacterota bacterium (assembly GCA_016932965.1). GTDB lineage: Bacteria > Auribacterota > JAFGBW01 > JAFGBW01 > JAFGBW01 > JAFGBW01. The sequence continues at coordinate 4,572 of JAFGBW010000186.1, forward strand.
ATAAAACACATGATTCCAAGGATGTGACAGGTGAGTTGACTGTCCGGCAAATGCAGGAGGATGCCAAAGTCAAGGATTTGACGGTGAATGAATCGGATCAGAAAAATAAGATCAATCCTGACGAGGAAAAGGAAAAAAAAGAGGGACGCCATTCCCAGCCAAATAAAGAAAAGAAAGATGAAATCCCTGAAAACAAGGAACTGTTGACCCCGGATCCTGAAAAGGGGCAAAATTTGGATATCATTGTCTGATGGCCTCTTCTTCCACTGATCTGTTGATACAATCCCTTTACGCGGCTTCGAATTCGTCTCTTTCTGATTCCTTGAAGAACAGCCTTAAATCCGGCCAGACCGTTCTGGCTCAAATCTTGGAGACTATGGCGGACGGCCAGTTTTTATTATTCATGAAAGGTCAGACCGTTCTGGCCCATTCTAACATTGCCTTTAGCAAAGGGGAAACCATCCGGGCAAAAGTCGAGACCATCGAGCCTCAACTGGTTTTGAAATTCATTGAATCTGCCCGCCAGTCTCCCGAGGCAACGCAGGATGCCCCTATAAAAGATCAACTTTCCAGGATGAACATTCTGCCCGCCCCAGATAATATCACTGCAGCAAAATGTTTTGCCAGGGAACTGATGCCCCTCAAAACAGAGACTTTCACTCCCTTTTTAGATTTCATTCAGAAGATGAATTTATCTGATCAAAAAGACATAGCCATTGCCGTAAAAATGGTTAAACATGATATGGCTTTGACACAACATTTATTTGAGAAAGTTAGACCTTATTTTGCTGAAACGGAAAAGGGGTCTTTATCCGTTCCCCATCTTGTTGAAACACTCAAGAGAATTCAACCGGATCTCCCGGCATCTCTTTCCGCTTCGACAGCCTCCGTTATTAAAAATTTGGAATTGGCTTTGCAGAACACCTTTTTTTCTTCTTCTTCCAGTGCAGATCAAATTTTTTCGGCCATTAAAAACACACTTGATTTTTCCGGATTTTCTTTTGAAAAAATGTTCCTGGCTGCCATGGTTAAACAGGTCTTTGAGCCTTCCCAATTCATGGAAAGTTTTCCCAAACTCATGGAAATATCCAAGGAGATATTGTCGCAGTTATCTCCTCAGCCAGTTTTATCTTCACCCGACGCCGGATTCTCGCAGACCGTGAAGGAATGGCTCTCTTCCGTTACGGAGGTTTACCAGCAATTAACCGTTCCCTCACAGGCCGGTGCCGATGCTTTGGTGGATCCTGATTTATCAAAAGGATTGGATATTTTGAAAATGTTGCAGCGTTCGGATTCTTTCTTATCCATGATCAAGTCTCACTCTGTCCCTGGTATTTTTATTGGAAAGAACATCCAGGAAGAGTTGGTTCAGATCATCCAGAATTTGATGCCGGGTAAACCAGCTGTTTCTTCTGAAACAAAACTCCTTTCCGATGATCAATCGTCAAGGATGTTTCTTTCTTCCAATGGCCCTTTATCTGAAACTCTCGTCAAAGTACCTGTTAACGCTAAAGAAGAACTCATGAAACTAAACAATCTGTTTGAGGAAAAAGGATTGTCCGAGACGAATCAGGTTTTGACTCCTGTCAGGAAAGGGTCTTTTGAGGACCTTTCCATCAAGGAAATACCGGTTCAAAGAGTCCAGCAGGAAATTCAGGGAGCGCTCGACGGGATCACACAAAAACAGATAGATTCTCTACCCGTGTCAACGGATTCTCCCCGCAACCAGGAAATATCGCTTTATTGGCTGAATCCGGAAGGGTGCCCAAACGAGTTGAAAATTCTATTTGAAGAACATTCCTCCTGGGGGCAACAAAATGAAAAAAACAAGGCCTTCCGCATCTTTTTTTCTATGGATCTGTCCAACCTGGGTGCCTTTGAAATCAATCTGTTAGAGCAAAACCACAATATGGAGATCGTGTTTGTTTCCAAAGAGGAAAAGGTGATGTCCTTTTTCAAGGAAAACAGCGATTCTTTGACAGAGGCTCTTCGAAAGGCGGGCATTCATTCCGTGATCGTGAAAACCGTTAAAGCCGGCGGCGCCTCTTTGGCCGCACCCATTTCGTCTCCATCTCATATTCTCAAATTTCCTAATATTGACATCACGGTTTGAGAGCAGTTAAAAAGTAAATGGTGAATAGTTATCCAAAAAATGAAAAAAAACAATGATCCTGAAGGACACGAAAGAAATGAGGAAAAATGTTGAGTGATGAGTTTCGACTCAAAATTTAAACCCGGCTACCTTATCTTTTGTGTTCTTTGTGGTACTAATTTTAGATAACCAGTCGTATGCAGTCGAACTTGAGGTGCAGGCTTGTATTTGAATAATCCAATTCATGGTTATGAGTGATATTGATATATAGTTGAGACAAAGTATGAAAGAGAAATTTTCTCCCAAGAAAAAGGCAGTGGCGCTGCAATACAAGGAAAAGAAACACCGGGCGCCTGTGATGATTGCCAAGGGATACGGATCCATTGCAGAAAAGATCATCGAGATTGCGAAAAAACACGGTTTGCACATTCATGAGGATGCGGATATGGTGGAAGTGCTTTCCCGGCTTGATATTGGACAGGAAATCCCGGAGTATCTTTACAAGGCCATTGCAGAAATTTTGGCGTTTGTATATAAATTGAATAAACAATATCACTAAAAGCTGAGTCCTGAAAAAATACATATTTGAAATGTTATATAATTATTTATTACTCATTGAATCTTAAGAAGAGGAATTCAGAATCCGGAATAATAGAAGATAATCACAGTGAATCCTAAAAAACCTAAAATGAAGAAATTAGGCAGATAAACTTTAAATAGAGAATGATTCAATAGCGTTGGAGATGGGAGATTTTTGAATTCTGACTCATGAATTCCTATCATAAACAAAGAAGTAGCAAATAAATCTCGTGAAATGGACAAATAAATTATTCGTTAACAATTTTTCTGGATATGAATGATATGGGCAGAACCGTTTTAATCGCAGACGATCAGGCTTTCATGCGGCACATTCTGGGGACGGATCTCAGTTCTCACGGCTATACAATCCATTATGCGGAAAATGGAAGAGATGCGGTCTCCAAAGCCAAGGAAATCATGCCCGATATTATTTTACTGGATATCATGATGCCGGTCATGGACGGGTATGAAGCCTGCGCTCAGATAAGGAAGGAGCCCCTCATTAAAGACATTCCGGTTATTTTCCTTACTGCCAATGCCCAGAAGTCCGCCATCATCAAGGCTGTCCAGGCCGGCGGCAATGATTATGCCGTTAAAAGTCCTGATTCTTC
>JAFGBW010000187.1 GCA_016932965.1 Candidatus Auribacterota bacterium
CGACGTTGATGATGTATCTGGGGATAGTCCTTTTGGGGATCATTTCCTGGTTCAAACTGCCCCAAGACCTTTTTCCGCCTGTTTCCTACCCCCAGGTCACTATCGTTACAACATATCCCAATGCGGCCCCCGAAGAGGTTGAAACACTCATCACCCGCCCCATTGAAGAGGCGATCAGCACGGTCAATAACTTGAAAGGCATGCGTTCCGTTTCCCGTGAAGGCCTCTCCCTTGTGACGGCTGAATTCGGCTGGAACGCGAAAATGGATTTTGCTGCTTTGGGTGTCCGCCAGAAAATCGATCTCATCAAGGAAAGACTGCCTCGAGAAGCCAAGGAGCCTGTTGTCAAGAAAATCAATCCTTTTGATTTGCCGATTCTGGTGATCAGCCTTCGCGGTAAATTACCCCAGGAAAAATTGTATCAGTATGGAAAAAAAGTACTGAAGGAGGCGCTCTCCAAGGTGGAGGGCGTGGCTTCCGTGGCCATCCAGGGCGGATGCGAACCTGAAATTTTCGTGGACGTGGATGCGGCCATGCTCAGGGCCAGAAATATTGATGTGACTAAAATCGGACGTATCCTGGATGAGACCAATCTCAATTACCCCGCCGGAACAACTAAGGAAGGATCCTATGAATACCTGATCCGGACAGAAGGAGAATTCGAAACCGTCGATGAAATCGGCCGTACCATCATTGATGTGGATTACAGTGAGGTTCGGGAGGAGCCGGACGGAGAAAAAAGGCCCGTCGGAGTCGTTCGCTTGTCTGACATAGCTGAAATAAAGAAGGGATTTTCTGAAACGACCAGCCTTTCCCGGTTCAACGGAGAGGAGAATATTCTCATTTCCGTTTTCAAGCAAAGCGATGCCAATACCATCCGTACGGTTAAAAAATTGAGGGAAAAGCTCCAGTCCCTGGAATTATTGAAAAACATCCCTGTGGAAACCTCTATTGTATATGATAAATCCATTTTCATCCAGGACTCCATCAGCAATCTGAAAACAGAGGGCTTTCAGGGAGGCGTCCTGGCCTTCATCATATTATTGTTTTTCCTTCAGTCGTTCTATGCCTCTGCCATCGTCATGATCACGATTCCCGTGTCTTTGATTGCCACGCTCATTTTCATGTATTTTTCCGGCATTTCCATCAACATGATGTCCCTGGGCGGTTTGGCGCTCGGCGTGGGCATGCTGATCGACAGCGCCATCGCATCCATAGAAAACACGGTCAGAAAGAATCAGAAAGAAGGGCTCCCCCCGAAAGAAGCAGCCGTGGAAGGTGTTTCCCAGATATGGGCGTCCTTGTTTGCTTCAACGCTGACTTCCGTTGCCGTCTTTTTACCCATGATTTTTCTGACCGGCATAGAAGGACAGCTTTTCAAAGAACTGGCTTTCGGTGTCTGTATCTCTTCTCTGGTTGCCTTTATTGTCGCCTTGACATTGGTACCGCGTCTGACTTACCGCATCCATTGGCAAACCTCCCCATATTCATTTTTTAAAAGATGTGAAAAATGGGTGGACCGTTTGGGAATGAATTATGAAAAAGGACTCCATCATGTGATGGCGCATAAAGTCCGCTATTTTATTGTCGTGGGATTCCTTTTTCTTACGGCGGTTTTGCTGATTTATAAACTGCCGAAAGAAATGATCCCTCAGGTGGATGAAGGTCAATTCGGCATCAAAGTCACACTCCCCCCCGGAACAAAACTCCAGATCACGGACAAGGAGGTGAGAAAAATCGAAAATCTGCTTCTTGAGAATCCCGATATTGAAAACGTCAGTGTGAATATCGGTTCCAAATCTTCGGACGCGATGGAAGGGAGTCAGATGCTTGGAAGTCATCAGGCTCAACTCACTGTCGTCTTAAAGGAGACAAGAAGCGTGCGGACAAACCGTTTCATCGATTCCATATATCAACAGGCTGAAAAGCTCACGTCTGCAGGAACTCATCTGGAATTCAAGATGACTTCTACCGGCATGGGGAGCTCTTTTTCTTTTAAAGCGCCGGTCAGCGTGGAAATCCAGTCGGAAAACCTGGAAGAATTGAACCGCCAGGCCAAAAGAGTGTGGAACCGATTGTCTCAAATACCGGAATTGATCAACCTGCAGTCCACTCTTTCCGATCCCATGCCGGAAACTAAAATCAAGGTCGACAAGGAAAGGGCGGCTCTTTTGGGGCTTTCAGCAAGAGACATATCCATCGCTGCTCAAACCGCCATTAAAGGCATGATCGCCACTTACTTTAAGGATAAAAACGGATTGGAAATTCCCGTGAGAGTCAGACTCGATGAGAAGGACCGGATGCACCTGGATCAGATCGAAAATATACCTATATGGACAGACCGGAATATGAGTGTATTTCTGGGTGATGTCATGGAATTCAGTGAAGGAGTGGGGCCTTCTGAGATTCTCCGTATCAATCAGAACAAAATGGTTGTGATCACTGCCGATGTCATCAATACCGTTATTTTGGAGGATATCCGTGAAAAGATCAGGAATGTGATCCTGGATCTTCCGGTGATTGAAGATGTTCACATCCGTTTGATCGAAGCCACTCCTGAAGAAAAGGCCGCCACATTTGGAATGATTTTTATGCTTCTTTTATCCGTTCTGCTTGTCTATATGATCATGGCCGCCCAGTTTGAATCCTTTCTGCAGCCTTTTATCATTATGGTGACGGTTCCCCTGGGCATCATCGGAGTTTCTTATGCCCTGGCTCTCACCGGTAATTCATTGAATATCGTGGCAGGTTTGGGTGCCATCATGCTGGGAGGCATTGTGGTGAATAACGGGATCGTTCTCATCGAATTCATCAATGAATGCAGGAAGGAAGATTCTGATATCGGGATTGACAAAGTGGTGTTTCATTCCTGCCAGGTCAGGTTCAAACCCATTTTAATGTCCACGGTCTGCGAGATCCTGGCCCTTCTCCCCCTGGCATTCGGATTTGGAGGCCAGGGATCGGAATTGCAATCACCGATGGCCATTTCGGTTATCGGAGGGTTGCTCGTTTCCACCACACTCACCCTTTTTATCCTGCCTTGCCTGTATGTAAGTGCCGAACAATTCAGAGCCGGAATAAAGAACGCGAACCGCCATGAATAAAGCCGTCATTCTAATGAGCGGCGGACTGGATTCCACAACGGTTGCTGCCATAGCGAAAGATCTTGGGTATGAGTTGTACTGCATCAGCTTTGATTACGGCCAACGCCACAGGATCGAGCTTGCGTGCGCAAAAAAAAACGCCCGGTTTTTCAACGCGCGCCGGCATCTGATTTATCGGCTCGATCTGCGGTGTTTTGGCGGGTCCGCCCTGACAAGTAAAATCAAGGTTCCTGAAGACAGACTCCTCTCTCCCTTGTCCGGCCAAGAGATCCCGGTGACCTATGTTCCGGCCAGAAATACGGTTTTTCTTTCCATTGCCTTGTCCTGGGCCGAAACAATAAAAGCACAGGATATTTTTATCGGGGTGAATTCACTTGATTACAGCGGATATCCGGATTGCCGGCCGGCTTTCATCAAGGCATTTGAAAAGTTGGCCAATCTTGGCACGCGGGAAGGGGTGAAGGGAAAAAAATTCAGGATCCATACCCCTTTGCTTCATCTGAAAAAATCTCAGATCATTAAAAAAGGGCTGAGCCTGGGTGTGGATTATGCTTTGACCTCCTCCTGTTATCAGCCTTCCCCACAGAGTATTGCCTGCGGACATTGCGACAGCTGCCTTTTGAGGTTAAAAGGATTTCAGGAGGCCGGATTCACTGACCCGATTAAGTATCGATGACGGACTCTGTTTATTTTTTCTCTTCTTCCTGCGCAGGAGCAGCAGCACTATTGCCGTGAAGTTTAACGTAGACTTCTCCCATGAGAGGATAAATGCCGATCATCGCATAGAAATAAGGAATGGCAAAAAGCACGCAGCATCCGGCAATGAAAGAAACAGGAATGCAGATTAAAAAACCCAGAAGAAAGGGAAGGTATTCCTTGTAGTTTTTCTGGATTTCCTCCAGGACAATCCCCCAATTCATGGCTTCTTTCCAATTACGGAGCTCAATGAGGCGATAGGCCAGGATGAGAACAAGGAGCGGGGTCAGGAACAAAATGGCCAGATTGATCGCAAATGAAATTATGGGACCGATACAGGCGATTAAACCTAAGATACTGGAAATAATAAATTGAACCAGGCTCAATACGAGCATAAAAATGGAAAGGGGCAGCCCTGTCATGAACAGTTTTTCCAAATTCTGCCAGCCCGGCAGTTTTACTTCCCTCTTTTCTTTCACGTCTTCCAGAAGATCCATGATATACCCAAAGGAAACAGCGTTCAAAATCGGAATATAAAGAACCAGACCTCCGATCAGCACCTTGATGATCCAGCCTTCTTCTTTGGGGATTTCTTTAAACCGTTGGATGATTTTATCAAACATACGAGCCTCCCTTTTTATGAATCATGAGATTAAGCATCTCCGCCTTTATTATCACGGAAAAAAAAAGTTTAATCCGATTGGCCGCTTTGATCAATTATTTTTTTTGAAAAAAAGATTTCCGCGTCGCTGGCCCGGATATAATTGGGGACAGCGTATTTTTTAACCTGATTTTTAAAATAGGGATTTTTCATCAGATGCAGACAACAAAGAGCATTGGGTTGAAAGGGCGTATAGGGAAGGCGTAAGTGGTCCAGTTTCAACCCTGCCAAAGGATCCGTTCCGGTTTTCCCTGCAAGCAAAACGGATTCCAAAAGGACGTCGGACAGGATTTTTTCAATATGAGTCGGGTGAACGTAATAGGCAGCAAAATAGACCTGGTTTCTGCCTGCATCGAGAGCGACGCATAATCTGTCCTGAAATAATGGATGGGAAAGCCGATATTGTTCCGCGATCAGATCCAGAGAGGAAAAGCCATGAACAGCTATGTTTAATCCCAGGGCAAAAGCGTTTGCCGTGGCCACTCCGGTCCTGATGCCCGTGAAGGAGCCGGGACCTTCATCCACCCCGATCTCAGTGATATGTCTTTTGTCTACCTGATTTTTCTGAAGCAATTCAGCTATCTTAAGAACCAGCTGCTCCCGGGGATAGGATGCGTCCCTGGAATAGGACAATGAATCGGTCTGTTCATCTGATAACAAGACCGAGACGGAGTTGTCAGAACAAGATGTGCTGATGGCCAGGCGGATCATGGGTTTTCTCTTTTACAGGTGAAACGTCTCTTTGTTTCATTCAGGGCGGTGATTTCAATATACAGATCGGTACGGGGTAAAAGATGACGCACTTTTTCGGCCCATTCAATGAGGATGATGGCGTCTTGGCTGAGAAAGAGATTCATGTCCAGCAGTTCGAATTCGTACGCCCTTTCCAGTCGATAAACGTCCATATGAATGATTTTGTATTTACCCTGATATTCATTCACCAGGGTAAAAGTGGGGGAGGTGACAGTATCAGGGGGCACTTCTAATGCTTCACAGACCGCTTTGACAAGCAGGGTTTTTCCGGTTCCTAGAGTTCCGCAGAGGCCGACTACCATGCCGGGGGTAAGAATCCCGGCCAGGGTTTTTCCCCATATCCGGGTCTCTTCAGGGGAATGGCTTGTAAACGGATCAAAAATGTTCAAACGGTTTCCCTTTCGAGTGAATCTTTTTTGAGCGGAAAAAATAGTCCACTTTTTGAACTGAGGTGACTTTTCCCAGACAGGAAAGCGGGATCTTGAATTTTTTTTGGAACTTGGTGATGGTGCGGGAGGGAATAGCAGGGCCGGTGAAAACCAGTTCAAAATCTTCACCGTCAAAAAGGGCGTGAGCAAGAGTCGTAAGGGTTGGATGTTTGTGACGGCGGATGGGGAGAGAATCCAGTTCGATCCGCGCCCCTTTTCCCCAATCCGTGGTCAGTATTTCAATGGATCTGGCCAATCCGTCTGAGGCATCGGTCAATGAGGTGATTTGAGTCTGTTTTCGCAGCCATTGAATTTCATGAATACGCGGAATAAAATGGAGGTGATGCCCGCTGGGCAGGCTGTAACCGAAAAAACCCGTTGCATAAAGAAAATCACCGGAAGCGGCCCCTTTGCGATAGAGAGGGGAAGAACATTCGCCAATCATAACGGATGTCAAAACCGTCAGCGGACTGCCCACGGAATCACCGCCGGTGAGAAGAACGCGATACGGTCGGATGCGGTCGTTGATTCCCCGGTATAATTCACGCAGCCAGAAGCCGGTTTTGCTTTTTGGAACGGCAATGGAAACAAGCAGATGAAGGGGCACGGCTCCCATGGCAGCCATATCGCTTAAAGAAACCGAAGCGAGTTTTTGTCCTGTCTGAAAAGCAGGCGTGGTTTTTTTGAAATGGGTCTTTTCCACAAGCGTATCCAGGGAGATCACTAATTGTTTTCCTTTTTCAGGTACCGGCAGAAGGGCCGCATCATCCCCTATGAGATAAGGCAGGTGAAGGGGATTGTATGTTTTTTTTAAAAAAGAAAGAATTTTCAACTCATTCATGTGTAAAGAGTTTATTTTTTTTAAAATAGTTTTCCAAACTAATTTATTTTATTATAAGGTTTACGCTAACCCTGTGCAAAATCAGGGTTAAATCGCGGGATGTGGCTCAGCTGGCTAGAGCGCTGCGTTCGGGACGCAGAAGTCGGAGGTTCGAATCCTCTCATCCCGATTTTTGTTTCATCTGGAAGCTTCACAAAGAACCATCGTCAATGCCACCGAGACATTGAGTGAATCCGCAATCCCTTTCATGGGAATGAAGACGGTATCCAGGCTTTCATCCTCAAGCCAGAAAGGACTCAGTCCTTCGTGTTCATTTCCTGCGATCAAAAGTAGAGGACGCCTGTATGGCAGCCTGGAATACTTTTTTTTTCCGTCCGGCGAAAGAGCCACGCAATGGATTTTTCTTTCTCGGACAAAGGATGTTATTTCTTCGGTCGTTGCCTGAAGATACGGTACGGAAAAACAGGTTCCAAGACTTGACCTGATGATATTGGGATTATAAAGATCCATCGGCGAATGGCAGACGATCACACCTCCGCACCCAAGAGCATCACAGGTCCTCAATACCGCCCCGATATTGCCCGGTTTTTCCACCTTGTCCAGAAGGACAAACAGATCATCCGGCTTGTTTTTTAATTGATCCAGGCTCACGGAAGAAGGTTTGGCGGCCAGGGCAACAATCTGGTCTTTCCAGTCCCCATAAGCGATTTTTTCATACACGGAAGGAGAAATTTCCTGGGAAGGATAGGACTTTATTTTGTCGAAAAAGTCAGCATCCTTGTCACGAAGCGTCCCGGTAAAATAAAGGCACCGGATGGTCACGTTCGATTGGATGGCAGCGAGTAAAGGTTTTTTTCCGTCAATGAGAATGTCGCCTGTCTTTTCTCTGTATTTTTTTTCCCTCAATTTACAGAGATAGCGGACACGTTCATTCTGTGTGCTGGTGATGATCGTGTTCTTGTTCATGAATTCAGGATCCGGAATCCCGTTTTTTTCCAATCGGTATTATATAAAGAACTTGTTCATTTTCAGGGAGTCCTAAAAGACCATGAACGTTGTCATCAGAGAATGCCCCGATAGGAACGGATCCTAAATTCATAGCGACTGCCTGAAGATGGATGTTCTGAGCTGCATGGCCGGCCTCTATATAAATATATTTTTCTCCTCTTGTTCCATAACGGGAGGTGGTTCTTCCAAAAATGGCGGAAAAAATAATAATGAGGGGAGCGTCTTTTATAAACATTTGGCTAAAACACGCTTTGGCAAGTTCAAACCTAAAATCCCCTTTTTGCATTGTATCAAGCGCATGTTTTTCAGGAAGATAATGAAACACTCCTTCCCAAGTCATGAGATAGATTTCCAGCGGAAAAGTGGCTCCGGCAGAAGGGGCTGTCCTGAATGCATTCCCTCTGTCCGTGATGCCTTGCGCCGACCAAACCAACTGGGATATTTCCTGAATGGATAGGGAACCATGTGCAAAATTCCGAACAGACCGCCGTTGGGAAAGGACTTTTTCAAATGAATTATCTCCAGATAAAGAAGGATTGGGAAGGAAGCTCAATTTATTATCACCTTTGGTTTCTTCAGAATGGACAGGAAAACATAATAAAAGAAAGAGAACAGTATTACAGACTTCTGCTGTCGGGCATCTTTTTTTGCTGAATATAATATTCATTGCCAAAGACTTAATTTTTTGGCCGTTTATTAGAATTCAGAAAGACCCCTTATGTCGTTTTACATTGGATCATTCTATCATACATACGGCTGCATCGCAGCCATACTGAATTCTCGATCCTCTATTCTGAATTCAATTTTATGAAAGATCTTTTACTGAAAGAAGGAAATCCTGAACCAGGATGTCCCCGTCCTTGTAAGAGGAAAATCCAAGATAATCAAAGACTTTCATGCATTCCAGGAAGGGGAGAACGTAAGTAGTGAGATTCGCATTGACATCTTTCAGTTGAGGCGTGGGAGGAATGATGTTTTTTTGGATGACCCAGTTTAATATATCTTTGAGCATTTGATTCAATCC